>NZ_JBHGAQ010000009.1:0-175705 GCF_042610505.1 Chryseobacterium sp. sg2396 | reverse complement strand
GATACCTTCGAGAAGCAGGAAACCAGGGCAAGGCTAAAGGGGTTCCACAGGAGCCACCTGTTAAAAGATAAAACATTCACAGGAGCATGCTGTTTATTACGAATCGTTTAATGCATAAGCATCTCTCTGCCCTTAAGAATTGATACTCATTTTTATTATTCAAAAGCTTTAATACACTTCAGGAGTTCGTAATTTTATCCATTATTCATATCTTACTTAATTTTATTCTTCATATTCATAAATAAATTTAGGATTTATATATAATATTTCTATTTTTGTGGGATGCTCGAATCAAAATCTCCATTTTTAGACACTTTATTTTTACTGAGAAAAGAAGAGTGCATTACCATTTTTACCGATTTTCATGAAATTTCTGAAAAGGAAGAATCGGATGCTGCAGATTATTTTGAGGCTGAGTTTGAAAAAGAGCGGTTGGAATTTCTTTCTGATCAAATCAGTTTTGATAAAAAAACGGCGGTGTGGGCTGCAAAAATACTATATCACAGTGTCCGGCTCCACCTGATAAGAGAAAATACGGCAAAAGATTTAAATAGGTTAATCCCTCCTTATAGTGGCAACAGAAATATCCCGGCTATATTGTCCGCGGATCTCTCATTAAGGTTTTTACCACAGATAATTTTGGCTTTACATGATGCTGATCCGGAAGATGTTTTGATGAGTATGCTTGAAAATGTTCTGAAACGATTCCATTATTCAGCGGTGGGAATGGATCTGGAACTGGAACCCATCAATTGGGAAGAAGAATTAAAAGACAGAACATACCGAAAGCTATACCTGGAAAGGATTGTAGAAAGAAAATCTTACAGACTTGCTGAAATTCCATATATCAATCAGTTGCTGATCGCAGAATTCGGATTGCACAAAGATGTATTTTGGAAAGAACTAAAAGTGATAAATGCAGAAGATAACTTTAGGTAACTACCAAAGAAAATAAAGACAGTAAGACTTATTAGACTCCAGCACCTTTTTTAACTGGAAATAGCTGTTTTAAAATAAAATTCACGGACTTTGCGTTAAAAAATTAATGTAAAACAGATGACTCAGAATATAGAAAAATTAAATAAGGTTTTAACCTTCGTAAAAGATACATTTGTCGGAAAAAATGATGTGGTTGATTTATTGGGAATTTGTCTTTTGGCGAGAGAGAACGCATTTTTATACGGTCCTCCCGGAACGGCAAAATCTGCTATTGTAAGGACTTTGGCCAAAACCGTAAAAGACGGGAAAAATTTCGAATATCTGTTAACACGCTTTACCGAACCGAATGAGATTTTCGGCCCTTTCGACATCCGTAAATTGAAAGAAGGGGAATTGCTCACGAATACCGAAGGGATGATGCCCGAAGCGTCAATGGTCTTTCTGGATGAGATTTTCAATGCCAATTCGGCGATTCTGAATTCCCTGTTAATGGCTTTAAATGAAAAGATATTCAGAAGAGGAAAAGAAACCAAACATCTTCCTGCATTGATGTTCGTCGGAGCAAGCAACGTGCTTCCTGAAGATGAAGCGTTGAACGCCTTGTTCGACCGCTTCCTGATCAGGATTAATGTGGATTATGTTAGTCCGGATCTGCTTCATCAGGTGCTTTTGGCCGGAAGAAAACTTGAAAACAACATGGAAACGGAAACACCAGAAATTCTTTCCCATGAAATCCGTGACTTGCAGGAGCTTTGTAAAACAATAGATTTACGGCCGGTTTATGAAGTCTATTTAAACACAGTAATAAGTCTCAGAAATACAGGAATTGCAATTTCCGACCGCCGAGCTGTAAAACTCCAGAATCTTATTGCGGCAAGTGCTTTAATCTGCGGTAGAAATGAAGCGGTATTATCCGATTTATGGGTATTAAAGCACATTTGGGATACGGAAGAGCAGATTGAAATCCTTGAAGGCATTATCAACAGAACCATTGAAAAAGATGATCATCCGAAATCCCATCCGCAGGCAATGCAGAACAAAACGCCGAATCCGGAAGAAGTAATGAAAGATGTTAAAATTCTGGTAGAGAAATGGAATCAGGGATCATTGAGTTTTGAAGAGCAGAATGTGGTCAAAGATAAACTGAGATATCTTCAGACCCGCTGCGAATGGATCAGAAATTCCGAGCAGAAACAGTTTATTCAACAGGAAATTGAAAATCTATGGCAAAAGATTCTCCAGACCGTTTAAAAGAATTCTGGGCAGAAATTCCGAGGACCGGTAAAGATTTCTTAGGTTCGATCCGGGGGTGGAAAAATGTTCAGGTTGCCTTGGAAGAAGACGTGATCTGGCTGAAAGGTTTTACCGGTGAACAGACCGTTTCACCGGAAATTCAGCAGCTGCCGGATTTTTTGCTTTACGAATTAAGAGAAGGATTGCTATTCAGAAAAGATGCTTTGGTTCCTACTAAAAAAATACGAACAGGTTTACTGTGGAATCCCATTGATAAAGCTTTTCAATTGACTTTCCCTCCTTCCAATAATAATTTTTTTGGAATTGATGAAAAAATTGAAATTAAGCTTAAACCAATTGAAGAAGAGTATTCGGCAACAGCTTTGTTATGTTCAATAAAAGAGATTAGGGAAGCCATTGTTGCGCTGCCAAAATTTAAACTGGAAAAAACCGACTGGATTGTTATTAATAACCAGGCCTTATTCATCGGAGAGCCTTTACTGAGTTTGCCGGGGAAAACATTTTGGTCAAAAGACGGTCATCTCTTACCGTCAGGATACGATTTTGAATGTAAAAACCTGAGCTCTTTATTACAGAGAAAATATAACACCGGGCGCGATCACTGGCTCTTGTGGAACAAGAGCGGAAATGTTTTGTCCCTTGATAAAGAAGATTTCCGTAAATTGTCGGTAAGCTCATTCCGTCTGACTGAAAAATCAAAAGAATGGAATTAAATGATTATTTCCAGTCGTACCAGGATTATTTCTGGGAATGGACGACCGATGAAGATGTTCCTGATAGTTCCGGATATAATGAAAACAATCTTATTTCGATTCCGGGAATAGGAGCAGTAGTTTACCGAGCTTATCTGATCGAGATTTTAAAAGAATTTCAGCTTATGGGGCTGCCTTTTTTAACGCCTCTTCTATTAGCCCTTTATGCAACAAATGAAGGATATCTGGATCTTAAAAGCATTAAAACGGGAATACGGAAACATCCTTTGGCATCGCATGAATATGTTAAGCATGTCATAAGCCCTGCATTTCAATTTCTGGAGACGCTGAAATCTTTACCGGCACATTACAAAAGAAGTAAAAATAGAGTTCTTCTATTACAGACCATATTTTCCGGAGCACCTGCTGCGGTTTCTGCAAAACAGTCTGAATATATAATAAAAACGTATTTAAAAAGCCCTCAGAAGCTTGTTGATGCTGCGCGGCAAACGGAACTTCCGGTCTCCGTGTTTTCAAAGCATCTGAATATTTTAGCGACATTAAATGATAAATTTTCTTCAGCGAGATTAATTATCGAAGCAATGAAAGGCTTCAAAGATATGCCGGAACCGGAAGACGAAGTCGTGCAGGAAGAAACTACGGTAGAAACCAGTAAAGATTTTATCCGGGAACTGATCGAAGAGCCCAGGACCTTCCAGGTCGGAAGTTTGATTAAAAGAATCTGGAGCGGACTGAAAATTCCGATGCGCCATCTTTCGCCGGGCGAACAGCCGATCGGAGGTATCTCGGATATGACCAATAAAGGAGAGCTGCACCGGATGCTCTTGTCGGAATTTGCCCATGAAGACGAAATATTCGTCAGCCGCATCGCCAACAACGAATCGTTGTATATCCAAAGGGAAATTCCACCCGAAGAAAATATCTTTCAGCGCATAATTCTCATCGATACTTCCCTGAAAAACTGGGGAACGCCGAAGGTTTTGGCATTTGCTTCGGCAATAGCGGTCATCAAGCATCCCAAGGCCCATTCTGAATGTACAGTTTTTGCCCTGGGACAGAACAATATTCCCGTTTCACTTGATAATGTGGATCAGGTCATTGATGGTCTGAATCAGGTAAGCCCTGTGCTGGAAGCCTCTCAGACACTCGATAGGTTTCTAAATGAAGAACATCCGCAAAAGGACCTGGAAGTTTTTTTTATTACCCATCAGGAAAATATAGCGGAACGGAATCTTCAGAAAGTAATCCATGAAAACCGCGACCGCCTGAAATTCCTGATCACGACCTCCGCAGACGGCGAGCTGAATTTTTACAAGCACCATCAGGGAACCAGAAAGCACATTCAGAAAATGAGGCTTCCTTTAAAAGAATTGTGGGCAAATCCGCCGAAGAGGAGCCGGGAAAACAATTTTCATAATAGCGGCATTAAAACTTTAGTTCCTAAAAATTACCCTCTCTTATTTCCCACGCCTAAAGACAGGATTCAAACCTTTCTGTATGAAGGGGATTTTTACATTCTGAGCAATAAGAAACAACTTTTGAAAACGTATCTTTCAGATAATTATTACAATCGGAATATTTATCAGAACATCAGTACCCAAAAGGGCTGTGAAGTTATCACTGAAAAAATATCTGTAAAACCCAGAGGCCAGTTTGCGTTGGCTAAAGACAAAGCCGGAAATTATATTCTGGCACAATACCAGCCTGATAAAAAGATCTTGTCTAAACTTAATCTTAATCTAAAGGAATATTCTGAAATGAATCTCACCGGATACAATATTCCTCAGGATTTTAACCTGATTTATTTTAACCGGAATTTTTATCTGTACAGATCTGAAGTGTTTACCGTTTTTAAGATCAGTATTGAAGGCGAGCTTTCGATAGAAAGTGTAAAGAACCATAATGAAATTATTAAAAACGGAATCAAAACCGATGTTGAACTCCGCAAACTCAAAAACAAGGGAACCAAAATTTTAAATAATTTCAACAAAATAGGGATCAACAGTGTGGAGGAATTGGTAATCGATAAATTTGCTTTGGGATCACGTAGTGAAAATGTGTACAGCTTAACGAGGAATTATGAGAAAATACAGGTCTTTGCCAATCAGAATAAAAATAAATTCACATTCGATGATGGCAGCGAAATCATAACGGATCTCCGGGGAATGCTTACTTTTATCAGCAGTAATAAAAATATCCCGGTATTCTATATGCCTTCCACCCATTACGGATATATGGCACTGGCGACGGAAAAAGAATTCGGAGGGTCGGAATACTATCTTCCTAAGGATTCAAAACTCAAAATCAGGGAAACGGACGAAATGTACAGGGAATACATGGAAGCTTTTATTAAGCATGTTTTAGAATATGGAGCTTAGAATCAAACCTTTTCCGAAAAACAGCTATCCCAGGAAAGGACTTTTGATCAAAGGTTCTTCACCTCTCGTATGGCTGCATGAAATGGAAATTTTAGACATCCGTCTGAATGAGGTTCTCGCGTTTCCGGTTCCTTCGTCCGAACCGAATGTGTTATACGGATGTTTTCTGGTTTTTGAAGATCTGGCTCCGAATGACATCGGGCGAAATGCTTATTTCCAGTGTGTCGACAATAAGTTTTTCATTCCGGAGAACACTATATTCTATCCGAAGATTAACCCTGAAGAATGGGAACCGACAGATGCTGTATTCCTGATCATGCATCCGGAATTTGGTTTTGTTAGATTAAATCAAGAAATCGACTGGCTTTCAATTATTCAGAACCCGAAACCATCCGGAGCAAAAATAAAAAAGCCTCTGAATGGCGTAAAAATCCCTCAGCACATTACCAGCTACACCGTGGAAATCGACGATCAGCAGATTCTGCAAAACCTTCAGAAGCCGCAAACCGAAGAAGAATGGATGAAAAACCTTCCGTTTGACCTGAAAAAGGTAATGGCGGGAAATAAAAAAGAGATTGAGAAATATTTAAAATATATCGAAAAATATCCTGACAGGGCAGTTGAGCTTGGAGTTCCTCTTGATATCATGGGAACATCCAGAGGAGACGGTTTCGGAATTTTTAAATTTAAGATTCCCTGGCTGGAAAAACTCTTCGGTAAAAAAGAGGATGATCCTTTCAGCGAAAAATATTCAGGGAGAAATTACGGTTGGGTATTTTGGGGAGTCCTTTTGATGATCGGGTTAGCCAGGGTTTTTATGCATTTTAATACTGATAAGCCCGAAGCATCGCCTAAAATTTCTTCAGGAAAAATTCAGGCTCCCGATAAAACCGTGATGTCTCCCATAGTCGCGTACAAATCAGGCGTAACGGACATTGATATAAAAATAGATTCGATGTATGGAGCAATACGTCGGAAGCTTATGAAAGAACAACTGACCGCTTCATTAGAATACAGTAAACCCGGCGAAAAAAGTTACCAAGAATACCTGAAGAACGGGGGAAGACCGATTGATAAAATCCAGAACGATATTTTTAAGCTCAATGATAAAACAGATGCGGCAACAGATTCCCTAAAACGGGTTTACCGGAAGAAAATCGTAACCTATCTCTCTCAGAATGAAGAAAAGATCAGGAAAAAAATAGCGGATTCCATCAGGAAATCAGATTCGGGAAAACAGGCAGATAAAGGAATTGTGAAAACCATTATGAAGAAGAAAGCCGTTTTGATCGAAGATTCTCTCGGAAAGCTATACGGAACGAAAGAATATCCGCAGCTTCCGCCTCCGGTGGCATCGTCAGATACCGGAAGCAATAAGGTTGAAGAAAAAAGTACCACTTTTACGGAGATTTTCTGGCTGATTGTCGCTATGACAGGAGCCGTAGGTTTATATTCTTTTTTTGTTAAAAGAAAATCGATGAATATGGGCGGGGAAAATGTTCCGGGTGGGGTTAAGATTCTCCTGATGGGCGTTCTTGTTGCGATGCTCGCGTATATCTTCTTCCCACTGATTGCCATGTTCGGCTACAACTGGTTTGTATGGCTGCTTATCATCGGCATTATTCTTCTTTTATACCGTCTTTTCAGTGAAGATAAAACCATTTTAAAATCAGACAAAAATGAATAGGCAGAAGTTTACCGAAAAATTTTTGGCCGCCTTCTTTATTCTGGTTATCATTAAAGTGATCGGAATTTTGGCCCAGCTCTTCCATGAAAGTTTCTGGAGTGTTATCGGTACGCTGGTGATATTTATCGTTGTTGCCTTCATTATTTTTGTGGTACTGATGCAGCTGGAAAAGAAGGAAAAAGAAAAGAATACAGGAACCAAGGGAGGAAAAGGAGGAGGGAATTTTTATCTGGAAGCTTCCGTTTTTGATAAAATCAGGAATAAATACGAAGAACTCGCTTTGAAATACATTGGTGAGAAAGACTATAAAAGAGCCGCAAAAGTATACATGAATTTAATGAAAGATTACTATCGCGGAGCAAAAACCCTGGAAAACGGCGGATTCTATAATGAAGCCGCAGTAATTTATCTTAAAAAATTAAAGAACAGATCCGAAGCGGCCCATTGTTATGAAAAAGCCCGGCAATATAAGAAAGCGATTGATCTTTATGGAGAACTCGGACAAAAAGAAAAAGTAGGTGATCTTTACCTTCAGATGAACGACCGGCATCAGGCCAACACTTATTATCAGATGGTCGTGGACGATTATGTAACCAACAACCAGATGGTTAAGGGTTCCCTGATTTACCGCAAAAAAATGAAAATGCCCGATGAAGCTCAGAAAATCCTGCTCAAAGGCTGGGAAGAAGACCGTGATGCATTTAATTGCCTGAACAATTACTTCGCTAATATTTCTGATGTAAAAAAATTAGATCAGCAGATCCGCGAACTGTACGGGAAAACACCCTCCGAGAAAAAGATCATATATCTTGAAGCTTTGAAGCACGAATTTAAAAAAGATCCGAAGCTGCGATCCACCACAAGAAACATTGCCTACGAAATTATTGCCGAAAAAGTAGCCACCCGTTCAGAAATCGTAAATGAACTGAAACATTTCAACCCGGAGGATGAAGTGATTCTGAAAGATATTTCCAGATACAAAATGGGAAGGAACAGGATGTTTAGAAATTGAGATGAGTATTACCATATCATTTATCTATTTATCTGAAAATTTTAAGGGTGAATTTCTTAATCCTGCAAGTGATTTGTTTGGTTTTGAGATTTGTCGAAAAGAACTTTGGGGACATAAAATCCTGAAAGATCTCGGCTGTAAAGTTATTCCGGCATTAAATGAAAAAGACCTTTTTATAGTAAATGAAGAACTTGAAGCAGCTTATGAAGACTGCCTGATAATCTTGCAAAATATCAGTGAGATAAGCTCGGCATCAAATTATTCGGAAATCTTTATTGAAATAAGAGTGAATAATTTGCTAAAATTTGTTGAAACTGCGTTAAAAAATAAAAATGACCTGGGAATAAATGTTTCATAGATGGATAATACCGATAAATATTTTCATTTAAAACATGATGGCAGAAATGCAATCGAAATCGCCGAGGAAATTGCCGCTTCAGCGATAACTCCATTATATTCATAAAAAAGGATAAAAGAAATAGTTCCTCACCTTTCCCTGATCGCAGCAAAATAACTTGTAATTATTGCAATTACCAAACATAAAAGTCGGTATGATCATCAGAGAAGCCTGTTTCCCGACCTGGAAGAATTAGACAGAATACCTATTGAAAAAAACGGAAATCAAAATTCATAAAAAGCAGTTAACAGAAGTACCGAAGTTACCTGCTGTTTATGACCATGATCAATAAACGCTTCTCTGGCTTCAGAAAAATATTTATCTTTGCCGCAACAAATTTATGACAATACAAAGAGCACATATCAGTTTAAATCTATGCGATCGCCCTGTACTAAAGGGATCGTTTGGGTATGAAGGAATGATATCTTATGAGGCGAAATGGGCTTGCTTTGAAAAATATTTACAATAATCCCGTAAAAATTAAATCAAAATACTGCAGAAACGCCTCGATTGTCGGGGCGTTTTCTGTGTTTTTAGGGCAGAAATTATTTAGAACGAAAAAAAATAACCATAAAAGTGAAAAATTTTTAATAACAAATGAACAATTAATACGAAAATAAAGCGTGATCAGTAACCCGATGAGAGACAGTCATTTAGGTATCTAAGACATCTGCAGGATATTGCGGACAGGAATTCTCTATCTTAAAATAAGACATAAATAATTGATTTTCAAATATTTAATTGAAAAATAAATTTGTGGATTAAAAAATTTCGTCCTTACTTTGCAACCGAAAATTGAAAGCAACAGGTTTTCAGCTATCAGAAAAACTTTTTAAAACAAGAAAAATAAAATGAAACAATTTAACAACATATCCAATTTATCTTCAAGAGACCACGGCACACAGCCGATGGGGCAGGGATATGCGCGTGTTATTCTTCTTGACAGTGAACTGATGGGTAAAAGGTGCTTATATAAATGGGTCGGCTAATGAACCGACACGTGTAAAAATATAGAGCGCCTCCCGAAAAGAGGCGCTTTTTTTATGCCTAAAAGGTAATAAACGATCCAGTAGCTCAATAGGTTAGAGCATCGACCTGATACGTCGAAGGCTGAAGGTTCGAGCCCTTCCGGGATTACAAAAGTGAATGATCAATTGTGAATAGTGAATTTTGCTTCGCAAGTGAATAGTGAATTTACGGCCAAAGTTTAATCAAAAGCGTAAACGAAAAAAAANCCGGGATTACAAAAGTGAATGATCAATTGTGAATAGTGAATTTTGCTTCGCAAGTGAATAGTGAATTTACGGCCAAAGTTTAATCAAAAGCGTAAACGAAAAAAAACTTAACCGCAATTCCACTCCTTTGGAGGGGTGGCGAAAATTCCGAAAGAATTTTTGACGGGGTGGTTTCTATTAGTGAATGGTGAATGGTGAATTTTGCTCTGCAAGTGAATTTTAAAATGGGTAAAGATTGACCATTAATCCGCAGGAATTGGCCATTGACAAGCAAAGCGGATTGACCATTCACACCAAAGGTTCCGTGGCTCAATGGATAGAGCATGGGTTTTCTAAACCCAGGGTTACAGGTTCGAGTCCTGTCGGAATCACAAAAGGTCCATGAAACGATCTGCACCGGCTGTCTCCCGGGAAAGATAATAAAATGGACCTGAAAACTGGAAAGATAACGGTGGTTGTTTACCCGCCTTGGACGCGGGAGGTCGCAGGTTCGAACCCTGCTTTCCAGACAAAAAGTGAACTGTGAATTTTTACAGCTGAATAACAGGCTCTAAAGTTTTCATCAAAAGCAGAAACGAAAAAAGCTTAACCGTAATTCCACTCCTTTGGGTGTTGACAAGAATTCCGAAAGAATTTTTGACGGGGTGGTTTCGATAGTGATTGGTCAATGGTGAATTTGCTCCGCAAGTGAATTTCAGGATAGATTAAAATTGACTATTAACCCGAAGGAATTGACAAACTAAGCGAATTGTTCCTTCACAACATGCTCCATTCGTCTAACGGTCAGGACGTCTGCCTTTCGAGCAGAAAACAAGGGTTCGATTCCCTTATGGAGTACAAAAGAACGAATGCTCAATAGTGATTGTAGATTGACAAGTGAAGCGAATTGACCATTCACATAAAAATAATTGTTTCAAAGAGAGAAAGAAAAGCCTGCCGAGCGCAGATGATCTTTAAGCCAAAAAAACACAAAATATACAGGCGGGCTTTTTCTTAACCTCGGAAGCAAAATAGAAAAAAGAAATAAAGAAAACATAATGTAATTTTTAGTGGAAATAAAGCTTGTCCAAGCGCAGAAGTTCTTACATCAAACAAAAAATAAGACAGGCTTTGTTTTAATGAAGATAATATTCATCAATTATTAGGTAGGGAAAGATTACCCATTGTTCATTACTCATAAAAAATGATGGTTCGCCGAAGCGGGAGAGTCGGGGCGGTCTGCAAAACCGTTGCGTAAGCTGAGTGGGTTCAAATCCCATAGCCATCTCAAATAACTAAAATGAGATTAGTTCCGGAGAAAAAGAAAAAGCCTGTCGGGCGCAGAAGTTCTTATATCAAACAAAAAATAAGACAGGCTTTAATTTTCTTCACAAAATTAAAACTAAGAATAGGAAATTTTGTATGAAATATTACTCATTCTCTATTACTGATAAAAAGAGGAAGCACGCCGAAGCCGGAGAGTCGGGGCAGACTGTAAATCTGTTGCTTTACTGCTGAGCAGGTTCGAATCCTGCTGCTTCCACCAACCGCTGATAATGTAACGGCAGCATGCAGGAAATGTACTCTTGTTGTCCGGGTTCGATTCCCGGTCAGATGGTCAAAAGAAAGTGAATGGTGAATTTTGCTTCGCAAGTGAATCGTCAAATTGACAATTAATCGGTAGGAACTACTCATTTACGATCAAAAAAAAGGTAAGAGAAAAGTTTGTCAAGCGCAGACGATCTTTCAAAAGCAAAACTGGCATAGTTTATATAGATAGACAGGCTTTCTCAAACCTTCTAAAAATAAGCAATGGATAATATTATCGATCACTAATCACCCATTGCTTATTAGTCCGCGGGAATGGTGGAATTGGCAGACACACCTGATTTAGGCTCAGGTTTTTGGGGGTTCGAGTCCCTCTTCCCGTACGAAATATTATTGATGAATGGTAAATAATGATTGATGAAACAGGTTAACTAATATCATTTTATCGCTTATCAATCATTAATGATTGTCTGGAAGAGTGGTGTAGCAGGTCTGCACGTTAGTCTGAAAAACTAAAGGTACAGGTTCGATTCCTGTCTGTTCCGCCATAATATAAGTAATGAGTAATAAGCAATTATGAAGTATGATTTAGATTACCGATTACTCATTACTTATAAAATTGATTCATAGTGTAATTGGTCAGCACACAAGACTTTGACTCTTGTTGTTCAGGTTCGACTCCTGATGAATCAACAAAAAGGTGAATGGTGAATTTTGCTTCGCAAGTGAATGGTGAGTTAAAAACCAACATCAAATTGACTAGCGAAGCGGATTGATCCGAAAGAATTCACAATTGGCAATAAATGAAAGATGAATTTTTAGGCTAAAGTTTAATCAAAGCACACTTGGCAAAACCCTTAACCGCAATTCCACTCCTTTGGAGGGGTGGCGAAAATTCTGAAGGAATTTTTGACGGGGTGGTTTTTTAAGCGTGAATGGTCAATGGTCAATGGTGAATTTTGCTCCGCAAGTGAATAGTCAATAAAATTGATATAAAAATTGACAAGCAAAGCGAATTGACCATTGACGCGAATAGTCAATTAAAACAATAATAAATTAACATTCAAACAAATATGTAGAAAAAATGGAAACGCAACAAGAAACATGGCAGAACATGAACGGAAAAATCTTCCGCAACCCTATCACACAGCTGGTAGAAGAAGCCATCCTCCGCGAACAGGCCTTAGGCCACCGACTGAAAGTATGTGTGGGATCGGATTCCCATGTGTATGGTGATGCCATCAATTATGCTACGGCAGTCGTATTCATCCGGGAGGGGAAAGGAGCGTTTACCTTTATCAGAAAAGAAAGAGAATTCCAGCGCATCAGCATTAAAGAACGGATGCTGAACGAAGTCAACAAATCCGTAGAGATTGCCTATGCCATCTGTGCGGTGCTGGATGCCTATGGAGTAGAAATGGAGGTACACGCAGACATCAATACCGATCCGGATTTCAAATCCAATGTTGCATTGAAAGATGCGATGGGATATATTCTCGGAATGGGATACGTCTTCAGAGCGAAACCTTTTGCTTTTGCAAGTTCCAACTGCGCCGATGTGATGGTGTAATAAAAGGCAGGAAGCAGGATGATGGAGGCCGGAAATTTTTAAATAATCTTCATTTCCATTATTCGGCTTTTATTTTAAATCTAAAAAATTAAAAACCATGAAAACCATTTTAATCATCAACGGAGAAAGCTACTGGCCGGATTATTTCGCAGGATATCATGTCGTTCAGAAGAAAATTCAGACATCGGAATGTGTTGTCAAAGATTCGGCTTTATACTTTATCGATGCTGACGGAGCCTGTAAGCCGGATGTTGTTTTCTGGCGGCTAGGTGCAATAAATCCTGAAGCCAGGCACCGGAGTATATTGGAATTGATTGAATATTCGGGAATTCCCTGCGTAAATTCTGCTTCCAGCTTATTGATGGGTTACGACCGGTTGTCCATGCTGAACAGGCTGAAGAAACTTGGTTTACCTGTTATCGATTTTAATGTGGCTACCGGCACGACCCAGCTCAAAAACATTGAAATGAAATTTCCTTTCGTCGTTAAGGTGGGAAACCATCACGGCGGGTACGGAAAAAGCCTGGTTATGTGCGAAGAACAATGGGAGGAATTGAAAGACCTGCTGTTTATTCAAAACGATTATGTAACGACGGAGCAATTTATAGATTATCAGGATGACATCCGTTACCTTGCTGTAAATAATAAGGTCTGGGCGATGAAAAGGATAGGCAAATATTGGAAAGCCAATTCTTTAACCCGGGAATATCAGCTGATCAGTCCGGAAGAAGAGTGGATTGAAAAAGTAAAGCAGCTACAGGAGAACATTAAGGCTGATATCGTTGCGATTGACGTCCTTCAGACGGAAAAGGGAGAACGGTTTATTTTGGAATACAACGATATTCCGGGATTATCAGGATTTCCTGACGAGGCAAAAACAGAATTGTCAGAGATTGTAAAAAGTAAATTAAAATAATAAAAACCAATAACCATGTTTTTTTTAGTTCAGGCAAACGTATATCACGATCCCGATCATTATAAGATCTTTGATGCCCTGGAAGAATTGAATATCGATTACCAGGTGATCAATATTCCTCCAACGGCAGAGAAAATAGATTTTAAAACCAACCGGACAGATGTGTTCGTTTACGGATCCGTAACTATTGCCAGACTAGGAAGACAGAACACCCACTGGTTCCCGGGCTCATTTTACGGAGGCAATCATCTTTATGAAATCTATTCAAAATATTACGGAGCGTATCTTCTGAATCATGAAGTTACGGTTCACAAAATTTCGGACAAGCTTATTTGGGAAAAAGATGAAAAGAAATTCATCAAGCCCTATAACGAAGCCAAGATTTTTACGGGCAGGGTATTCAGCGAAACGGAATGGGAGGATTTTGTATTTGAAGCCCTGAAAAATTCGTCCAACCGGATTACGGAAGATTCTCTCATCCAGGTTTCCGAAGTAAAAAGGACATTGAAGGAAGCCAGGCTCTGGATCGTAGGCGGGCAGATCATCGATGCCGGATATTATAAATTTAATAACCAGGCTCCTTTTGAGGAAAAAGTTTCGGAAGACGGACTTGCTTTTGCCAGGGAAATGCTTCAGCTTTTTTAACCTTGAAGAAGCATTTGTCATGGACATCTGTTTAACGAAAGAAAGCTGGAAGATTGTTGAAATTAACTGCATCAACAGTTCGGGATTTTATCCGAACACCAACGTGAAAAGTATCATCAAAGCTTTGAATATTTACTTTTCAAATTAAAAATAAAGCAATGGAATTGACAAAAAGATTACTGTTCCTTGACGATATAAGAAATCCAAGGGACGCCTATAGATATACGAAACAGGAGATTTTCCAAAGAGATGACTGGCATATCGTCCGGAATTATCAGGCGTTTGTCGACCGGATTCTGGAAAAAGGGCTGCCGGAAATGATCTCTTTTGACCATGACCTTGCCGATGAGCATTATATGGAAACAGACCCTGGTAAATTCGTTGAGAAAACAGGCTACGACTGTGCCAAATGGCTGGTGGAATATTGCATGGATCATTGTTTAGATCTGCCGGAATATTATTGCCATTCCATGAATCCGGTCGGGAAGCAGAATATTGAGAGCCTTTTAAATAATTTTAAAAAACAATAATGAATATTTTTGGATTCATACAAGAGATAAGAGACCATCTGAAATACAGCTTTGATGAGGTGGACGGATGGTTTGAGAAAGACAGGATAACGTTGGATTATCGGCCTTCCAACGGAGGCTGGACGGTCCGGCAGATTCTGGAACATATTTATCTGACGAACTTCTACCTGCTAATCCTTATTGAAAAAGGTTCAAAAAAGGCACTTCGGAATTCCGGAGGTCAGGACCTGGATGCTGAAATACGAAATTATGTTTTCGACAGGGAAAAGTTTGAAGAAGTAGGAGAATACGGTGCCTTTAAATGGATCAGACCCGAACATATGGAGCCGAAAGGGCAAATGCAGTTAAATGAAATCAGAAGCCTGATGTCCATGCAGTATCATCAATGTCTGATCTATCTGGACCGGATGAAAAATGGGGAAGGACTGCTCTGCAGAACAACGATGACGGTGAACGAATTAGGAAAAATTAATGTTTACGAATATATTTATTTCCTGTCTCTTCATGCCAAAAGGCAGCTGACTCAGATGGAAAATAATGAATCAGAAAGAATAGGGAACAAGGGGATTTAATATTTAGTTTTTGAAAATCTTCGATATTTCTCTTATGCGCTCTAAAAATAGGCACAATACAGGAAACTTACAATCTAATGTAACCTATGTGTCAAAAACTTTATGGTTAAATAAAAAATTAAAAAAATGATTTTTAAAACATACAACTCGATAGAAAATGCTTACCAGGCGCGTGTGATCGAACAGATCAGGATTCAGGGCTTTGGGGATGAGGTTTTCATCGTGCAGGAAAAGGTTCACGGGGCCAATTTTTCTTTCTTTACAGACGGAAAGGAAATTAAGATAGCGAAGAGAACTGCTTTTATCGAAGATAATGAGAAATTCTTCAATGCACGTCAGATTCTCGAGCGTTACAGAAAAAATGTAGTTGAGGTTTTCGGTAAAGTGAAAGCTTTGTATCCGGACGCTGAAACCGTAGGGATCTATGGGGAAATATTTGGAGGAGGATATAAACACAAAGAAGTGGAGCCTGTGAAAGATGCCGTAAAAGTGCAGAAAGGTATTGAATATGCCCCTCATAATGAATTTTATGCGTTCGATATTAAACTGAACGGAACCACCTATCTGGATACGGAATTCGTTAACCATATTTTTGAGGAAACCGGATTTTTCTATGCAAAAACCCTTTTTCATGGAACTTTGGAAGAAGCTTTAGCGTTCCCGAACGTATTCGATTCCAAAATTCCCGGCTGGCTGGGACTTCCTGAACTTGAAGACAATAGGTGCGAGGGAACCATTATAAAGACCCTGGAAACCCGCTACTTCGGAAACGGCGCGAGGGTTATTCTGAAAAATAAAAATGAAAAGTGGATCGAGAAATCCAAAGTGATAAGAAAACAGGAGAAAAAAGTTCAGAAGCAGATCCGGTTTGGCGAAGATGCCCGGCGAATTTGGGAAGAGCTTGAGCAATATGCAACCGTTAACAGGCTGAACAATGTCATCAGCAAAATTGGTGAATTTGAGCCCACAATGGCTGGAAAAGTGATTGGTCTTTTCGCAAAGGACATCCTGGAAGATTTTGGAAAAGATTTCCCGGAAGTTTTCGACAGCATCGAAAAAAAAGAACAGAAAAGGATCAACAAAAAGCTGAATGCCGTGGTAATTGACACGGTGAAAGCAGCGCTGGCTGTTTCTGAATAATCATTTAAAAAAAGCGATTAAAATGAAAAAGATCAGTACTTTATTCAAAAAAGATAAACATAATTTAGGACGGGTTATCAACGAAATCAATCCTGAAAACCTTTGGGTATTTGAAGGCGAAGCAGTTGCGACGCAGAAGTTCGACGGTTCCGCATGCGCAGTCATCAACGGTAAGCTTTTCAAAAGGTATGATGCCAAAAAAGGCAAAACGGCTCCGGAAGGGGCGATCCCGTGCCAGGAAGCAGATCCGGTAACCGGACATCATCCGCATTGGGTGGCCTGTGATCCTGCCAGAAAAGAAGATGCTTACTTCTGGGAAGGTTTTCATGCTTTGGCCGAATCGGGCAAGGTAGAAGACGGTACCTACGAACTGATCGGCGAGAAAGTACAGGGAAATCCCGAAAACATCAAAGGCCATTTGCTGGTAAAGCATGGGAGCGAGATCCTCAATCTGGCAAGTCTTGATTTCGAGTGGATCAAAAGCTTTTTGAGTAATCCCGACAATAACATGGAAGGCATCGTTTTCCATCACACCGCTGATGAAAGAATGTGCAAAATCCGGAAATCCGATTTCGGCATCCGTAGAAAGGCAGGAAAAGAATCCGTTTTTAAATAAATTGAGTTTCGGTAATAGGGTTTACCGGAACTTTTTATGTGTTTAATCAGTCATGGATTTTCTTGTTATGTTTGTACAGCAGTGAAGAAAACGTTCATTGAAATCTGATTGTTGGTAATAAATTTTTACTGAAAAAACAGGGTGCTTTGCTAAGTGAAAAAGTTTATGCTGAGCCTGTCGAAGTAGCTTGGTAAAATTAAAAACAGGTAGGTGTCAGAGAATCTCTATGAACTTTGCGTTAAATGAACAATGAGGATTAATAACAGATAATGAAAATAAAAACTTAAAAAATGTTACAGGCAGAAATAAAAAGTCTTTTTAAAGAAGACATCAGTATATTAATAAAAATTCCGAATTCATCGAAGCATTATCTGTGTGATTGCGGTGAGGCAAGTTTGCTGACGGTAAAAGAAGTGCAATCCGTATCGGCAGTATTCATCAGCCATACCCATATTGACCATTTTTCAAACTTCGATGGGATTTTCAGGCATCAGATCGGAAGCGGGGAGAAAGTAGTGATCTGCGGACCGAAAAATATTCATCAACAGATTGAGTCCAGATTGAAATCCTACACCTGGAACCTGATTGATGAAAACACCATTGAATATGAAATCCGTGAAATTGTTTCCGAAGAAGAAATTAATATCTATAAAATCCGTCCGCCACTCTGGAATCTTGAATTGATCAAAACCCAGGATTTCCTTTTTGAAGATGAATATGTAAATGTTGATTTCGCAATTCTGGACCATAAGACCCATTCCATTGCTTATCTTTTTAAAGAGAAAGATTCAGTAAGCTTTAATGAAAACGGTTCCGAATTCAAAAAAGGAAAATGGATTAGCGAACTGAAGTCCGCTTTTGAAAAAAATGAGGAAGGTAAGCAAATCGAAATCGAAGGGATAGTTTATGAGGCTTCGGAATTATTCCATCTGCTGACGCGGAACGAAGGCTATAAACTCGGTGTTATCATGGATCATGCGGCAGAGGAAGGGAACTATGAAAAAATAAAAACGGTTTTCGGGAATGCAGATATGGTGTATATCGAAACCTTCTATAAAGATGAAGATCGTGAATTCGCAATAATGAATCACCACAGCTTCGCTTCGGCGTCCGGAAAAATCATGAAGGAATGTAAAGTTAAGGAAGCCGTACCGGTCCATTTTTCAAGAAGGTACACGGAAAGTGACCGGCTGGAAATCGAAACGGCTTTTTATAAGGCGTTCAGAGAAGATTGAGCGGGACCGTTTAAAATCGAGATTAATAACTAAAAAATGAATTATGCAATATAAAATACCTTTTCATTTTGATATGGAAACTGCTGATCCTGATGATGCTATGACGTTGGCCATTTTGGCAACGCACCCCCGGGTTTATCTTGTAAGCGTTTCCGTACATCCGGGAGGAAAGGACCAGATCGGTTTTGTAAGAAAGATCCTCAATACCCTGGACCGGGAAGACATCCGGATCGGAGCCGGTACTCCCAAATCTGATGCTCCGCGTGTATCCGTGTTTCACCGGGATTGGATCGGAGGATTTAAAGATTCGGAAGCGGATGGTTCCGCAGTAGATATTATGGCTGAGACCCTCCGTCAGTTTCAGGATAGTACATTGTTGACAGGAGCCGCACTTACAAATCCGTATGCTTTATATGAAAGCGGGATCTTTTTCGACCAATGGTTCTGTCAAGGAGGCTTCGCCGGGGATAATATCGTTCCTAAGGAACATCGGCTGGAAAAATTTGACGGAAAGATGACCTGCGCAACTTTTAATCTGAACGGAAATCCGCTGGCTGCTGAAAAACTGTTTTCAATCCCGATAAAAGAAAGACGCTTGATCAGTAAAAATGTCTGCCATGCTGCAGTTTTCACTAAAACCGATGCGGAAATGCTGATCCCGTTCAGAAACCATAATAAAGGCCTGGACCTTTTTTTGAAAGCAGTAGAACTGAAAGAGAAAGCACTTCATGATACGGTAGCCGCTTTACTGGCCATCAATCCTTCAAAAGCACTTTGGGAAGAGGTCATCCCTTACCGGACCCGCGGCGAATGGGGCTCGTGGAAAGCGAAAGAAAATCCCGGAAAAAGTCCTTCATTGATTACCACATTCATTCCTGATCTGAAAGATCTTTGGATGTTGATCAAACCTTAGGCTATTGGCAATGTCTATGTTTTAGGGTAATAACTCTTAAAATTTGACTGCATAAGCTTAAAAAAATGAATACAATTAATAAATCATCAGTTAAGTGTGGCTCTTGTCAATCCTGAAAAGTGAGATTGATGACAGCACTAAATTTTTAAAAAAAATAATTAAAAAAATGAAACCCAATATATTTTTTACGGCAGACCACCATTTCGGTCACGAAAATATCATTAAATTTTCCGAAAGGCCATTTGCGTCTCTGGAACAAATGAATGAAGAACTCATCAAAAGATGGAATGAAAGGATTGGAGAGAACGATACCGTTTACCATTTAGGCGATGTCAGTCTGGGCAAACCGGATTTCACAAAAGAAATTTTAGACCGGTTAAACGGAAGCATTCATCTCATCAAAGGCAATCACGAAGGAGCGGCACTAACTTATCCGAAACGCTTTGCTTCCATCAGGGATTACCATGAATTAAGGATCGACGAACCGGAAAACGGCAACGGCAAACAAAAAATCATCCTTTTCCATTACGCCATGCGGACCTGGAACGGCTCCCACCGCGGCGTCTGGCAGCTCTACGGCCATTCGCACGGAACATTGCCGGACGATGAAACGGCCTTAAGCTTTGATGTGGGCGTCGATTGCCATAACTTCTATCCAGTTTCTTATGAGGAGGTTAAAGAAATAATGCAGAGGAAAAAGTGGACCCCGCCGTTTGCCCCGAGAAATTAAGAGAAAGGAAGCTGGGTGATGCATGCTGTATGTTCTGGAGTATTGTAAAAACTTCCTGTGTTCTTCAGTTCATCATCCGGCCATGATAGAAAAAGTAAAAAAAATGTAAAATGGAACCTGGAATCTGATAGGAAAAAAACTTCCGTCACCCCGCCTCCATCGTCCAGCCCAAACACACACAACAATGAAAACAACAAATAAAATAATAGTGATCGATCTGGAAGCCACGTGCTGGGAATATGATAAAATCCCGCCCGGCCAGAAAACCGATATTATTGAAATAGGAATCTGTACTTTGGATACAGATGCAAAGATCATTTCCAACAAGCAGAGCATATATGTGATTCCCGAAAGATCAAAAATCAACAAATTCTGCACGGAGCTTACCGGAATTACCCCAAAACTGATTGAAGAAAAAGGAATCTATTTTGAAGAAGCCTGCGAAAAAATCCGGGAGGAATACGATCCTGAATCGATTGCCTGGGCCGGGTTCGGAGCCTTTGATAAGGAACAGATCGTTGAACAGTGTGACTATCTGGGCATTGAAAATCCTTTTTCCGGAAATTACATCAACATCATGCACCGCTTCAAAGCCTACAACGGCTTGTATAAAATGATGGGACTCAAAAGAGCTCTGAAAGCCCTGAATATGGAATTTGAAGGCAACCATCACAGCGGGGCGGACGATGCTTATAACGCTGCCCGGATTTTACGGGAAATGCTGAGATAAAAGGTGGGAAGATGGGTGATGGATGCTGGAAGTTATAGCAGTGTGGAATGAAGTCCAGTCTTCAACAGCAAAGGAAAGTAAGGCGTTAGATACTGGAAGTTTTTACAGTATTCAATTTATCCCACTCATCCTTTTACGTGATATTCAGTATGGATATTTGGTTTAAAAACCGGATTTTCACAGTAATCATTCATCCATCAGCTTGGCTTCCAGTTTCAACAAATAATCTAGCTGAATCTGGCTATGGTAACCTGGAAGTTCTGTAGCATACTCAAGCATCCAGCTTCCATCACCCATCATCCAGCCAATCAATCTGGAGGAACTAGGATATGAAAACGGGAAGTTTTAACACACACGAACATCCCGCTTCCATCATCCATCTTCCAGCCAATCCATCTGGAGGAACTAGGATATGAAAACGGGAAGTTTTAACACACACGAACATCCCGCTTCCATCATCCATCTTCCAGCCAATCCATCTGGAGGAACTAGGATATGAAAACGGGAAGTTTTAACACACACGAACATCCCGCTTCCATCATCCATCTTCCAGCCAATCCATCTGGAGGAACTAGGATATGAAAACGGGAAGTTTTAACACACACGAACATCCCGCTTCCATCATCCATCTTCCAGCTAAACAATCAAATTTTAAACAAATGAAAACAACAGACAACATATTAATTATAGACCTTGAGGCAACGTGCTGGAACGACCGGCCGCCGAGAGGTCAGGAAAGTGAAATCATCGAAATCGGGGTATGCCTTATGGATGCCGCAACCGGTAAGGTTTCACGCAGCGAAGGCATTTTGGTAAAGCCTCAATTTTCAAAAGTCAGCCCGTTCTGTACGGAACTGACTTCCATAACCCAGCATATGCTCGATGACGAAGGTATTTTACTGGAAGATGCCCTGGATATCCTGAGAGCGGAATACGATTCCGAAAACCTGACCTGGGCAAGCTATGGAAACTACGACCTGAACATGCTTCAGAGCCAGGCCCGGAGATTCAATGTGGATTATCCGCTGAGCGATGACCACATCAATGTGAAAACCTTGTTCGGGGAACTGCACCCAATCGTCCGTAAAAGTGTCGGCATGGCAAGAGCTCTGGGCGCGTTGAATCTTAAGCTTGAAGGCACACACCACAGAGGCGTGGATGATGCCAAAAATATTGCGAAAATTTTGCATTGGTGCCTGAGACAATATTAACAATGGGCCAATGTAACCGTGTAGCAATAATGTAAATATACCGACATCACTCTCTTTTTTAAGGGAGTTTTTTTACTTTTCAATAAAAACAAAAGAGAGGAAGCTAGGACCAGCCCTGAAAGGGCGGTTTACATCAGCATCGGTGTAGCCCGATGTCATCAACAACCAGAGGATTCGAACCCTGAAAGGGTGAAAACATTTAACCTGTAGGATAACATATTGTTTTCGGAGAAACAAGGCAGTGAATCCGTCCTTTTTTAGAAATGATTAAAGAACTCTTGCTGAAAGCTTAGCATTTCTCCACCCAATCTTTATAAGAAACCACTCCAAGTTCCGGCCGCCCTTCACCTTCCAGAATAGATATAAATTCCAGCTGATTGCCGTCCGGATCATTAAAATAAATCGCCAGAGCAGGCATCCAGGCAAAAACCATCGGTTTCTCACTTCCGTCTTTCAGAAAATTGTAAGATTTTAGATTTTTACTTTTCAGAAATCCAACAGAGTAATTCAGGATATCTTCTTTGTCGGCGGTAAAAGCAAAATGTCGGGTCTGCAAATTCTCTTTCTGCTCCCATAAGCCCAGCATCGATTCTTTGTTCTTCCCGATCCAGAGGAAAGCGATTGGTCGGGTTTCATCCCGGTGCGCAAGTTCCAACCCTAAAATTTCTGTATAAAATGCAATTGCCCTTTCCAGATCGCTTACCTGAATATGGGTTTCATATAATCCTTTAATCATAGTTTTCATTTTAAGGCACAAAGCTATAGAATGCATTTACAAAAATTTTCAATCCTCGATTCCTTTATATAAAATGGATGATAGAAAAATTGTATTCTTTGTTTACGCCGGTTCCTTAATTCATTGGTGTTATTGTTGGAAAGAGTAGTGTCGGTATTGTTTAAAAAAAAAATAAAACTTTTTCACAAAAAAATAAACTGCGCAAAAAGATTGCGCAAATGGCCCCTTACTTTGCATCAGAAATCAGAGAGGAAACGATAATCCTCTGTAATGTTTAAAAATAAAAAACAGTAACCATGAAATTTAATTTTTTGAGAAAAGAGAATAAAGCAGTGATGAGCTACGAAGGTGCAAAAGCATATACGATGACTCCTGCGGAAGAACTATACAGTACTGTTGTAACAACAGGATTATCCAACGCAACCTATGAAAAGGGAAATGAAAGACTGGCGAGAATCCAGGCTCTGATTCAGAAAAACGATCCGGAATTCGTAGCCAAACTGGCTGTGTATGCAAGAAAAGAAATGTATCTGCGTTCGGTGCCCTTGGTATTAACGACCGAATTGGCGAAGCAGGCTTCCGGTACCGACCTGGTAAGCAGGACCGTTGACGGCGTCATCCAGAGAGCGGATGAAATCACCGAATTGCTGGCGTATTACCAGATGGCCAATGAAAGAACCGATCTGAAAAAGCTCAACCGGCTTTCAAAACAGATCCAGAAAGGCCTGGTGAAATCCTTTAACAAGTTTGACGAATACCAGTTTGCCAAATATAACAGAAAAGCGGAAGTCACTCTGAAAGACGCCCTATTCCTCGTTCACCCTAAAGCAAAAGATGAAAACCAGCAGACTGTTTTCAACAAAATCGTAAACGATTCCCTGGAAACGCCTTACACCTGGGAAGTGGAGCTTTCCGTACTCGGTCAGACAAAATTTGCTGATGAAGCGGAAAGAAAAACAGCTTTCAAAGACAAATGGGAAGAATTGATCTTCAGCAACAAGCTGGGCTATATGGCGACACTGAGAAACCTGAGGAATATTCTGGAAGCCGGTGTCTCTTCTCAGGCGATGGAAAAAGTTTGCAGGTATCTGTCGGATGAAAAAGCCGTAAGAAATTCAAAGCAGCTGCCGTTCAGGTTTCTGGCAGCCTACCGTGAGCTGAAAACTATCGGTTCCCCTTACCTGTCTTCTGTCCTGGAAGCGCTGGAAGATGCAGTAACGGTGAGTGCAAAGAACATCAGAGGCTTCGGTTTTGATACTTCCGTGGTCATTGCGGCCGACGTATCGGGTTCCATGCAGCAGCCGGTTTCCCCGAAATCCAAAGTATTGCTGTATGACATTGGCCTGCTGATGTCGATGATGCTGCAGTCGCAGTGTAAAAACGTCATCTCAGGAATGTTCGGTGATACCTGGAAAAGGGTTACGATGCCTAAAAACGGAATCCTGAGAAACGTGGATGAATTCTATAAAAGGGAAGGTGAAGTAGGATATTCCACCAACGGTTACCTGGTGATCGAAGACCTGTTGAACAGAGGGGAAAAAATAGATAAAGTCATGCTGTTTACCGATACCCAACTCTGGAACAGCAACGGAACCCGGAATTCTTTTGAAGATTCCTGGAATCAATATAAGAGATTTCATCCGGAAGCCAAACTATATATTTTCGACCTGGCAGGTTACGGAAGGCAGCCGTTGGATGTCAGAAAAAATGATGTTTACCTGATCGCAGGCTGGTCAGACAAAATATTTGATGTTCTGAATGCCCTGGAAGACCGGAAATCGGCAGTAGAAATGATTAAAAAAGTGGTGCTGTAACAGGCACTGTTTTTAAATTAGTTATAAGTTATAAATAATGAATGATTTGAAGAATTGATTTGATCAGGAGCCTGATCCCGCTTTCCACTGTATCTTTTCCGCCCAAGCAAAAGCCTTACCAAAAAAGGATGCCGTTGCAATCGGGGCTATGAAAGATCCAAAAGTAGAAACAGAGAACAAATAGTAAATCCACGCAAGTTTTGAATTTCTGGTTCTTTTGTTTCAAGGCAAAGTGAACGATCTATCGCTGCTTCATTTCTATTAAAATCATAAAATAAATGGCAACTCATTTTTACAAAATCGAACAGGATCTTTCTACCGAAGCTCATTAAGCAATTCAGGAAGTGCTATTCTCAAAGATCTATTGTATTCCGGGGAGATAAAAATAAGCTTCCGTTGTATACTTTGAACATCATTAAAGAACTTGAAGCTGATAGTTTTAAGAAGACAAAACACATTCCCGATTTTAAAAGAAAAACAAAGACAAAAGGAAGCTATACCGAGAATAAAAACAGTTTCATCAGCACAATAGGATTTTACCTGCTCATCGGAGCTGTTATATTGATTCCGGTCCTGGGATGGATAAAATTTTTTGAATTGATAAGTTCGTTATTTTCAAATTAAATAAGCATCAAGACAATAACAAATTAATTATAAGCAAAAAAATGAATAAGATTCGAAATATCATTCGCATATAGATGGAAATAAAGCATTGTAATCATGATAAAGCTTATTAATGCAATAGAAATTAATCCTTTACAATACGCCGGAGAAAACCATGAGCTGCCTGAAATTTCAGATTATCCGGATCCTGAGGAGTGGTTTAGAAAATGGAAAGAAGTGGCTTCTGCATTAAACTGTAATTTTAAAGTCATTGGTGAAAATTCCGATTTGGTTGATATTGAAACAATTGATGATGAAAACCTGGAAATGATTTTAGAAAAGGCTGAGAATTGGTGTGCTGCTTTTGATGGAGGAATTGTTATGACTGGAAATAATAAAATACGCATTGAACCGCAATGTTGTGGAAATATGGAGAATATACGGGAATGGCAAAAAATATTTGATAATAAAACATCTGATTGGTCAGAAATGTGGATCGGGCATCCCTGGATTTTTTACAGGAAGCAAAAAGGGAAAGTTCAGTTTTCAGATTATTCTGATGTAGACTTAAAAGAAATTAAAGATATTGAACCAATTTTCGAAGTTGATGAAGCCGAATTAAAAAATGAGTTTCAAAAAGTAAAACAATACCAGATACATTTTAAAAATAGAATTACTGCTATTTTGAAAAAAATGAATGTCGATAGCGCAGATGAAATTTCAGCACTGCTGATGGGTATCAATGAAATAAACTGACCTGGGAAATGCAGGCGTTAAGAAAATAGGCTGTGCGAACGTTAAGAAAATTCTACTGTCCGAAGCGCGACACAAAACTAAAAACAGAGAATAGACACCTAATTCGCGCAAGTTTAGAATTTTTAGAGCGTACAGTCGATTTTTAGCAGGAGTTTCCAAGTCTTGAATTTTTGGTTCTTTTGCTTCAAGGCAAAACGAACAAATAAATTTCAACTGCGTAAAAACAATGCGCATTAACCATATAATTTTGCTTCAACAAATGACAACAACCATGAAAACTTAAAAAACAAGTGTCGTAAAACAGAGTTACTTCAGGGGGCAGCAATACAGGTTCGAATCCTGTTTTCTTTAAGGAATGGCGTAAGGGTATCGCTCTGCCGATAAGTCTCTGTCTGTTTTTTACCTTGCTTAAAAAACTAACCGGTGCCGTAAGAAAAGAATTCCTTCGATTTCCACTTGAACCAGAGTCTTTTCGCTGCATCCCCGGTTTAAACAACCAATGTCGTTACCGTAAGAGATCCATCGTCATACTTAACATTTGAATAGATAACCAAACTCTTATAAACTGTTACTTGGTTTTTTTTAAAATAATTTTAACTGCGTAAAAATAATGCGCACTTAAGCTATATTTTGCAAAAAGAAAATACAATAATCATAAAAACTCAAAAACAACCGATGCCGTTAGAAAGGGTTCCTTCGACTTTCATTGAACTAAAAACGCTTTCTGAAGATTGCTCGGTTTAAATAACTTACAGGTGCCGTAGATAAGAGCTACTTCATTTTTTACAGAGGTTCAAATCCTTTTGCCGGAAGGTGTGGCTGAGTGGCTAGGCTGATTTAAAGACCGCTTTTATCATTGTTTGCCTTGTAATTTTTAAAATAGTATAAAAATAAAATCAGGTATCGTTTCAGAATCATACTTCGATACTTAAACATTGGTTCGCAGGTTCGATTCCTGCCATTCCTGTGGTAAACGGGATGTAGCTCAGCCGGTAGAGCAGATGAACGGAAGATCTAACAGGGTTACCTTGATTTAAAAACAAAAGAGTGCCGTAGGAAAGGCTTACTTCGGATAAAATATAGACCTCAGAATCTATGAACAGGTGCAATTTCCCGAATAAAAGTAGGGATCAGGTGCATGTCTGCTTTTTCGCTTTTTGCCTCTTTTTTAATATAAAATCATATCGGGTGTCGTAGTACAGAAATACTTCGTTCCAGGCTTAAGATGCAGGTTCAGATCCTGCCTGTGAAAAACAGTCGTCTAAAGAGCAGGACGTAAGCCGTAAGTGTCTGTATGGCAAATTACCCCGATAGAAACCAAGAGTGCCGTTAGAGAAAACTTACTTCGGTTAATCTTATGATGTTGGTTCCACTCCAGAATAAACCTTAATGGGTTTATGTAAAGGGTTTTCTCATCTTTTGCCTCTTTTAATAAAAAAAGTTACAGATAAGTGTCGTAGAAAAAGGGTACTTCGTAAATATAACGGCCCTAAGGTAGCGTCATTCGGGCGACCGAACCGGTGAAGTTGGGTTGAAAACCAACCAGGCAAAAGTTTTCGTAAGAAAGCGCAAGTCTCCCGCAGATGTAGAATTGCCGGCTCACTGCCCGAAAAGGGTAAGAGCGGCGCTCTGAAAAGAGCATCCCTTTTCCGCTTTTTACCTGATCTGTATAAAATAAACAAGTGTCGTAGAATAGCGTTACTTCGCTCATCACGACGGGGTCGCGGGTTCAAGTCCCGCCTTTTCCACCATGTAAAACACAAATCCAGATAGGAAAAGTAGCTCAGCTGGTTAGGGCACGTATATATGCTTTTTGATAATTGCCTTGTTGTTTTAATGTAAAGTGTCGTAGGGAAAAGATCCTTCGTTACCATTGAAAGGGGAGGAATAGCGCAGCAGATTATTCCTGCAAGGCTATCCGGTTCGACTCCGGCAGAACGATGCCCCGCTTTTTCTTTACCCGTGTATTACCTTTACAAAAAAATCCGGTGAATTAAATATTCACCGGATTTTTTATTTCAGGGTGCAGAACCCGGAGTTATTTTTTGGAAGTTATTTTTTGATACTCTTCCTCAAAGGTCTTCTTCCATTTGGCAATGGTTGTTCTGCTTATTTTATATTTCTTAGACATAAAATTCGTAGAGAGGCCATGTTTCTCCTGGTACTGAAGCAGCTTCAGCATGGTTTTTTTATCATACGTCTTCAGCTTCTGGTTGTTTCGCAAACTTTCTTTTGACGATTCAAAAACCAGATCATTAAACTTCAGGATATCTTCCGTTGTTTTCAGGTTTTTTATAAGCCGCTGTACCTTAGGATCCTCCAGTTTTTCGGGATCCCTTTCTTTCAGCATGTCTTGGTAAATTTTTGTGTAATTAGGGCGCATCATTTTTTTCAGGATTTAAATTTTTTGAAGCCAACGGTGCAACGTACTTTTGGGAATGGAATATTCGTCGATAATTTCGCTGTGTGTCATTTCTCCGGACTGAATCTTCCCGATAATGAAATCCTTAATCTCCTGAGTATAAATATTCTTCCTGAAATAAGGAATCTTATCGGATTTCGGATTTTTAGTCTTATCTACCGCAGAAGGAGGCGAATAAAGGATCAGGTGGGAACTGTATATCCTGAAAAAATCATATTCCAGTAATTTTGAGCATCTCAACAGAAGATCTGTATCTATAGATTTGCTTTCATACATTTTTTCAACGGCTTCTTCATCTTTTTTCAGGAAGCTGCATACTCTTTCTGAGCTCAATTCCAGTTCATTAACTCTTTCTTTAATAAACTTTCCGATATGTATTTCTTTGTACAACATTATGTATTAATAAATCTAGGTGTTATAAACAATTTTCGATTAACCGCAAGGTTATATTATTTTCAATAATTTCTTTTTAGTTCGCTTAAAAAAGGTTGATGGAAAATTATGAAGTGTAAATAAATACGATAAAATCAGATTTTTAGTTTGCTAAAAATACCGATGAGGTACAATCTGCCTTTTAAATCATAAAGAAATTTGCATGTTACTCTATTATTCTGGCAATAATACGGCTTTCCTTTCCTATCCATCATTAATTTTTGCCCTAAAACATACTTTCCAACTTTTTTAAAGTATGGACAATAATATATGCTTCTTAAAATTTTTTCCGTGCACTATGTTTCTTACAAAGTCAAATATAGAAAAAATTATATATTTTACCGAAAAAAATAAGCCTAAAATTTAGCTAAACTTAAAAAAACATTAAAAATGATATAAAATAATCCATATTTAGTGAAAAAAATGTGGTGTCATAACGTTTGCTTAGCAAATTTTTAATCTTTCCCTAAGACTGTCCGTCTGAGCCTATCTTCACACACAATTAGTATCAGAAAGATTTGAAAAGTTACCGGCAAAATTTTTTAAATTGATATTTTTCATCAGAAGATATGAGTTGTCTTGACAAATATGATGAAAATGAAATGCTCCCGAAGCCTGAAGTATAAAAAAATTGTACGGAACGAATCTTACCGCTACCTTTGCAGCGCATGAAAAATTCCATCGCTTTATTCGATTTCTCTAAAAAAAATAATTATAAAAACGAATTGCTGGCAGGCCTTACGGTGGCTATGACCATGATTCCCGAATCGCTATCATTTGCTATTCTGGCCGGGCTTTCTCCCCTTACGGGATTGTATGCGGCTTTTATGATGGGGCTGGTGACCGCTGTTTTTGGCGGGCGCCCGGGAATGGTATCCGGTGGAGCAGGCGCAACTGTTGTTGTGCTGATTGCCCTGATCAAAACCCACGGCGTAGAATACCTTTTTGCCACCGTTATTCTGGCGGGTATTTTCCAGATGATGGTCGGGATCTTTAAATGGGGAAAATTTGTCCGTCTTATTCCGCAGCCTGTCATGTATGGTTTTCTGAACGGTTTAGCGGTTATTATCTTCATGGCGCAGGTCGAGCAATTTAAGTTTACCGGGGCAAATGGAACTGTGGGCTGGCTGCAGGGTACCCCTTTATATATTATGGCAGGACTGGTAGCGCTTACGATCGCCATTGTGTATTTCTTTCCGAAAATAACCAAGGCCGTTCCGGCTTCTCTTGTCGCTATTATAATCATTTTTGCTGCAGTTGCCGGATTCGGTATCCCAACCAAAACGGTATCCGACATTGCCAGCATTAGCGGGAGCCTTCCTGATTTCCATATTCCCGGAATTCCCTTTTCTCTGGAAAGCTTACAGATCATCTTCCCATATGCCCTGATTATGGCCGGGGTCGGGCTGATTGAATCGCTCTTAACCCTATCGATGGTCGATGAAATTACCAATTCCAAAGGAAATGCGAATAAAGAATCGGTAGCACAGGGACTGGCGAACATTACCAACGGTTTTTTTGGCGGAATGGGAGGCTGTGCGATGGTTGCCCAGACCCTGGTGAATTTAAATGCAGGTTCAAGAGCAAGGCTTTCCGGAATAATTGCTTCCATCACCATTCTGATCATCATTCTGGTAGGTGCTCCATTTATCGAAAAGATTCCGATGGCCGCCTTGGTAGGAGTCATGATGATGGTGGCTGTCAGTACTTTTCAGTGGGTTTCCATCAGCATTATCAATAAAATGCCGAAATCTGATATTTTTGTAGGAATGACGGTTGCGCTGGTTACTGTTGTTTTGCATAACCTGGCACTGGCCGTTTTAGTAGGCGTAGTAATTTCTGCCTTGGTTTTTGCCTGGGATAACGCTAAAAGGATTCGCGCCAGAAAACATATAGATGATAAAGGCGTTAAGCATTACGAAATTTTCGGGCCGTTATTCTTCGGTTCCGTAACTGCTTTTACCGATAAATTTGATCCGGTTCATGATCCGGAGCGAGTGGTAATCGATTTCAGGGAAAGCCGGATTGTCGATATGAGTGCGATCGATGCGCTGGATAAATTGTCCAAACGATATGCTCAGTACAGCAAAGAACTTCACTTGAAACACCTTAGTGAAGACTGCCGGAAAATGCTGAAAAACGCCGAAGCTGTTATTGACGTGAATATTCAGGAGGATCCCACCTACAAGGTGATGCCGGAAAAGTAGTAAGCTGTATGCTAAAAATTGATCATAGTACGTCACAAAAATTCCATTAATAGAAGTGGACTTTAGTCATCTACGGAATAATAATGATTAATCGGCTTTAGCCTAAACTTACCAACTCCATTTAAAATAGAGTGCAAATACCTATATTGATCTATATATCCATAGGAAAAATTCACCATTAATAATTCACCCTATAAAACCCGACAAGGACCGCCAAATATATTGACAGCCCTTGCTTTTCATGTTAATAAAGTATTCGCAATATAGTCAGGCACCAACGCGTAGTGCGACAATTTCATGCTGATGGAAGCCCTTCCGCTTGCCAGAGTTCTCAGGTCGGAAATATAGCCGAAGGTAGAAGACAGAGGAACTTCTGCCGTAAAGATTTTTCTTCCTGATTTCTCATCAATCGAAGTGATAATTCCCCTTCGTTTGTTGAGATCCGCCGTTACAACGCCAGTATAATCTTCAATGGTCTGGATTTCAACCTGCATGATGGGTTCCATTAGTTTCGGCTTACAGGATAATCCGATAGCTCTGAAACCGTCTCTGGCAGCAATTTCAAAATCCTGAGCATGAGAATCGTTGCTGTGCGCCGATCCGTCCAGCAATGTAATCTTCATGCTTTCCAGTGGATTCCCGCTGATCGGTCCGTTTTCCATGGCTTCCCGGAATCCCTTCTCTACAGACGGGATAAATTCACCCGGAATAGCACCGCCTTTAATCTGGTTGATGAATTCCAGGCCGGGTTCACTGTTTTCCCGTGGTCCGATCTCAAACATAATATCGGCAAACTGCCCGCTTCCGCCATTCTGTTTGGAAAACTTTTCACGGTGTTTTCGTGTTTCCGTTAAAATCTCACGATAGGAAACTTTTGGTTTACCCTGATTGATCTCGATCCCATGGTTCAGGCGGATTTTTTCCAATGTCACTTCAAGATGCAGCTCACCTAATCCGCTTAGCAAAGTTTCTCCTGTCTGGTGGTCGCGTTCTACCACCAGAGACGGATCCTCTTCCTGAATTTTCGCCAGCACCAGACCGAACGATTTTTCATCGGCATTCGTTTTCGGCTCGATCGAAACACGGATCACCGGGGCCGGAATCGTAATGGATTCAAGCTGCACCGGACGTTCCAAAGAAGATAGGGAATCTCCCGTTTTCGCATCTTTAATCCCGGTTAAGGCCACAATGTCACCGGCTTTCCCGGCTTCTACCGTTAAGGTTTTGTCCGACTGCATCTGCAGGATCCTGGAGATCCGGAAATGTTCACCCGTTCTTACATTTTGTACCGCATCACCGGATTGGATGCTTCCTGAATAGATTCTCAGCATGGCCAGTTTTCCCATGTGCTTATCAATGACCACTTTGAAAACCAGTCCGGAGAAACTTTCTTCTTCTTTTCTTTCCAGTTCTAAAGATTCTTCTGTTCCGGCATTTTTTGCTTTTACCGGAGGCAGCTGATCCGGAGCCGGAAGATAAGATACGACAGCATCCAGCAATGGCTGGACCCCCTTGTTCCTGAAAGCCGAACCGCACAAAACGGGAACCAGGCTTCCTGACTGGCAGGTTCTTGTGGTAGCATTTAAAATCAGACCTTCCGAAATCCCGTTTTCTGCTTCCATGAAAGCCTCGAAAAATGCTTCGTCATATTCTGCCAGGGTTTCCATTAATTTCAGCCTGAATTCATTTGCCTCAGCCCGGTAATCTTCAGGAATCTCCTGTTCCACAATTGTTTCCCCGTTTTCATCAGCCCAGTATAAAGCTTTCTGTTCGATCAGGTCGATAACCCCTTCAAAACGGTCTTCTGAGCCGATCGGAATCTGTAAAATCAGGGGAACGGCATTCAGTTTGGTCCTGATTTCGTCAGCTACGGCAAAGAAATCCGCTCCGGTCCTGTCCATTTTATTGATAAAACAGATTTTGGAGATTCCATGTTTTTCCGCCTGGAACCAGACGTTTTCCGTTTGCGGCTGAACACCCGAAGAAGCACAGAATACAGCTATGACGCTGTCCAGAACCCTCAGCGACCGTTCAACCTCTACAGCAAAATCAATGTGTCCCGGTGTATCAATAATGTTGATCTGGAAAACCTGCCCGTCTTTTTTCCATTGCGTGGAAATGGCAGCGGAAGAAATGGTGATGCCGCGGTTTTTCTCCTGGATGTCTTTATCCATAGTCGTATTTCCCTCGTCTACATTCCCGATTTTATGGATCATTCCCGTATAATAAAGCAACCGTTCGGTTAAGGTTGTTTTTCCGGCGTCGACGTGTGCTATAATCCCTATATTTCGTGTATTGTATTTCATGTTGTTTTATTTAAATTGTTGATTTTGTTTTGCTGCAGTTAACGGGTAAACATAGGAATTCCGTGTTCTTACAGGATAATCCATAAGAATAAAAACTCTGTCTTTCCGTTAAAATTTCAGGCAGCCTTTCCAATGATGAATGCTGAAAGTAGGGTAGCAAAAAGACCTATCTGAACAGACAGGCCTTCGTTATATTTTTTGTAAAGGTCGATCGTTATTCAGATAAATATTCAGCGCTACCAAAGTACACTGCTCTGATAGGGTTGCTTAAAGTGATTATATTTATCATTTTTGTTGACATTGTTGATTGTTAACCGGTTGCGAAATTAGCAAAAATTTTAAAAAATCAAAAGATAATTTGTAATTTTTTTATAGCTGTCATTACTGGCGATTGAAAAAAATAAAACCGCCCTGCAGAACAGGACGGCAAAATGTATTGATTGTCAGACTTATTCCTTAATGAATTTCAAAGTCTTCACGCCTTCAATTTCTACAAAATACGTTCCTCTGGAAAGTGAAGATACATTGATCCTTTCCTTGTCAGCAACCTGCCCTTTGGATAAAAGTCTTCCATTCATATCGGTGATGGAATAGGCTTTTGATCCTTTTACAGGTGCGTGAAATTCGATATAATCTTTTGCCGGATTAGGAGCGATACTGCCTGAAACCGATTGTGTTTTTACCTCCTTGGTTGAAAGGGTGGAGCTGTAAAGCTGATTGATCTCTCCAGTAGTAAGGGCTCTGTTCCAGATCCCTACATCATCTATACTGGCCGCAATGTATCCTCCGCTGATGGCTTTTCCGATGTAGATCGGCAAAGCGGTCTGAGTTGTTCCGGTGTAAGAATTGGTATTGCTTGCTACCAGTACGCCGTTTCTGTAAAGTTTCATGCTCTGGTTGCTATATACTGCCACATAGTGACTCCACTGTCCGGTAGTATAAGTTGTGCCAGTAGCCCATGTCCAGGAAGCTCCCTGCTTATTGGTCCCATAAACGATTTTAGAAGTATCCGACTGGATCAGCCAGATGAAATTGGAAGAAGCATTGGACCCGCTCATCAGCGCAACCCCGTCTGAAGTTGATGTTCGGTTGATCCAGAACGAAATAGAGTGGGCTCCCGACTGAGAAAAGCTATAGGATAATGCGCTATTCATGAGGTAGCTGCTGGTCCCGTCGAAAGAATAGGCCGCATTGGCATTTCCGTACCGGTCGGCCGTAAGCGTAGCTCCGTTTACCGTAAGGTTGTTATTGTTACCGCTCGAGTCGTTGGCATTCCCGCTGAACCCCCACCACGCAACCAATCCCGAGGCGGGAACATAAGCAGGTGTTTGTGCCTGGGAAACTCCTGCTATAAGGGCACAGGCTAACAGATAGATTTTTTTCATAGATTTATTTAATTTAACAATTCAAATATATAAATAAAAATAATAAAAATAGATTGGTTGTGGTATTATTTATGTGATTTAAATAATTTTAATGTCTTTATTTAAGATAATAATTATTTAAATGCGTTGTATTTTGAATAATTGATATTGTTAAATTTATGATAAGTCATTTGATATTGATAAATTTTTAAATGTCTGATGTCTTAAATATTCTTAAAAAAAAACAGGATAAGTAAGAAAATTCTATCTTTGGAGAGAATTGGAACAATTCGTTTAAACTGATGATGAAAAAGCATGAATCGATTGGTCTTTTTCAGGAAAAGCTAAATGAATTTTAACTTGTAACATGTTGAAAACAGATATAGACATCCGCGGTCACTCCCATTTTTCTTTTGATCTGTGGCTTACCCTGATAAAATCTCACCCTGAATTTAAAGCAAAAAGAGTGGAGCTGTTCGCTTCGTTTTTTGAGATTGAAAAACCGGTGGATGAAGTGGTAAAAGTGGTGAAGTATTATGATGATCTCTGCAATTCCATTAATGAATTAATCGGAGGAAATGTAGATACCTTTGAAATATATCTGTTGATTTTACATGCGCTTGGAATAGACTTAAAAACAATTCATAAAGATCAGCTGAATGCGTTTTACCGGAAAAGTGAAGACCTCTTTCTGGAATATAAACCGGTTGTGATTTTTGAAAACCTGCATCAGTTTTTCGACGAGATTAAAAGCCGGGGGAAAACCATTAATATCCTCAGCAATACAGGATTCATCAAAGGCAGAACGATGAGGAAGTTTCTAATCAATGAAAATCTCGATCAGTATATCGATTTCCATATTTACTCTGATGAGATCAACTGTTCCAAACCGGATGCGAAGATCTTTCAGGAAGTTAAAAATTTAATTAAAAACCCCGAGCTGGATCCCAGGCAGGTTCTCCACATCGGCGACAATCCCATAGCCGATTACAAAGGCGCGAAAGATTTCGGTTTCAACGCTCATTTAATCACCCACAAAATGTAATTATGAACAAGAGATACAGCTTACACCACATCCATTCGGCGGACGAGTTCACTTTCTCGCCAGAAGAATACAGCTTTTTCAAGTATGGCGATAAGGCCTACGCCGAAAAATTTGCAAAAGAACTGTTTGATGGATTTATTTCCGGGCACGAAGATATTTTAGATACCGATCAAGATATTGTGGTATTGCCAAGCCCGTATATGGCAATTCCTACTGCTTCCAATTTCCTGTGTTTTTATTTTAAAAAACGGCTGGATTTCTATCTGTTTCAAAAAGGGAAAAAATCAAGCATCCTTTCCAAAATCAACAGGAATCATACCTACACGACGGATTATGGGAATTTAAGCTTCGAAGACCGTAAAAATTTAATTGCCAACGATACTTATTACCTGGATAAAGATTTTCTTCGGGGAAAACTTTGTATTTTTATAGATGATATTAAAATTACGGGAAGCCATGAGTTTACCGTGAACAAAATTCTTGATGAATACAAGGTGGAAGCCGATTTTTTATTTATGTATTATGCAGAGCTGATGAATTTCGACCTGGATCCCAAAATTGAAAACTATTTCAATTACTATGCGGTGAAAAATGTGGAACATATAGCGAATGTAATGATAAGGCCCACCTTTCAGTTCAATACAAGGATCGTAAAATATATTTTAGGCCTCGATTCAGGTAATTTTGACTATCTTACGTCTAAAGTAAAGAAAGAGCAGATGGATCATCTCCTGGAATTGGCCATCAGCAACAATTATCATTTAATAAAAGAATACGAAAACAATATAAACACTTTAACACAAACCGAATTATATTATGGCTATTAACTTACAAAAAGGACAGAGAGAAAATATAAATGCACCGAAATTTACCGTAGGTTTAGGATGGGATACCAACAATACATCAACGGGAACGGCTTTTGATCTCGATGCCTCCTTATTTTTGTTAGGCGAAAACAAGAAGCTGGTTTCCGATAACCACTTTATCTTTTATAACAACCTGGAATCTCCGGACAAAGCAGTGATCCACTCCGGTGATAATTTAACAGGAGACGGAAACGGGGACGATGAGCAGATTAAAATCGATTTAACTAAAATTGATCCTGCCGTAAAGGAAATCACCGTTGTAGTAACGATCCATGAGGCCGATTCCAGAAGACAGAACTTCGGGCAGGTAAGAAACTCATTCATCAGGATCTTTAATACCGATACGAACGAGGAAATCCTGAAATACGAACTGGATGAAGACTTCTCCATTGAAACCGCAGTGGAATTCGGAAGGATCTACAACAGAAACGGGGAATGGAAGTTTGAAGCCGTAGGTTCCGGACAGAGAGAGGGCCTTGAAAAATTTGTAGCAATCTATCAATAATTTACCATGGACAATCAGGAAAATCAACCCATAGATCCGCTTGGATCCATCGAGCCTTTAAAAACGTTCGAACCGACGCCGATGGCACCACCGCCAGGCATGGCAGCACCAAGTACGCCGCCGGCTCCTCTGGTAGACCGGGAAGGAAACGTAAACCTTACCCAGCTGCAATCGGAAGAACGCCGGAAATATGAAACCCTGGCGGATTCTATCGATGAGACCAATCCTGGATCCATCGTAAACTTCGGGGCAGATCTTCAGAGGACACTTTCCAACCAGAGTGACAGCTTCTTAGGGAATGTAAGAAGATCCAACTCCGGGGAAGTTGGAGAGCTGATCAATAATTTGTTGGTCGAGCTGAACTATGTGGATGTTGAAGAATTAAACCAGAATAAATTCAAGAGTTTCTTAAGCAAGCTGCCTTTCATGAAAGGCGTGATGACTCAGATCGAGAATTTATTTGCCAAATATGATAAGATTATCAACAATATCGATCAGATTGCTTATAAAGTGAATGCAGGAATCATTACATCCACCAAGGATAATGCTGTTCTGCAGACGATTTTCGAAAGCAACGTAAATGCGATCAAACAGATTGAAGAGCTGGTAATCATCGGTAACCTGAGAATGGAAAAAGCCGGAGCCGAACTGGCCCACATGGAAGCAAATCCGCAGGAATTTCAGGATTACCAGATTGCCGATAAAAGAGATTTTATTGCACGACTGGACCGTAGGTTGGCGGATCTTAAAGTGGTACGCCTCATTATGATGCAGTCGCTTCCGCAGATCAGGTTGGTGCAGAACAACAACGTTTCGATTGCCGAAAAAGCACAGACGATCCTTACGACGACACTGCCGCTCTGGAAGAACCAGCTTTCATTGGCTGTGGCTATGTACAGGCAACAGCAGAGCATTGAGATCCAGCAGAAAGTTTCAGCAACCACAGAAGACATTCTTAGGAAAAATGCGGAGCGTTTGGGCCAGAACTCTGTAAATGTTGCAAGAGCCAACGAGCAGACCATCGTTTCGGTAGATGTTTTAAGAGAAACAACATCGAAACTGATCAATACTTTGAACGAAGTAAAACAGATCCAGAAGCAGGGTGCCGAAGGACGAAGAAAGCTCGACCAGGATCTGATGACCCTGGAACACGAACTGAAAGCCAACGTAAGAGGATAATCGCAGCAGCAAGGTGAATGAAGATGCCGTAAATATCATGTCCCAAAGCAAGAGAAGATTAACGAAACTTAAGCTTCTCGCGAATTTTTTTGAAAATGTCGATATCATTTCCATCTACATCAAGACGGATATTATCCACAATCTTTTTCAGGAAAACAAAGGGCTGGATTACAGCAAACTTGAGCTTTTTCACCTTCAGTTTACCGACAGCCTGATCGAGCTTCTGACGAAGATCAAAAGGCAGAAGGAAAATGATATGCTGGCGGTGATCAACGAAATGGAGGTCAACAATAAGTATATCTCCGGATTCGAGGAAAAACAGGCAGACGGTTTTGAAACCGACCGCAAAATGTACAGCGGTATTTTTTCAGACCATCTGAAAAACCTCTACAATGATCTTACGGAAGATAAATTCCGGCTGAACTGGGATAAGGTGATGTATTTTCACAAAAAATATGCTGCTGAGTTCTACAGACAGGATGTTGATGAAGAACTGCTGAAATCCGGAAACTTTCCGGCCTATCAGTATCAGGAGTACCGGATCGAAAGAAAGCTGCTGGGACGACTCAATATTCAGAATTTTAAAGTTCGTTTTGTCTGTGGCTATGCAATCTCGGTTAACGAGTATGAACTCTTCAGGATTTTTCAGTCTGATGATTATTTCATATTTGATATCGAAGGCCGGAAAATGTATCTGATCGAGGCTAAAAAGCTGGAGAAACTGGATACCTCACCCAATGAATCGAACCGGGGAACCATTGTTTATCAGCTCAAAAGGAAAAACGAGCAGCTGGAAGAAACCATGAACGAAAGGAAAAAAATACTGCCGGAGCAGGTGATGAACGTGCTGAAAGATTATCTTAAAAATCTGGAAAATACCGACATCATGAGCAAAATGTTCGACATCAATGAGGAAACCAATATCCTCCGCGCGATGCTGAATTTAAATTTAAATAATAATTAAAAGCGGATCAAACTAACGCTTTGCAAAAAACAAATTAACAAACTAAACATAAAAAGATGGCTATTAACTTACAAAAAGGTCAGAGGATAAACCTTACCAAGGAAAACGGAACCACGCTTTCACAGGCTTGTGTGGGAATCAACTGGGGGGCAATCGAGAAAAAAGGATTTTTCGGAGGCGTTACCAGAGAGGCAGTGGACCTGGACGGAAGCTGTATTTTATATGATGCTAACAAAAATGCTACTGAAATTATTTATTTCGGAAACCTGAAGTCTAAAAACGGAGCTGTAAGACACAGCGGCGACGACTTAACGGGAGATGTTAACGGCAACGACGGACTGGATAATGAAGTAATTACCATAGATTTCAGCAATCTGGATGCTAATGTAGAACACGTGGCATTGGTGCTGAACAGCTACAAAGGCCAGGATTTCGGTACGATTCCTTTTGCTTCCATCAGGATCTATGAAGGAACACCAACCAACGTTAGGGAAGTTTTCGCCAAATACGACATTGCAAACGATGCCTCTTTCAAAGGTCACGTCGCTATGGTAATGGGGGTTTTCTATAAAAGAAACGGGGAATGGAAATTTAACGCGATCGGAGATCCGACAGCCGATAGAAAATTACAGGAAACCATAGAAACGGTAAAACAGAAATACTTGTAGGAGAAACGGAGATCAATAGGAGCGGGCTTTAGCCCGTTCATAAATGATGATTTGCAATCAGGCTTTAGCCAAAATTTAAAACCTGTTGAATCTTAAAAAATTAATTAATGGCAATATCTGTTTTCATACAGCTATTGCTTTTATCATATAACAACATAGAGTAAAAAGTGGGACAAAATAATAGCATTTTGGATCTTCATCCCGGTCTGGTTTGGGGATTCGCGGTAACGGTGGTTATCATGTTGCTCCTCGACTTGGGGGTTTTCAACAAAAAAAGTCATGAGGTTTCTTCCAAAGAAGCCACGATCTGGTCAATTGTATGGATCTCGCTGTCCATGATATTTTCCGGAGTTGTCTATTGGGTGTATAACTCGGATCTGGGACCCGGCAGCCATGAAGTGGCCGTGGAGAAATTTACCCAATACCAGGCGGCCTACTGGATCGAGAAGGCGCTTTCGGTAGATAACCTGTTCGTCTTTATCCTGGTTTTCGGATTCTTTAAGGTTCCGAAGTACCTTCACCATAAAGTACTGTTCTGGGGGATTATCGGGGCATTGATTTTCAGGGCTATTTTCATTTTTGCAGGAGTCGGTTTGATTGATCTCACTTACCTGCCGGAAATGAATATTTTCGGACATCCTGTGAAAATCAACATCGTAATGGCTCTGTTCGGGTTCTTTCTGGTGTATGCGGGAATCAAATCCTGGGGCGGCGGCGATGACGACGAAGATGAAGACTACAGCAACACCGCGGGGGCAAGATTGATCAAAAGATTCTGGAAAGTCTCCGATAATTATGTCGGCGATAAATTCTTCACCGTTCAGAACGGAATAAAAATGGCCACGCCGCTTTTGGTGGTTGTAGCCGTTATCGAATTCACCGATGTGCTTTTCGCGGTAGATTCCATCCCGGCGATCTTTGCCATCTCCAATGATCCGTTTATCCTGTACACGTCGAATATTTTCGCGATCTTAGGGTTGAGATCGCTGTATTTCCTGTTGGCGAACTTCATCCATATGTTCAGCAAGCTGCCTTACGGTCTGGCTGTGATCCTGACCTTCATCGGGGTAAAAATGCTGATTGCGCCATGGATCCATATTCCATCTCCGGTATCTTTGGGAATCGTAGGCGGGGTTTTGGTCATCTCGGTAATTCTCTCATTGATTTTCCCGGATAAAAAAGAGGAAAAAGAAGAACTTGAAGACTAATTTTAGATTAATTGAAAGAACAAAAAGGCTTTACCGTTGGTAGAGCCTTTTTTATTGTGAAAAGTCAATTCGCTTCGCTTGTCAATTTTATATCAGTTTTTAATTGACCATTCACTTGCAAAGCAAAATTCACCATCACTTATTATATTTCAGCAGCTTATTCATTTTCAGCCTGGTCTGCATGGAAACCTTATACGCATCCTCGCGAAGCTTCTGCAGTTTTCCGACCGGCTGGAAAAAGATCTTGCTTTCAAAAGGATTAAAGGAAAGCATTTCATTTTCACAGGCATACGGATCGAGAAGGCTGTTTTTATTCATTTTTATTTCTCCGATCTTAACGAAAGGTGATTTTTTCCACTCTACATTCAGCTGATTGACGGGTTGGTCTTTCAGGTCATAACAAAGCTGGATCATGACATCAGCTGTGAAATTTTCTGTATTTAAATAAGCTTCAATAGCATCTTTCACTTTCAGCCGTTTTCCGAAATTTTTAGGAACGGATTGGGGCTTCAATTTAATTTTCATCATGTAATCTCCCAAACGGTACACGCCTACGGAATGATATTCGAAAGAAAGAAAAAAATCGTTCCGTTTCCTCCAGAGTTTGAAGATGTTCTTTATAAATGATCCTGTAAATGTGGAAGGAATTACTTTAATGATCTGCATGAGCAAAGAGAAAGAGCTCCATTTCTTGATAAAAAACCGGTTTACCGAAGTAAATAATTTCAGAAATGTACTTACTGAATTAATCGGGAACAGTGGGAAATTCACCAAAGGGAAATTCGCCAGCAATATCCCGTTTTCATCTTTTACCTTTACGGCAAAACCATAAGCGGGAATATCTTTTTTACCTTTAATGATCTTCGGATGTGCATTCGAAAATCGTAGGGTAAGATCATATTTTCCTTTGTCGAAAAAAGGCTGCAATTTTTCAGGTATATCATGTTCGATGATAAATTCTCCCTTCGCAACCGCATACGTCTTGGCATGAGCATTTCGGGTTGCATAGTGAACGTCACTTACGGAAGATGACTGCTCTACAAAATCGGCAATGCTTTTTTTGTTGATTTCAAGGAGCTGCTTTTCCTCGTCAGTCAGCTTATCGAATCTTTTATTATATCGTAATGGGCTTGGCATTTAGTTTTTAAGTCCAATTATAAAGCCAACTTTCCGGAAATGTGTTAATACAGTATTAAGCATATCTGAACTTTCCGCGCAGGAAATTTATAATTTGATTATCAGAAAGTTAAAAAGTAAAGAATCATTTGTAGGTTCCTTTTATTTTGATGGTGAATAAAACTTCCCTGGTGCGGTTTCCACCATCCCGCCTTAAAATCCTATCTTTGTAAAAAAACAATTATGGGCGTAGCAGATATGTTATTCAAACGTAAAAAGGAGCAGGCAGAGAAAAACCTGAAAGACGGCCAGGAATATATGGCGGAATACGGCAAAAGAGAAAGTGTTGTGGAACTGCCGAGCGGTTTGCAGTATGAGATCATCACCGAAGGCGACGGACCGAAACCCGGACCGAGATCTACGGTAAAATGCCACTACCACGGAACCACCATTACCGGAAAAGTGTTCGACAGCTCGGTAAAACGAGGAACACCGGCTTCATTTCCTTTAAATAAAGTCATCAAAGGCTGGACGGAAGCCCTTCAGCTGATGCCGGTAGGAAGCAAATGGAGACTGATCATTCCGCCGCACCTCGCGTACGGAGACCAGCAGATCAGCAAGGAAATCGGGCCTAATTCTACTTTGGTTTTTGAAGTGGAATTGTTGGACATCAAATAAGTTTTCCTTAAAAATAGCTTAAAAATTTACCCGAACTCCGGGTAAATTTTTTTTATTTGTGTATCTTAGTATTTGGCTTTGTCAGAAGCATTTCATGTAAGCATAAAGATGACGATCCGTTCATTTCTTCAGTAAGCTAAAGAAATACAATATGAAAAAACTGTTTTACTTTTTACCCGTCCTGTGCCTGTTGGGTTCATGTGTCTCAAAGAAGAACCAGGCCATAAAGCAGAATATCCTGACGCTCAGAGACAGCTATTGCAAAGCACCCTTTAAATATAACTACAAGAATAAACTGCCTTCCTATAATTCGGATTCCATTATTGAGGCCAATAAAGAGCTGAAGGGAAACTTCTCCGACCAAAGCATACTGATTCTCAATGCGCTGGATAATCTTGATGAGGTCCATGAAATTATGGAACTCAAAAAAGATACTTCCTTACAGTCGCAGGTAAAAGTATTGCAGCTGAAAACGAAGATCAACAGCAAAATAACGATTGCCTTAACGGAGCTGGACGCCGTGGCCGCTGAATTCGACTGCGAAGGGGAAAGGGTAGCACAGATCGGAAACTATGTGGACAACCTGAACGATTCCAAAAACAATAAGCTTATTCTCTACTCCATTGTAGCGGGAGCCGCTGCTTCAATTGCCGGTGGAATTGTAAAAAATGATACCTGGAGCAGTGCGATCGACATCGGTGGGGGAGCCTTGGGAGCAGGTTTCGGACTGGCCACCCTTAATCCTAAAGGAAGAAAAGTAGAATTTATCCATCAGAGAAACCTGCTGAGAGACATTTGGAGAGAAAGGCTCGAATCACCGAATTTTCCCCCGTTTATCTGGTACATGTACACAGAAAAAAGATTTTCAAACAAAGAAAAACAGTCCATTATTTCCAGCATGAAAGAACGCTGGTTGCATTACCAGTTTGATGACGACAGACAAAAGGCTGATCAGTCGGTTATTTTCAGTGATGGAGGTTTTTACCGATCGCAGGACCTTCATAACCGAGCCGCAATGCTCAATCAGATGCAATCGGCTACCAGAACGATCAATCAGAATATCAATTATCTGCTTCTGGATCTGGATAAATTGATTTTATAATTCTGAAAATGTACATTTGTATCCGTTTGATACTTTATGTCGGAATTAAAAAAAATAAGGGAACTCAGAAATCTTACTCAGGAAGAGCTGGCTGAAAAGTCAGGACTTTCTGTGAGGACTATTCAACGGATCGAAGCCGGTGTACAGCCTAAAGGATATACTTTGAAGACACTCGCACTGAGTCTGGATGTTCCTGAAAGCGATTTGCGGATTCCTGAAATTCCATCCCCAAAAGAGATTGAAGCTGAAGAAATTCCTGAAATAACGGAAAAAGAAGACCCTGTTAATTTAACTTTGGTTAAGCTTATCAACCTTTCATCACTTCCTCTTGCGTGGTTTCCGGTAGCCAATATTCTTCCACCTTTACTGATTATGATTTTTACAAAAGAAAAATCTCAGATCGTCAGACAGATCATTTCCCTTCAGCTATTTTTAGCCATTATTTCTCCTGTAATTTTTATGATAATTGTACTTTTCAGACCGGGAAATTCTGCTGTTTTAGCTGTTATGGTTCTGCTCGTACTGATAAATATGTACATCATACTGAGAAACACTTATGAAATTGATAGAAAAGGAAGACTTTACTATAAGTTGAATTTCAGTATTTTATAAAAACGTCGTACGATTGTCGGGTTTTTGTCGGGTTCTATTTTTGAGTGAGATTCAATAATTCCGAATCTTTGTCAAAAAATTAGACAATGGCTAGCAGATTCTTCCCATACGTGATAATCTTATTATTTTTTTCGGCAAGTATAGATGCTCAGATCGATAAGAATTCAGACTTATTTTTAGAATTGAAAAAGCAGGACAGCGTATTTTTCGAAAGAGGATTTAACAACTGTGATATGACATATCTGGAAAAGACGGTAGATAGCAATCTGAAATTTTATCATGATAAAGGCGGCTTTCAGGATAAGAAATTGTTTCTGGAAAGAACCAGGGAAAATATCTGTGCCGATCCTCTTAAAAAGCCGATCCGCAAAGTGGTTCCGGGCAGCCTTAACCTTTTTCCTATGTATAGCGATGGAAAATTGTACGGAGCAATACAGTCCGGCGAACATCAGTTTTATATCCGCGAACCCAATAAAGAAGATGTTTTAGGCGGCAGGGCAAAGTTCACAACGGTCTGGATAAAGGAAAATGGAAACTGGATCATGAGCGATGTACTGAGTTATGATCACGGAGAGCCGAATCATAACGTAATGACAGATCCTGTTGAACAGTTACTGAAAGACAACCATATTCCGACGTTAGGATTAGGGGTTATCGAAAACGGAAAATTAACCCAGGTAAAAGTTTACGGAACCCTTGACGGGAAAACTACAGCACCGTACAACAGTCTTTTTAATGTAGCTTCCCTGACCAAACCGGTAACCGCACTCACGGTTTTACGTCTGGTAAGCCAGGGAAAATGGAACCTCGACGAACCGCTGGATAGATACTGGATCGATCCCGATATTGCCGAAGATCCGAGACATAAGAAATTGACAACCAGAATCATTTTGAGCCATCAGACCGGTTTTCCGAACTGGAGGTGGCAGAAACCGGATCGCCGGCTGAGCTTCGGGTTTGATCCCGGATCGAAATACCAGTATTCAGGCGAAGGCTATGAATATTTGCGTAAAGCTATCGAAAGAAAATTCCATAAAAGCCTGGAAGAACTGGCGCAAGAACTGGTTTTCCAGCCTTTAGGCATGAACGATACGAGCTATATCTGGAATGAAAAAAAAGATGCGGAAAGAATCGTTACCGGTTATGACAGGATCGGTAAGCCTTATGATATTGTGAAAAACAGCCGGCCAAACGCTGCGGATGATCTTACCACCTCCGTAGAGGATTACAGCCGGTTTCTGATCGCTTTGATGAACAACGGTCTGCTGTCAAAAGAAGTTTTTGAAGAAATGAAAACCGGACAGGTTAAAACCAAGAAAGATAAATATTTCGGGCTTGGTTTTGAAATATATGACCTGGGAGGCGGAAGAATAGCTCTTTCGCACGGTGGTATGGATAAAGGGGTAAATACCTTGATGGTCATGTTGCCGGAAACAAAACAGGGGCTGGTAATTTTTACCAATGGGGATGACGGGTATAAAATATACGAACCGCTGATTGATCAGTACCTGGGTGAAGCCGGGAAAAAACTGGTAAGAATCGAGACGGAATGATTTAATTGTAATAAAGTTTGTTACATTAAAAAAATTGTTTAACTTTACCTTATCATTATCATGAACAATACAAGATTTGCCACGGCAGTACATATCATGACCTTATTGGCGGAAAGTCCGCAGGATTGGCTCACCTCAGAATGGATAGCGGGGAGCATCAATATCAATCCGGTAATGGTCCGTAAAGAATTGGTCGTGTTGAGAGAAGCGGGACTGATTGTCAGCCGGCAGGGTAAGGAAGGAGGGACTCAACTGGCCAGAAATGCAAAGGAAATCAGCATTTCCGAAATTTATCTGGCGGTAAAAAATACGGAAGTGCTGGGTAAAAAAAACAGCAATCCAAATCCGGCATGTCCCGTTGGAAAAGAGATCAACGATCATTTGAAAGCTTTATTTTCTGAAACCGATCAGCTGGTGTTAAATTTTTTGGGCGACAAATCCTTGCAAGCGTTTTGTGATCAGTTCAGGTAAAATTTTTTAACTATAAGTGTAACAAATATTATTACAATTAATTTAAAATAAAATATTATGAAAAAAGTAGCCGTAATCGGAGCCACAGGATTTGTGGGAACCCCATTGGTAAAGGAATTAACCAACAGAGGGTATGAAGTCGAAGCTCTTGTAAGAGATGCTTCAAAAGTTGAGCAGAACGAAAAAGTAACTGCCAAAAGCGTGGATGTAAATAAAGTGGATGAACTGGCAGAAGCTTTAAAAGGAAATGATGCGGTAATCAATGCCTTCAATGCTGGATGGACCAACCCAAATTTATATGATGATTTCCTGAACGGTTCGGTTAATATCGAAAAAGCAGTGGAAAAATCCGGCGTGAAAAGATTCATTACCGTAGGTGGGGCAGGAAGCCTGTACATTGATGGGAATCAGCTGGTAGACGGTCCTGATTTTCCTGCCGATATCAAGCCGGGAGCCACTGCTGCAAGGGATTATTTAAATAAAATCAAAGAAAATACAACCTTGGACTGGACGTTCTTCAGCCCGGCCATCGAAATGCATCAGGGAACAGCCGGCGTAAGAACAGGAAAATACAGAACAGCACTTGAAAATCCGGTATTTGATGAAAACGGCAGAAGCGTTCTTTCCGTAGAAGATGTAGCCGTGGTCCTGGTAGATGAACTTGAGCAGAACAATCACATCCGGGAGCGTTTTACTGCAGCGTATTAATTCAGTTCCATAAAAAGAATTGGAGCAAAATTGCTCATTATAAAAATAGGATGCCCCGAGAGCGTCCTATTTTATTTTTATAATTTTGCCATAAGCCATAAGCCATAAGCCATAAGCTAGTTACAGGTTCATAAACAGTCTCGGATTGACCGGCGTATTGTTTTTATGTACTTCATAATGCAGGTGTGGCCCGGTAGAACGTCCCGAGTTTCCGGATTTGGCAATTACCTGACCTACTTTTACCTTATCGTTTACTTTAGCAATCAGCTGGGATAAATGACCATACAGCGTAGCCAGTCCGTTTCCGTGGGAGACGATCACACAGTTTCCGTATCCGCCTTTCTGTCCGGAGAAAATCACGGTGCCCGCGGCGGTAGCCACCACATCGGACCCGAAAGCCACGGCAATATCAAGCCCTTTGTGGAACTGCATCTGGTCGGCTTCAGCAGGCTGATTGTTTTTCTCAGCCGGTTTGTCGGTATTGGCAGCAACTGCTTTTGAGGTAGTATTGGCTGTCGCAGGAGCAGGGGTTGAAGATGCTACTTTCGGAGTCACCATTACTTTTACTTCCCTTTTATTCCCGTAGCTGTCAGCCACTTCAATGGTTTTTTCCACAGGTTCAGCCTTTACTTCAGGAGCGGCTACGGCTGCAGCAGCCGGTTTCGCACTGCTCGCGGTTTTTACAGCCGCAAAAACGGTTTTGAAAGGAATCGGGTTTTTACGTACCCCGAAGTTGGAGGAAATATAGCCTTCGGTCGGCATACCCAGCGGCACCTGCAGCAGCTTGTTCTGAAGATTCATCAGATACTGGCTGTACCGGTTCGCCTGCTTGGCGAGGTAAACGGAGTTTGATATGCTGTCTTTGCTGAGAATCGTTACTTTTTCGTTCGGAACGTCCTTGGATTTCAGGAAAGAATTCAGCTCGGCTACGGTCTGATCCATCAAAGTGAGATCGGTTTTCATCTTCAGGTAATCCACACTGTCTTTTTCAGTGTTGATCTTTACAAGGTTTACTTCATAGTTTCTGTTGTCCTTCTCGGAGTACAGCTTTGCGATGAAAATCCCCTGGGCAAAAACTACTAGTAAAAGCCCTCCAAGGAGCGTGTTTACGTTCTTTTTACGGCTTAGAAATCTCTTCATTTTTCTTCTCTTAGTAATTACAAAACGGTTTTAAGCGTGCAAATTTAATTAAAAATAAACTTTACGGCTTATTTTTAACAGAATTTTAGGTATATCGGTAATTAACGGAAGTTTAGCTATTTAATTGTTCAGAAGTATTAATTTAACATAAAATGGGTTTTATCATGTCCCTAAACATTTTTCTTCCATCTTTGTTTTAATATATTTGCAGTTCATATTTCTATTATGGCTAAAAAGAAAACCAATACAGAATCGAATCCTAAAAAAAGCAAAAACGACCTTCCGGTAGGAGTAGTAGGAAGCGGAAGTTTCGCTACGGCTATTGTGAAAATGCTGGTGGAAAACTGTAAAGTGGTACACTGGTGCGTAAGAAACGAATATGTAAAAGGGGCCATCGAGCAGAGAGGCCATAATCCGACCTATCTTACCGCAGTAAATTTTAACCTTAAAAATTTAAAGCTGACCACAGACATTAACGAACTGGTTTCTGCCTGTGAGGTGATCGTCCTGGCTACCCCATCGATTTATCTTTCGGATACCATGGAAAAAATGACGGTTGACAGTACAAACAAAATCTTCGTTTCCGCCATTAAAGGAATTATCCCGAAAGTAAACGATGTTGTTGCACATTATCTGAGAGATGAATTCAAAATCGGTTTCCGGAACCAGGCAGTAATCGCAGGACCTTGTCATGCGGAAGAAGTTGCTATGGAAAGGCTTTCCTATCTTACGGTAGCCACGGTGGAAGAGGAGGTTTCCACGAAACTGGTTAATATCTTTAATTCGGATTTCATTAAGATGCATTCCAGCAAGGATCTTTTGGGAAATGAGTACAGTGCGATCCTGAAAAATATTTTTGCCATCGGTGCCGGCATTGCCAGCGGACTGGGATACGGAGACAACTTTACGGCGGTTTTCGTTTCCAATGCCATCCGTGAAATGGAAACCTTCCTCGAAGCTATTTACGAAGCACCGCGGGATGTGAATGAAAGTGCCTATCTTGGGGATTTACTCGTAACCGCTTACTCGCTCTTCTCGAGAAACAGGAACCTCGGAAACCTTATCGGAAAGGGGTACACCGTAAAATCTGCGATCCAGTCGATGAACATGGTGGCGGAAGGATACTACGCGGCCGATTCCATCTATAAAACATCCAAAGAAAAAGGCCTGAAACTCCCGATTGTCGATACCATCTACAGTATTCTCTACGAAGGCAAAAACGCGGAAAAACAATTCAAAAAACTCACGGCTAAACTGGATTAAAATTTGGTATATCTGAATTAAAAATACTGATTCATAATTCGATTTTTATTAACAATAAAAAATCATCAGTTTCTTAAAGCCCCAACAGGGCGATTTACATAAGCGTTGGATGCAATCCGATTGAAAATACAGCAAGAGGTCAAACATAAACTAGCATCCTTCAAAGCCGATATAGAGAATTAGTCATGCCAACAAGCCAAAATTGGGGCGATTTACATCAGGCTTCGGATGCAATCCGACGGAAATATATGTCCATGCCTATGTATCATTTTATCACAGCAACGGATGATGAAATCCGGCAAACATATTTAGAATACATCCGCGCTAACACAACCATTTCGATTCCGTAATATTTATCATAAAATTTAAATATCGATAAATGATTAATCGTTTCAATAGTTCATAATCGATAATTTCCATCATAATTCATGGCATAATAAAAACTTGCATTTTATTGGAAAAATGAGCTGTTAAAATCAGGAAAGTCATAGCGATTCTTAAAACTTTTCCCGAAATTTGATAGAAAATTTAGTTTATGTCACAACTTATCAGCAGAACACCCAAACCGAAATACGATGTGGTTTTAGTAGGGGGAGGCATCATGAGTGCTACCTTGGCCACCTTGCTTCATGAATTTGATCCGGATCTCGAAATTGCCATTTTTGAAAGGCTGGGCCGGTTTGCCAAGGAAAGCACCGCCGCCTGGAACAATGCAGGAACCGGACATTCTGCGTTTTGTGAACTTAATTATACCCCTGAACAACCCGACGGTTCCATCGATATTTCCAAAGCGGAAAGCATTGCCGAACAGTTCGAAATATCCAAGCAGTTCTGGTCGTATCTCGTTTCTAAAGGATATATTCAGAATCCTAAAAACTTCATCAACTCCTGTCCGCACATGAGCCTGGTTTTCGGTGAAAAAGATGCTGAATATTTAAAGAAAAGACATGATAAAATGTCTGAATCCGTTCTGTTTCAGGGTATGGAATTTACGACAGACCATGATAAGCTGAGAGAATGGATTCCCTTGGTCATGCAAAAAAGAAATAAATCCGAAGTGATGGCGGCTACTAAGATGGATCTGGGAACGGATGTGAATTTCGGAACCCTCACCCGCAAAATGGGGAGACATCTGGTGGAAGACTCCAACGTTGAGGTGTTTTTATACCATGAAGTAAAAGATATTGATCCGAAAACGGACGGCACCTGGGAAATGAAAGTAAAAGACAGGATCAACAACCATAAACAGGAAGTTGAAGCAGACTTTGTGTTCATCGGAGCAGGAGGATATGCGCTGCCATTGCTTGACAGTTCGGATATTAAAGAAAGCGAAGGGTACGGAGGTTTCCCGGTTTCAGGACAATGGTTGGTGAGCCACAACCAGGAACTGGTGGAAAAACACCAGGCCAAAGTATATACACAGGCTACCGTAGGCGCGCCGCCAATGTCGGTTCCTCACCTAGACCTCAGGATCATCGATGGTGAAAAAGCATTGCTGTTCGGGCCTTTTGCCGGATTTTCCACCAAATTTTTAAAAGAGGGAAGCTATCTGGATTTGCCGGAAAGTGTGAATGTTAAAAACATACGTTCGCTGTTCGGGGCTTGGTGGCACAATATTCCTTTAACAAAATACCTGATTCAGCAGGTGGCCATGAACAAGGCCCAGCGGCTGCAGCATTTGAGGGAGTTTGTAAAAGACGCCAAAGAAGAGGATTGGGAACTGAAAGTGGCGGGACAGCGCGTTCAGGTCATCAAGAAAGATGAAAAGGAAGGCGGCAAGCTGGAATTCGGAACCGAGGTGGTCGTAAACAAGAGCGGGACCATCGCTTCTCTGCTGGGTGCTTCTCCGGGAGCTTCCACCGCCGTTTATGCCATGCTGAACGTTCTTGAAAAATGTTTCCCTGAAAAGCTTCACGGTGAATGGAAGGAGAAGCTGCTGGAAATGGTACCGTCGTACGGACAAAAACTGGCGGGTAACCCGGAACTTACCCAAAAAGTTAGAAACTATTCCAAAGAAAAATTAGAGCTGGAATATTAAAATGTGAATGGTGAATGGTCAATTGTGAATTAAAAAATTGACATTTGCAGAATAATTCACCATTCACTATTCACCATTACAATCATCCATGTCTGAAACTATTGTAAAACCCATAATCGTTAAAGAACTGTTGGAATCCCTGCAGGCCAAAGTAGAAGAGGAGCAGCAGGTGATCGTGCATTGCTGTTTTCCGGCTTCGCCTTTCTTCGGCAATCTGATCAGGATCTGGCAGTCAACATACCTTATAGACAATCAGTCGGAGCACCGCAGCGGACTGATCCACGCAGAAAATATTACCATTTACCCGAACTGGACACCGGTGCCCTTTATGCGGGATTTCTGGTTCACCCTTGTGTTTTCCGGCCTGCCGAAAGATTGTAAAAGTTTCGACCTGAAAGAAGTGATTCCCGAAGAAGGCGGCTTTTTTGTTGAATCCATCAAAAGGAATACTTCGGACATTTACCGGGTGAAAATCTCAGAATCTTACATTTAGATCATAATTAATGTGAATTCGACTGTATTTAATTTATTTTCATTCGTTTATTTAAATAAAATGTTAGAGTTTAATTTGATGATTTAGGATTTTAATAAAAGTTTCTATTAATAAGATGTAACAAACGATTTAATTGATATCTTTAATCGTAATTTTGACAAGAGCAACTTCCAGCATCCGGCTTCTATCTTCCAGCCTGTTACTTCGAGTTCACATTAAGTATAAATAAATTGATATTTTCTAATCTATTTTTATCTTCCATGAAAAAATACCTGTTTCTATTCCTATTGCTGCCGTCATTATTTTTCTCACAAAAGATGGCTGCCGAAAAATCTGAAATAAAAAAGTTTCAGCAGGAACTGAATGCCGAATACCGCAATCCCAAAGAAACGCCTTTGCGGGGAGATAATTTTACTGATTTTAAAGAACATCCTTTTTTTCCGGTTGACATGAAATACAGGGTAACGGCGAATTTCGTGAAAACAGAAAATGCCAAACCTTTCGATCTTCCCACTTCTTCCGGGAAAACCAAGGCCTACAGAGAATACGGAAAGGCAAGCTTTACACTGGACGGAAAGCCGTACACCTTAACATTATACCAGAGCCTGGATCTGATCAAGCAGGAGAAATACAGGGATTACCTGTTCCTGCCTTTCCGTGATGCCACGAACGGAAAAGAAACCTACGGCGGCGGCAAGTATATGGATCTAACCATTCCCAAAGGAAATACCATCATTCTGGATTTCAATAAATCCTACCAGCCGTATTGCGCCTATAACGCGTATGACTACAATTGTCCGGTCGTTCCCGAAGAAAACAGGCTGCCGGTGGAAATCCGTGCGGGAGTAATGTACAAAAATATCTATCATCATTAGCAATATGGTGACGCTAAAGTTTTTCAGGGAAGAAGATTTTTCCGGGGTCAGTTATGCGTTGGATGAAAATCAGCTGCAGTATACTTCTTCTGCGGCAAATGCCCTTAAGAGAATAGCCGACCGGAATACCGGACTCGAATTTCCGGTCACGGTATTCGACAACGGAATACCTGTGGGATTTTTCACACTGGACTTCGGCGACGATAAAATGGAGCTTACCGATAACCCGGATTCGGTTTTATTAAGGTCATTATCCATCAATCCCGAAATGCAGGGTAATGGAATCGGCAAAGCAGCTATGATCATGATAGATGACTTTGTACATGAACATTTTCGAGACTGTCATGAAATCGTTCTTGCCGTCAACCAAAATAATGTTTCCGCCTACAGGCTTTATCAAAAAGTTGGCTACCGGTATGAAGGGAAAACAAGAATGGGCAGAAGCGGACCGCAATATCTCATGTCTAAAAGTATTTAAACCAATAAGTGAATGCTGAATTTTGATCCGCAAGTAAATGGTCAATCAAAAACCAGCATAAAATTGACAAGCAAAGCGAATTGACCCCTCAGAAATTGATAATTAACCGAAAGTGAATAGTGAATTTTAAGGTCAAAGTTTAATCAAAACACATCTGGTAAAATTCTTAACCGCAATTCCCCTTCTCTGGTGGGGTGGCGAAAATTCATAGAATTTTTGACGGGGTGGTTTTTAAATGTGAATAGTCAATGGTGAATTTTGCTTCGCAAGTGAATGGTCAAGGGTGAATTTTATCTGAAATTATGTTGGAAAAACGCCAAGGCGTAAATCTTTTGAAATACGGAATGTTTAGGACGCAAAGATTTTATCTTTGATAAAATTGAATACTGCTTATTTTAAAAAGATTAAAATTTAAGCTTTAGTATTAGCGATATACAAATTTGACAGTGTCAAATTCCTTGCGTCTTAAAGCAGCATGATTATTAAGTCTTCTTGCGTCCTTGCGCATTCCAACAAACCATCAACCGCATCAATTAAAAATTGATAAGCGAAGCGCATTTAACCGCAGGAATTGACAATTGACCCAAAGTGAATGGTGAATTTGATTTGCAAATGAATAGTGAATTTTAAGGTCAAAGTTTAATCAAAACACATCTGGCAAAATTCTTAACCATAATTCCCCTCCTCTGGAGGGGTGGCGAAAATTCAAAGAATTTTTGACGGGGTGGTTTAGCAAGTGAATGTTGAATTTTGCTCCGCAAGTGAAGGGGCAATGATAAATATAGAATTGTTGGAAAAATGCCAAGACGCAAATCTTTTGAAATACAGAATGTTTTAAGACGCAAAGATTTTATCTTTGATAAAATTGAATACTGCTTATTTTAAAAAAGATAAAATTTAAATGTCAGTATTAGCGATATACAAATTTGACAGTGTCGAATTCCTTGCGTCTTACAGCAGCATGATTATTAAGTCCTCTTGCGCCTTTGCGCATTCCAACAAACCATCAATCGCATCAATTAAAAATTGATAAGCGAAGCGTATTTACCCGCAGGAATTCACCATTCAACCTCAAATGAATCGCCATCTACAAAACTTTAAGAAATTTTAATCCCGGTTTTTTGGGTTTGGCTTGAAACTTTCTGCTAAATTTGGGTAACATCAAATAATAAAACATGGAAATCTCTCTTCACAATCAGGTGGCCATTATCACAGGAGCCTCCAGCGGAATCGGATCAGGAATTGCAAAATCGTTAGGTTTGGCTGGCGCTACAGTCGTTGTTAATCATTCTTCGGAACACTCGTTGGATGATGCCCAAGCGGTTTTAAAGGAAATCACAGATGCCGGAGGAAGCGGGATTACTTACCAGTGTGATGTTTCCAGCGAAGACGAAGTCATCAGAATGTTCGGCGATGTGGTGGCACAATTCGGAACGGTCGATATTCTTGTAAACAATGCCGGCGTTCAAAAAGACGCAAAATTTACCGAAATGACCCTTGATCAGTGGAATACGGTCATCGGCATCAACCTTACCGGTCAGTTCTTATGCGCCAGGGAAGCGATCAAAGAATTCCTTCGCCGCGGGATTGACACTTCCCGTTCCGTAGCCTGCGGAAAGATCATTCACATCAGTTCGGTACACGAAGTGATTCCATGGGCGGGACATGCCAATTATGCGGCCAGCAAAGGCGCAATCCGGATGCTGATGCAGACCCTGGCGCAGGAATATGGAGCTGATAAAATCCGTGTGAATTCTATTTGTCCGGGAGCCATCCAGACGCCGATCAACAAGGGGGCATGGAGCACGCCGGAAGCCTTGAATTCATTAATGACCCTGATTCCCTACAACCGTATCGGGCAGCCGCAGGATATCGGGAACCTTGCTGTATTCCTGGCCAGCGACAATGCAGATTACATCACCGGAGCCAGCATTTTCATCGATGGCGGAATGACGACCTTTGAAAGTTTTTCAACAGGCGGATAAGCTTAGGGCGCACATTTCCGGCTTTCACTACTCGCTTTTTTGTACCGGGCTTTTTCCGGGCTTACAAAAAGAGCTCAGACAGGCCGTTCAATCCGGGGCGCATCGCAGCCAAAGTATAAACAACGTTTTTTAAATCAATTATCATTTATCAATCATCCATATTCCGCGACGCATGAAAGAAAAAGAAAGACTATCCGACGTTACCTGGAAAAAATGGGGCCCTTACGTCAGCAACCGCGAATGGGGCGTTGTGCGGGAAGATTACAGTCCGGACGGTAAAGCCTGGAAATACACTAACCATGATATTGCGGAGGCCAAAACCTACCGTTGGGGCGAAGAAGGCATATGCGGGATTTGCGACGACTTTCAGAAGCTTGTTTTTTCTGTCGGATTCTGGAATAAAAAGGATAAAATGGTGAAAGAACGTTTCTTCGGGCTTTCCAACAGCCAGGGGAACCACGGGGAAGATGTGAAGGAATACTTTTATTACCTTGATGCAACCCCGACGCATTCTTATATGAAAATGCTGTATAAGTATCCTCAGAATGCCTTTCCGTATGATGAGCTCATCCGCACCAATGCGCAGCGCAGCCGCCAGGAACCTGAATATGAACTGATCGATACCGGAATTTTCGATCAGAATGAATATTTCGATGTTTTTATAGAGTACGCTAAGGAAAACCAAAATGATATTCTGATAAAACTTACTGTTATCAATAAATCCGAAAAGGAAGCCCCTTTAATTGTATTGCCTACGGTCTGGTTCAGGAATACCTGGAGCTGGGGTTACAATGATTATAAACCGCAGATGAATTCCGAGGATGCGGAAATCATCAAAATCAATCACAAAGACCTCGAAATTAAAAATTTATATGCGAAACAGTCTGAAAAAGTACTGTTCTGCGATAACGAAACCAATGATGAAAGGCTGTATCAGTCTGAGAACGCTTCAAAATATACCAAAGACGGAATTAACAATTTTGTGGTTAACGGAAATTCACAATCGGTCAATCCCAAAGACTTCGGAACAAAAGCGGCCTTTTTTATCGATGAATCTTTTAAGCCTAAAGAAACAAAAATTTTTGAATTCAGGTTGTCCGATAAAGATATGCAGCAGCCTTTTGAAGATTTTGAGGATATTTTTAATTCAAGAAAAAAAGAAGCCGATGAGTTTTATGCCGACATCCAGTGCGGGATAAAGACGGATGATGAAAAGCTGGTCCAGCGGCAGGCTTTTGCCGGAATGCTTTGGAACAAAATGTTTTACCATTACAATGTGGAAAAGTGGCTTAAGGGTGATCCTGCAGAAATTCCACCGCCCAAATCCCGCGAGAAAATCCGGAATTATGAATGGAAGCATCTCAATAACGAGCACATCATCTCGATGCCGGATAAATGGGAATACCCGTGGTATGCGACCTGGGATCTTGCCTTTCACACCATCAGCTTTTCCCTGATCGATCCTGATTTTGCCAAGCAGCAGCTCAAATTATTCCTTTTTGAATGGTATATGCATCCCAACGGGCAGCTTCCCGCTTACGAATGGGATTTCAGTGATGTCAATCCGCCGGTGCATGCCTGGGCAGTTTTCCGGGTTTTTAAAATCGATGAGTACCTGAAACATAAACCGGATCTTGAATTCCTGGAAAGTGCTTTCCAAAAACTCCTGATGAATTTTACATGGTGGGTCAATAAAAAGGACCACAACGGCAACAATATTTTTGAAGGAGGATTTCTCGGGCTCGATAATATCGGGGCCTTCGACAGAAATGCGCCTCTCCCAAACGGGGAACACCTGGAGCAATCTGACGGAACTAGCTGGATGGCTATGTTTGCGCTCAATATGATGCGTATTGCCCTTGAACTGGCTCTTTACAATAATATTTACGAGGAAATGGCCATGAAATTCTTCGAGCATTTCCTGGCGATTGCCAATTCACTCGACAATATGGGCGATGAATGCTTCAGTCTTTGGGATGAGCAGGACGAATTTTTCTATGATGCCATTGCTTCAAACGACGGAAGCCATATGTACCTTAAACTGCGGACGATCGTCGGATTGATTCCGATGTTCGCCGTTGAGGTGATCGATGATGAAATGATTGAAAAGCTGCCTAATTTTAAGGAAAGGATGAACTGGGTGCTGGAAAACAAGCCGGAGCTGGCGGCTTTGGTGTCGCATTGGGACGTCAAAGGCGATGATTCCAAGCATTTGCTTTCTCTTCTTCGCGGTCACCGGCTGAAAAGGCTGCTAAGCAGAATGCTGGATCCGGATCAGTTTTTAAGTGATTTCGGTGTCCGGGCCTTATCTAAGGAATATGAAGAAAATCCGTACACATTAAGCCTGAACGGAATGGATTATACTGTAAAATATACACCTGCAGAAAGTGACAGTGGCCTTTTCGGAGGTAACAGCAACTGGCGCGGGCCGATCTGGTTCCCGATCAATTTTCTTATTATTGAAAGCCTGCAACGCTTTTTCTTTTATTACAGTCCGGATTTCCTGGTAGAATTTCCGACGGGAAGCGGAAAATATTCCAATCTGGATGAGATTGCGGATGCTTTAAGCCACAGGCTTTCGAAATTATTTTTAATGGATGAAAATGGAAAGCGGCCTTTTAACGGACAGTATCCAAGATTCCAGACCGATCCCGATTTCAAGGATTATATTCTGTTTTATGAATATTTTCATGGAGACAGCGGCCGTGGGGTAGGAGCTTCGCACCAGACCGGATGGACCGGGTTAATTGCAAAGATCCTGATGCCGAGGTTTTCCAAAAAACAAATCGCCGAATCAGAAACCGAAATGCCGGAAAAACCGGCATCATAAGAGAATTAAATTAATTTTTTACTTTACTCAAAAATCTGCTGTATAACTTCCAGAGAAGCCGGAATTTTAAATTCAGTGATATGATAATGATAGTATACGAGAAGACTGTCTAGAAAGTCTTTCCGCAGGGCGGAAGGAATTCTTACCCGATAAGGATTTTCTGCCGTAAGAATGTTTTTCCATACCGAGGAAATTTCTCCGTTGAAAAGCTGGTGCATGGCTTCGGCAGTGAAAGTTCCGGTTTCCGGATCAAGGTATTTGCTTTCATTCATCAGCGGAGCCACTCCCTGGATTTTTAAGATTTTCATTAAAAAGATAAGGTGCGACTGGTAATTCCGGTTCTGGAGCTCGTCAATAAACTCTTCCAGGCAAAAGAAGAGGGGATGGTTTTTATTTTCGTGTCTCAGGTTCTGATTCAGGAAATCCGAAATAAAGAACACCACGGTATTGCAGCGGATATCGGTATAAATATCGTTGCTTTTCATCATCTCGAATTTCGAAATCGTCTGGATCCCGTTGCCTTTCAGGGGATTCAAAGAAAAGCTGAGTTTGCTCAAAGGCAGAAGAAGGGCTTTCTTCTTATTTTTTTTGGTGTAAATTCCCTTTAAAAAATAAGACTGAAACCCGTCTTCCTCGGTAAAACAATGCAGAACAGCATCGTTTTCCCCGTATTTTATATAGGATAATAAAAATCCGTTTTGTGAATTCATTAATTTGAAGTGAATTCGGTACTATTTAATTTATGTTCAGCGATTAAAAGAAACTTCAAGCATCATTCTCGCTTCCGGTCTTTACCCAATTCTATTTTAATTTACCACCGCGATCTTGGCCGTCGCTTTATCGCTGCCGTCCTCATTGGTCATCAATACAAAATAAACACCTGAAGCCACACGTTGTGCTCTTTGGTTATTAAGGTCCCACTCATAATATCCGCCTCTGGCCACTGCAGAATGCACCACATTTCCTGTAGCATCAACGATTCTGATATTGGTCACTTCCGCAAGCCCTTTGATGGTTACTTTCCCTTTAAAGTTGGAGTACACCACCGGGTTAGGATATACCATCACATTTCCGAAGCCTGAAGTAACATCTGAAACATCACCCTGATAGGTTACGATTCCGTCATAGGAAGCAAAATATACCTTTCCTGTTTTCTTATCGACTTTAATATCGGTAATCGTGTTGGTCGGAAGCGGGGAGTTTTCTTTGGTAAAGTGCTTGATCGTCTGCTGGCCGTCTGAGGATAAGTAATAAACTCCTCCGCCATCTACAGAAACCCACTTGTGGTCTCCGGCATCCACTTCGATCTGTAAAATCTGTCCGTCCCTGAAAAGTTCTTCCCCCAATCCGTTCTGCTCGATAATAATCGGTTCTACTTTGGCTGTTGCCGGTGTTTTGACTTCGGTAACTGCATTCGGCAACACCCTTAAACCCACATCGCCGCCAATCCAGGCATCCCCGGATTTATCAATGGCTACGGAAAGCGTACCTCCTGAAGTTGTCGCAAAACCGTTGTCCTGAGTTAATATATATTCCTTGTCATCCGACGTATTGACCGTTTTTTTAGCATCATAAGCGATGAAGTTATTAACCCTTGGCGTTGGGATCCAAAGCAGTCCTTCGTAATACAAAGGCTTTTGGGCTACCCCGTAGTTCTGTGCCGTATTCCGGATCAGGAAATCGTCGGTGGCCCTGTCATAAGCACCTACTGCCGTAAACGGACCGAACGTCGGACCGTCATTGGAGAAAGCAAGAGTTACAAACAGGTTATTCACATCATCAAAGGTAAGACCTACAGGACGCCTTGCATCGTTTTCGGTTCCCATATTGTACCTTTTTACCAGGCTGAAATCTTTAGTTGCCGGGTCATATTTCATTTTGTAGACCCCGCGTGTTCCGTCCTGCATATAATTCGTGAAGAAAACATCATTCGCATTTACCGGGTCGGATACGGCATCCAATATGTTGAATATATTGGTGTTTGGCTTAAAATATGAAGGATGCACCCATTCGTTTCCGGTGAAATAGTAGAACCCCGGATTTTTATAATTGATAACGGCTGTATTAAACCTGCTTTCCCTGGCTCCTGTCGAAACCAGAATCTGGTTGTCTCCGTAAATGCTCAGTTTGTAGGCAAAGTTTAAATACGGCCCGTCCGGTCTGAAAGAAGTTCCGCCTTCATTTTTTATACCCGACATAATGGTTCCTCCATATACGCTGCTTCCGATCCTTGTAGCCGTATTGCATTCCTCCCCAAAAGTAACATTGCTGTTGAATGTTCCGTTGGTATTAAAAGTATAGATCCTGCTGAGATCGGTAACAATAATATTGCCGGAAGTTACCACCACATCATGCACATTGGTAAACGACTGTGCAATCGGAGTCGGTGTTCCGCCATTATAGACATAAGCTGTATTGGCCGATGAAAAGCTTAAAACACCTTCCGAATCGATATGTTTGAAAGCACCGGAAAGCTCTGTCGTCCATGTAGTGAAAACAGGAAATGTCGTATTCATTTCATGGCTTTTTAAGCCCGTATTGGTAACCGAATATACTTTATTTCCGAAAATAGTAGCCTCGTTGCTTGCTTCATATAAGCCACCGGATAGGAAAAACGCAGAATCTTTAAATTCCTTTTTCTTTAAATCGAAAATAGATACTCCGTATCCTACCGAAATTACTGCCAGATCTCCCGTAATGGAAATATGATTTATTTTTTTACTCCCATTATAACCTGTTGCAATCGGGATATCTACAATATAAGTAATACCTTCCGGAGTAATAACATCCAGAGAACCATTCTGATAACCCACCAACCCTATCTTGGTCTGCGGGTTATAGTCGAAGGCTGAAACTTTAACTTCATGCAGTCCGTTCGCTTTGGACAGCTTGGTAATTTCACCTGTGGAAATGGTATAATAAAAAATACCGTTTTCGGCGGCTGCAACTATTTTCCCGTTATCTTCCTTCATGGCCAGGACGTTATTGTAGGAAAATAAGTCGGCCCATTTTTTTGAAGAAATAGTCTGTGCATGTGCAACGTGCAGGGATGCCAGGATACCAAGAGAAATTAAAGAGAGTTTTTTCATGCTTATGCTATTATGCTGCTGTCTATTACCTGATTGTTCCAGGAAATATGTTTTACGTTTTTATCTGAATCGAAAAAGAAATCGAGCCTGCCTAATAAAAGTCCTGCCCATCCTACCTGATTTACCAGCACGTTTTTCCCTGCTCTGTTAGTAAACGTCTGTGGTTCCGGTAAAAAGGTATGGGTGTGCCCTCCCAGAATAAGATCTATATTTTCTGTCTTGGCAGCCAGAATCTTATCATTGAGTTTATCGGGTTCGTCTTCATACTCATAGCCGATGTGCGAAAGGCAGATCACAAGATCACATTTCTGATCATTTTTAAGGAAACCGGAATAATGCTGTGCCACCTCTACAGGATCCGAGTATACGGTTTCACCGTATTGCTTTTTGCCTACCAGCCCGTCCAATTTGATGCCGACACCGAAAATTCCTACTTTGATTCCGTTTTTATTGAAAATTTTATATGGTATCGTTTTGCCATCCAGCACCGTATTTTTAAAATCGTAGTTGGAGCAGATAAAAGGGAACTGTGCATTAGGCAATACCTTTAAAAATCCGTTCAGGCCATTGTCGAAATCATGATTTCCCATGGTGGAAGCATCGTACTTCATCATGGACATCAGTTTAAATTCCAGTTCGCCTCCGAAAAAATTGAAATAGGGGGTTCCTTGGAAAATATCTCCTGAGTCGAGAAGTAAAAGATTCGGTTCCTGACTTCTGATCTGCTGGATCAGGCTTGCTCTTCTGGCAAAACCTCCCTGGTTGGGGTTCCTGGTATAGCTGGCATCGAAAGGTTCGATCCTGCTGTGTTGGTCGTTGGTATGAAGGATAGTCAGTTTATTTGCAGATTTCAGATCAAGGATCTTCAATTCTTCCGCCATCATCATATTCGGAGCCAGAGCCATGGCCAGGGTTCCGCCGCTTATTGCTTTTAAAAAACTTTTTCTGTCCATTATTTCTTACCGGTAAAATTTAAACGTACGTCTGTCGGAGGTACGACTTCAGGATTTTTTTTGAAATAATCAATAAAAAGATCCCTTAATTTAAGTCCTGTCGGAATCATTTCCCCTTTGGAGAAAAATTTCATGTTGTCACCGCCAAGTGCCAGGTAATCGGAGGTTGCAATGTAATAATCCTGATCAGGATTCACTGTTTTTCCGTTGATTAGCGTCCTGGTGAGTTGTCCGTTGGTGGTTTCGATGTATAAATGAGATACCGGATTGTTTACTTGGCGTTCTGCATAATAATTAAACAACCCTTGCAGATCCGTTCCTTTCATTTTTACAATGATAATCTCATTTTCAAAGGGCATTACTTCAAAGACGCTTTTCAGTAAAATATCACCTTTGCCGATCGTCGTGCGGATTCCGCCGATATTGATGAGCGCCGCATCTATATTTCTCTGCAGGTTTTTTTTTGCCCATTCATTCGCTCCGTCGAAGGTGTAGTCTGCCAAAAGATTACCGAGATTGCTGTTGTTGCCCTGTTTGGTAAGATCCACATGGGTGTGCGAGATCTTCTGGCCCATCTCCTTATCCAGCTTCTGCTTATAGGGTGCGATGGTTTTTACAAACTCCTCATCATTTTTCAGCTCATTATTAATAGAAATATTTTTCCGGATCTCCACTTTTCCGAGGTGCATGGAAGAGGCCGGTGGAGCCGTCTTACAACCTGAAAGTGCAGCCAGGGCAATTCCTAATAACAAGAATTTATTTTTCATATACAGCAAATTATCGTTACAGGTTCCGCCGCTGGTATTTTTCGGAGCGGGGTTTATCCTGTCTCTTAGTATATGCAAATATAATTATATGTATAATAAAACATTAGTAATTATTAGAAATTCTTATCGTAAATTATTAAATTTGGCAAAAATATATTCTAACAGATGAGCATTTTAAAAGGAGTAGGTGTTGCATTGGTAACACCCTTTAATGAAGATTTATCCGTTGATTTTGAGAGTCTGACGAAATTGGTGGACTACAACATCGAGAACGGAACCAATTATTTAGTGGTGCTGGGAACTACAGCCGAGGCGGCAACGCTTTCTGCAGAGGAGAAGAAACAGGTAATTGAGCACATCATTAAGGTTAATAATAAACGCGTTCCCCTGGTGTTGGGAATCGGCGGGAATAATACTCTGGAAGTAAAGAAACAGATCGAAGAGGCAGACTTATCTGAGTTCGAAGCGGTATTATCCGTATCTCCGTATTACAATAAACCTAATCAGGAAGGCCTTTATCAGCATTATAAGGCATTGGCTTCCACCGGTAAGAATATCATTATATACAATGTTCCGTCAAGAACGGGGCAGAATATTGAGGCAGAAACGACTTTGCGTCTGGCCAAAGAATTTCCGAATTTATTCCTGATTAAAGAAGCCGCTCCGAATATTCTTCAGTATTTCGATATTTTAAGAAAAAAACCGGAAGGTTTCAATCTCGTTTCTGGTGATGATGAATATACGCTTCCGGTTACACTGGCAGGAGGAAACGGTGTGATTTCCGTAATCGGCCAGGCTTATCCGAAAGAGTTCTCAACTATGGTGCAGCTGGCTTTTGACGGGAAGATGAAGGAAGCTTACGAAATCCACAATAAGCTGGTAGAAATTACAAGACTGATCTTCGCAGAAGGAAACCCGTGTGGAGTCAAGGCAGTTTTAACGGAGAAAGGAATCGTTAAGAATTACCTGAGACTGCCGTTGGTTCCTGCATCAGAAAAACTTTATGCTAAAATAAAAGCCGAGATGGCAAACATTTAAAGTGAATACGCAATTTGCTTTGCCATGAATTGTGAATTTTCAAGTACCTTTTTATAAGGTTACAATAAATAGATTAAGGTGAAAGGTTCAATGCTTTTCACCTTTTTAATTAAACTCATTTGGAAATTATGAAACTGATTAAAGCCACAGAAAAAGACATTCCCTTAATCCAGGACCTTGCGAGAAGATCCTGGGAAAATGCATATGCCGAAATACTTTCCGGCGAACAGATGGAATATATGCTCTCCACCATGTATTCTGCAGAAGAAATTGCAGCACACCTACAACAACCCCACTACCATTATTACTTAATTAAAAATGAAAGCAGTGATTCTTATGACGGCTTTATCGGATACGAGAACGGATATGAAGAAAAAACAACAAAACTTCACCGGATTTACCTGGTTCCGGAAAGTAAAGGAAAAGGAGTAGGGAAGTACGCCATTACATTCTTAAAAGAAAAAGTATCAGCATATGGGGACCGTAGGATTATTCTGAATGTCAATAAATACAATCCGGCCGGAAGCTTCTATAAATCACAGGGCTTCAGTATTTATGATGAGGGGGTTTTTGATATTGGTAACGGTTTTGTAATGGACGATTATCTGATGGAATTTCATATTGAAAAACAGGCAGAATAAAAATTTTTTAAAAATAATTTATAATTCTATTAAAAGTGATTTATAAATTTTATATCTTTGCTAAACCAAATCACGTACAATAATACATTCATATGCTTGGTGCTAAGCTATTTCAGCTTTTTATCAGTATATTTTTTTCATCCTTAGTGTTTAAATTCCTGTATTTTCCAATGCAGGAATTTTTTTAGTAGCTTAAATGGATCAAGCACAAATTTCATACATACCTTTAAAGATCCGAGCGTTTTTTTTAATAAGCACTTAGAGCATGTTTAAATTTTAATTCAGCAAACTTTCCGTCATTTCTCTTAATTTTCTGAATTAAATAAACTTTGTTTATTCTTCACTTTAGTACGATGATTTCAATTGATTTAATTGAATATTACAGGGTAACCGACATATTGATTTTTTAAGCTAAAATGCCTTAAATTCTTAATGTTAAAATATAAAGGTAAATTTAAACAGGCTCTTCAATTCAGTTTTCTGTATTTTCTTTCAATAGCAGACTGTATTTGAAAAGTACGGCTGAATAAGTAGTAGGAACTGAATAATTTAAAGTATCTATTACATAGGATTCAGAAATATCGAAAAGGAATTTTAAAAATCAATTCTGATGTTTGTATTGTAAATAATTGATAACTATTTATATATGATGAAATGAACTCATAGGGTTAACTACTGATAACTGAAAACTCTGATTCGGAAAATGAATATCAATGATTTTATCATTATAGTGTGAAAAAAATAGAATGAATTATTTTGCAGTTAAAATTATTATATTATCTTTGTGCTATACTATTCACTTAATGGTGATAATTGGTCTGAGGACGCCAGGACTATTTATATATTTTGGGGTCCGAAGATCATAAACCGTAAGAAATTTGTTTCGCATGCGAAACTGCTTATAGAAATCACAATGTTAGTTTAAACAAAATGAATTATAAAATTTCCAATTAAAAAGCGCAGAAGATCTTTAAACAAAACGGTACAATCATGAAAACTTAAATGGAGTCGGAAGGCAGATTCGTTTCATTATTACCTTTCGACGAAATATCAGTTAGTTTTTATAATAAAAGTTGGAACGTAATTCATTTTGTTTTTTTTAAAGCTGAAACCATTCGCATAAAAATAAATATTTTCACAGCAAATCACAGAATGTTAAAGTAATTATCATCAAAGTAAAGTAATTTCTTCAAATAACAGTTTTATAAGGGGAACCGCATAGAGATCAGATCTTTGTGCGGTTTTTTTATGAAATTTTACTCCACTTGTTTTTGCCTTTATAGTTTCTCAGGTAATAATTTTTAATGATTTGGTTATCAGGTCTTGCGAGCAGAGGATCGGCTTCCAGGATTTTTTCTACGGTATTTTTAGTTGCCCTGATAATAGCCGAATCGTTGACCAGATCCAGTTTTTTGAAATCAACGATACCGCTCTGCTGGGTTCCCAGGATATCTCCCGGGCCGCGGAGCTGCATATCGACCTCAGAAATTTTAAAGCCGTCGGTGCTTTCCACCATGGTCTTGATGCGGGTTCTGCTGTCTTTGGATAATTTATCGGAAGTCATCAGGATGCAGTAGCTCTGCTCTGCGCCTCGGCCTACGCGCCCCCGCAGCTGATGAAGCTGTGAGAGACCAAATCTTTCCGAACTTTCAATCACCATTACTGAAGCATTCGGGACATTTACCCCGACTTCGATTACGGTAGTTGCCACCATGATCTGGGCGTTGCCGGAAGCGAAATATGTCATCGCCGCATCCTTTTCATCCGGTTTCATTTTCCCGTGAAGCATCGTCACATTGTACTTTGAAAAATTATCCATGATGTTTTCCATTCCCTCCATCAGGTTTCTGTAATCCAGGGTTTCGGATTCCTCAATCAGAGGATATACAAAATAGATCTGCCGACCCTTCTGAATCTCCTCACGGCAGAAATTGTATACACAAGCCCGGTCTTTCTCCCTTCGGTGCGCAGTAATGATCGGCTTTCTCCCTACAGGCAGCTCGTCAATAACGGAAACATCGAGATCGGAGTAAAAGCTCATGGCCAGCGTCCGTGGAATAGGAGTGGCAGTCATCACGAGGATATGGGGCGGAATTTTATTTTTAGCCCAGAGCTTTGCCCGTTGTGCCACTCCGAAACGGTGTTGCTCATCGATAATGGCAAGTCCTAAATTTTTAAATTTGACTTTATCCTCCAAAATGGCATGGGTTCCCACCAGAATCGAAAGTTCCCCGTTTTCCAGTTCTTCATGGATGATATTGCGTTCAGATTTTTTGCTGGAACCTGTTAAAAGCCGGACACTGACTTCCGTATTTTCTAAAAGTTCTTTAATCCCGTTATAATGCTGCTGGGCAAGGATTTCCGTCGGTGCCATAATGCAACTCTGGAAACCGTTGTCTTTGGCGATAAGCATGGTTAGAAGGGCAACCATAGTCTTTCCCGAGCCTACGTCTCCCTGTAACAGCCGGTTCATCTGGATCGGTCGTTTCATATCCATGCGGATTTCCTTCAACACTCTTTTCTGGGCACCGGTCAGTTCAAACGGAAGATGATGTTCATAAAAATCATTGAAATAATCCCCGATCACCGGGAATGGATTTCCTGCGGTGTGCGTTTTATGGTGCAGCTTCTTCAGACCGAATCCCAGCTGGAAAAAGAAAGATTCTTCAAACTTTAACCGGTAATTGGCTTTCTCAAAATGCTCCATGTCCTTCGGAAAATGGATGTTGAGATAGGTGTGCTGCCTCGATAAGAATTTGAATGCCTTCATGAGGTAATCCGGAAAATTCTCATAGATCAGATTCGGAATTTCCCTGCATACATTTTTTATAACCACCTGAAAGAATCTTTGGTTCAGTCCTCTCTTGGTTAATTTTTCAGAGCTTGGATAAATGGGCCTCAATCTTTTTTCAGTATCTTTTTTCTCCTCTATTTCAATCTCCGGATGCGGCATGGAAAACTGATGGTTGAAAACATTGATCTTCCCGAAAATAAAAACTTCTTTATTCACCGGAAGCTGCTCTTTCAGCCATTTTGAGTACTGAAACCACACGAGATCCATAGAACCGGTATCATCATTGAATTTGGCGGAAAGTCTTTTAATTTTTCCGGTCTGTATTTCCTGAATATTGGTAATTCTTCCTTTCAGCTGCACATCGGTTGCCAGGTCTGTGAGTTCGCCGATCTTATGCACCTTGCTTTTATCCAGATACCGGATGGGGAAAAAGTTCAGAAGATCTTCCACGGTGGAAATCCCCAAGACACTTTTGATGAGCTTGGCTTTTTCGGGGCCGATCCCTTTTACGTATTCTATGGAAGTTTCTAACGTCATTTTAAAGAACCACGAATTTCGGGAAAAATTAGAAATTAGAAAAGACTTTCGGGCCTGAAAGTCTTTGTGTGGATTAATCTTTTATTTTCGATTTAAATTTTTTCTGGTAATCTTCCCATTGCTCTCTCGAACGGATTTTCTTGAAAAGATCCTTTGAGATAAATTCCAGGTAAGGTTCTAATTCCTTGGCGGATAATTCTCCCTGCAAAATGGTGATCGGACCTCCTTTCTCATCCAGAAAAACCGTACTCGGAACGGCTCCGACATTCATATACTGGGTAAATTCGTGCATAGAATTCCTCCCTTTTTTGTGTTCCTTATTTTCATTGGAAAACTTTCTGCCGAAGATCTCAACGGTCTTCTTTTCTTCCGCATTGAATTTTACCGCATAATAGTTTTCATTTAAAATATCGGCAATCACCTGATGACCGTAGGTTTTTTTATCCATGATCTTGCATGGGCCGCACCAGTCTGCATAAAAATCGATCAGTATCTTTTTGGGATTTTCTTTCTGTGCTTTAAGAGCCTCTTCTATGGTCATCCACTTTACCTGCGCAAAGCTGAGCGTCATCAAAAACAGGCAGAGTATGCTTATTACCTTTTTCATGATTTGGTATTTTAAGTAAAAGTAAGCATTTACTAAGATCTATTTCACATCCTGCATCAATTTTTTTACAAGAGGGGAAATGATAATTAAAACAACTCCGGCTATCACGGCATATAATCCCAGTTGTTTATATCCATCGGTATAGGTAATCAGAGCATCATAGTTTGTGGAACCTTCTTTTGCTGTGGCAAGTCCTGCACCGATAATTCCCGCTACGTACTGCCCATATGCTGACGCCAGGAACCACATTCCCATCATCATTCCCTGAAGATTTTTGGTGGAAAGCTTCGTCATGATCGATAAGCCGATAGGAGAGAGGCAGAGTTCACCCAAAGTAATTACGAGCAATGCGATTGTGAAGAAGTTCAGCGAAGTAATTCCCTGCAGGTTGGCAAAGAATTTTGTCGCAAATAAAATATAATATCCCAACCCAAGGAAGATAAATCCTAATCCGAATTTGATGATCGTATTCGGTTCGATTTTCTTTTTATTCATCCAGATCCATAACAATCCGATCAGCGGTGCAAGGAAAATAATGAAAAATGCTCCTCCGGAATTATTTACCCCGTTTGGATCTAATCCCAGTAAATCTTTATTTAAATTTTTAGCGGCAAAAATGCTTAACGAACCTCCGCTCTGCTCATAAATTCCCCAAAACAGAATCGAGAACAGGATGAAAACCAATGCTGCCCAAAGCTTTTTGCGTTCTGAAGGCGTCACTTTGGTCATTTCATAAAATAAATAGATCAGCGTCAAAGGCCCAACGGTCCACATGAAATAATCGGTGTACTCCGTTTTTGCTACCATGACCATGATGATGGGTACAAAAATTAATGATAATGCATAAACACCGTATTCAATCCATTTCGGAATTGGAGCCGATTTTGTTTCGTTTTCAGGATGTCCGGGCTGAAGGCCGATCGGTCCCATTCTTTTTTGGGTAAAAACAAAATTGATTAAACTTATTACCATTACAATGGCAGCCAGACCAAAGGCAACATTCCACCGCAAAGATTCAGGAATCAGATGGTCTAAAATTTCACCTTTTCCGATGGCAATACATAAATAGCCTCCCAGTAACGCTCCGAGATTGATTCCGGCATAAAAAAGTGAAAAACCCGCATCTGCCCTTGAGTCATTCGGCTTATAAAGCTGGCCGACCATTGAGGAGATATTCGGCTTGAAGAAACCTGTACCCACGACAGTAAAAGCAATGCCTAAGAAGAAAAATTGGTGGGGATCTGTTGCTAAAATCGCACTTCCTACAATCATGAGAAGCCCGCCCCAGAACAGGGATTTCCTGAATCCTAAAATCTTATCGGCAAACAAGCCGCCGATAAAGGTAAAGGCATACACAAAAGCCTGGGTAGCCCCGTATTGCAGATTGGCTTCGCTTTCGTGGAAATTAAGCTGGGAGATCATAAAGAAAACCAGCATTCCCCTCATGCCGTAGAAACAGAAGCGCTCCCACATTTCAGAAAAGAAAAGGCTCCAGATCTGCTTTGGGTATTTCCCTTTAAAATCCTGTATTTCGTCTAAAGTTAAATTCATAATGGTATGATGGAGTTTTTAATTAAAAGTTGGATGGTCATCCTGATCCGGTTCGAAGCGGATGCGGTCCTGATTGATAAGCGCTTTAAAATTTTATATAGGTTCAATGATTTGCTTACTGAATTAAATTTTCCGAGCTTCAGTGGTTCTGGATGGATTCGTTGATGTAATAATTGACTTTTATCCTGACTGCCTAGTCTAATCAGGAGTCTGTAGTGTGTCCAGCTCAATTCGTGACGCAATGCGTCACCTATCGGAAATACCTGATAAAAGGCCCTCATGTTTCTCAGGTTACTTTCATCAAACCCTTTTCCGAATTCCAGCGTCAGCTTTCTTGATAGGTTTCTCAGGGTATATTTTCCGTATTCCGCACGTTCTTTTACTTTCTGTTCATCCTCAACAATCAGTTTCCCGATCTGCCAATAAGTAAGCAGCAGAGTAGAATTGGCCACACGGAATATCTTTTCGCGCGACTGTATAATAATCTCTTTTACCGACTGAAATAAAAGGTCTTCAGAAATTTCCATCATACGAAAATAAAAAAAACCTCTGACTTGGCAGAGGTTTACAGTATATTTTATTTTAATGCAAATTAGTTGACACCGTGCATCATCTTCTTCAGAATCGGTGAAATTAAAGCCAGAATTACCGCAGCAATACCGCAAAGAACAACGAATACCATAAAGAATTCAAATAAGTTGTGGATTTCAAATCCTACGAAAGTCGGATTTTCCAAAGGCAATTGCGCTTTTTCAAAAGCTGCTACCTGTTCAGGATTCAAGGTTACTTTTTTATCTAGAACATCCTGAAGGTTTACGCCGATTTCCTGTGCTTTAGAGAATTTGTCTCCTGTAGCAGGAATTAATGCTCCTAACGAACCCGCCAAAGCATATCCTGCCGCATTGGAAATAAAGAATACCCCGTATAATAATGAAGCGAATCTTTTCGGAGCCAGTTTACCTACGAGCGATAAACCGATCGGCGAAAGACAAAGTTCACCACAAGTCTGGATGAAGTATAATAACATTAACCATTTGATGGCCAATAAGCCTGAGTTGCCAAGATCTTTTACGTTATGGGCAATGATGAAGTAGCTTAAAGCGATCAGGGCAAGACCCATAGCCTGTTTCATCGGCGAAACCGGTTCTTTTCCTTTGGCTCTCAATTTATCCCAAAGCAAGCTGAAAGGAACAGCCAAAGCAACAACAAAGATCCCGTTGAAGATCTGTACCATGGAAGGCGGCATATTCCAGCCAAGGATATTTCTGTCGGTTTGGTTATCTGCAATAAAGGTTAATGAAGAACCTGCCTGCTCAAAAGCCGCCCAGAAGAAAATAATAAAAAAGGATACGATGTAGATTACCCAGATTCTCTGTCTTTCCACTTTATTTTCAGCAGAACTCATGATCAGGAATGCCAAAGAAATACCGGCTGCATAAATAAAAGGATAGATAATTCCTTTGATCAGCTGTCCCATTTCTACCGCTTTAAATCCGAATTCTCCAACAAGAAGGTATCGGAAAACAAAGAATAAAATCACAAACAGTACTCCGGTGATTCCCAAAGCTGCTCCTGAGAACTTAGCCGTCTGGGTTTCTCCTTCTTCAAAATCTGCGCTGGTATTATTTTTCGGTAATCCTCCGATCGGTCTTCCTTCGGGAGTAACTACATATTTGTTTTTAAGAATAAAGAAGGTAATGGTACCGATAACCATGGCGATCGAAGCGGCCAGGAATCCCCATTTGAAAGCAAAAATATCACGTACTCCGGTAGTCGCATCTTTTACGTCACCTACGTAAGGACAGATGAACTGACCCAGGAACGCCCCGATATTGATTCCCATGTAGAAGATGGTAAATGCAGAATCCAGCTTGGATTTTTCCTGCTTCGGATATAGGCTTCCCACCATCGAAGAAATATTCGGCTTAAAGAATCCGTTACCGAAAATGATGATGAATAAAGCCAGCCACATGAATGTTTTTGCGCTGTCCAGGCTTCCTGAAAATGTTGAAGCACTGATGAAAAGCAGAAACTGACCGATGGCCATTAAAGATCCTCCGATCAGGATAGCATTTCTGTTACCGATATATTTGTCGGCAATGAAACCTCCCAAAAGCGGTGTAAGATAACATAAAGCCAAGAATCCGCCGTAGATGATTGCAGCATCCGCTTCTTTGATTAATAGGGAATTTACCATGAAGAGCGTCAGAAGGGCTCTCATCCCGTAAAAATTGAAACGCTCCCACATTTCGGTTCCGAAAAGCACCCATAATCCTTTTGGATGTTTGGAACCTTTATTCTCTACAAATTCATCCTGTTTCGGACTTAATGCATCAATATTATCCATTTCTATTGTTAATTTTTGTTAAGACTGACAAATATAGTTTTTTTTGTGTTTTCGGCAAGGTTTTAATTTTATAATTCAATAAAAAAGCTGCAGAGGGTTTCTGCAGCTTGATTTGTTATATAGAATTGCGATTAATGCCCTTTTTCTTTCATAATTCGATTCAGCCTTTTCAGCATGGAAAGTCCCAGAAGAGTAGCAAAGATCAATAGAGCGAAATTCACCAGGAAGTAGTTCATTTTATTGTCATAATTATACCAGGTGCTCGCCAGGATTCCGGAAAGCTTGTTTCCAACGGAATTGGCCAGAAAGAATCCGCCCATCATTAGAGCTGTAATTCTCGCAGGAGAAAGCTTAGAAACAAAAGACAGTCCCATCGGCGAAAGGCATAGTTCTCCGACGGTAATCACTCCGTAGCCTGCTACCAGCCACCACGGCGAAACCTTTACGGCGCCGTTGTCACCGGTCCAGACAGCCAATACCATGACCATACATGATAATGCTGAAATAAATAATCCCAACACGATTTTCGTCGGTGTCAGAGGTTCTTTTCCTTTTCTTCTCAACAATGCCCAGAAACCGACAATCATCGGGGTTAAGGCGATTACCCAAAACGGATTGATCGACTGAAACAATTCGGTGTTGTACAGGTATACTTTTTTAGCAGGATTGCTTTCCAGCTCAGCACGCTGCTCAGGTGATATATTTTTGAAATAAACATCCTTGCCTTGTACCTTAACTGCTTTTCCGTCTTTATCTTTTTTGGATTGAAACTGATCGTCATAAACCGGGACTTCCTTGTCTTCATAGCTTTTCCCGTCCACCATATAAATGCTTTCCAACGGTTTTTCCATAGAAGCGGGAACACTGCGGTCGGTGTAATAATTCGCCCATCGCGTTAAAGCGGTTCCGTTCTGCTTAAATACCGCCCAGAAAAACATACTGATCATAAAAACCGATAAGAGTGCTCCAATGGATGATTTTTCCTCCTGCTTTGCTTTGAAATACAATGAAGCGTAAAAGTAGATCACCGGAATACACGCAAAGATAAAAGCATCGGTACTGTCGCTGCCAAAAATGTTCCCCGGAATTAACCAACCGATAACCCCTGCAACAATGGCAGGTACGAAAACTTTAAGCATAATTTCGGAAAGTTTGGTATCGCCTTCCTGTACAGGCTTCATTGTTGCCGCGTGGATATAATGTTTTCTGCCGATGGTAAAAATAACAAGGCCTACCAGCATCCCGACTCCGGCGGTGATAAACGCTTCGCCCCAGCCGAATTTATTCCGCATAAAGGCCGCGATAATATTACAGATAAAGGCTCCGATATTGATTCCCATGTAGAAAATATTATATCCGGAATCTTTATTGGCTTTGTAAGGTTCCTCCGAATACAGATTTCCCAACAGCGTAGAAATGGTAGGCTTGAAGAAACCGTTACCAATGATAATCAGCGCCAGGGAAGAATAAAATAGCGTCAGATCTTTAAATACCCCCATTCCGATATATCCGGCAGCCATCAGGATACCTCCGATGTAAATGGATTTGATATATCCCAGCACCCGGTCCGCAAGAAAACCTCCGATGAAAGGCGTTAAATAAGTAAGGGCAATATAAGTTCCGAAAATATCGTCTGCGGTCTTATCCGGAAGCCCGAGACCGCCTTTTGCGCCGGTAGGTTCAATGACGTACAACACAAAAATTCCGAGAATCAGATAATACCCGAAACGTTCCCACATTTCCGTAAAGAAGAGGAAAGGCAATCCCTTAGGATGTTTAGTCTTCATAGGTTCAAATTTCAAATTTCACAAATATAGAATTTTAAAAAGAATAATTGAATTTTATTAACTTTGGGTAAAAAGATGAAAAATGGAAGTTACAATTAATGAAATAAAAGCAAATCTTGAATCACTGCCTGAAAGTTTTTACAGTGAGGTAAATGATTTTATAGATTTTCTGAAAGACAAACACCGAAGAGCAAATTCAAATGAAATTCCCGAATGGCAAAAAGAAGAGGTGAGAAAAAGAGCAGAATATGCCCGTAATAATCCTCTGAGTTTTGTTTCCGAATCTGAAATGAATGATTATTTAAAAGATTTGGAAAATGAAGGCTAAATTAATTTATAGCCATTTTGTAAAAAGTGATTTAAAAGAAATACACGACTGGTATAAGAATATTGATAAAAAGCTATGGAATAAGTTTAAGCAGGAATTTCAATCAAAAATTAATTTTATTAAAGAAAATCCCCTGATTTTCGAAATTAGATATGACCGTCAAAGAATACTTTTCCTAAAAAAATTTCCTTATGGGATTCATTTCATTTATGATGAAAAACAAAACTGCATTGAAATATATTCAGTCTTTCATACTTCCAGAAATCCTGAACAATGGAGCAGAAAATAAAAACCAGAATTTCTCTGAAATCCTGGTTTTTATTTATGATTAAATTTATCTGAAATTACAGATTCTCCAGAATGAAATCCGTCATTTTCTGATAAAGTTGAGGTCTGGTTTGTCCACCATAGATGCCATGGTTCTTATCCGGGTAGGCCATGAAATCAAACTGCTTTTTATTCTGGATCAAAGCTTCGGAAAACTCCATGGAATTCTGGAAATGGACGTTGTCGTCAGCGGTTCCGTGGATCAGCAGGAATTTCCCTTTCAGTAATTTTGCGTATTCGGTAGGGGAATTTTTATCGTAACCGTCCGGGTTTTCCTGCGGCGTTCTCATGAATCTTTCCGTGTATACCGAGTCGTAATATCTCCAGTTGGTCACCGGTGCTACGGCGATTCCCATTTTAAAGACATCGGCACCTTTTGTCATCGCAAGACTGGTCATATACCCTCCGAAGCTCCATCCGAACATCCCGATCCTGGTTTTATCGATATACGGCTGATTTCCGAACCATTTGGCAGCGGTAATCTGATCTTCAATTTCATACTTCCCTAAATCCATATAAGTCACTTTTTTGAATTTAGCGCCTTTATACCCTGTTCCGCGGCCGTCCACACAGGCTACCACATAGCCTTTTTGGGCCAGCATTTCAAACCAGATCCCGTTTCCGTTGTCCCACGAATTGGAAACCTGCTGGGAACCCGGTCCTGAATACTGGAACATGAACAGCGGATATTTTTTGTTTTTATCAAAATTTTTAGGTTTGATGATCCATGCGTTCATCTGGTCTCCGACAGCGTTTGGAATGGTAATGAATTCTTTTTCCACAAAGCTGTCAGCTTTAAGTTTCTGAAGCTGCGCCTCGTTGTTCTGAAGCTCTTTTACTACTTTTCCGTTTCCGTCTTTCAATACGAAAGTATACGGTTTTGCAGCGGTGGAAGAGGTTTCAATGAAGTAATTATAATTTTTGCTGAAATTGGCGGAGTTGTTTCCTTCTGCATTGGAAATCAGCTGGGATTTTCCGTTTTCAATATTTACTTTGGAAACCACTTTGTTGATGCTTCCTTTTTCAGTGGTCTGAACGTAAATTTCTTTTGATTTCGGATTGAACCCATAGTAATCGGTTACTTCCCAATTACCTTTGGTTACCTGCTTTTTCAGCTTACCATCTTTATCATACCAGTACAAATGGCGGTTCCCGTCTCTTTCGGAAGCCCAAAGGAAAGAATCATCTTCCAGGAATTCCAGTGTAGGACTATCGGTGTCGATCCATTTCTCATCGGTTTCAGTAAATAATTTCTGTACCGCTCCGGTTTTGGTATTTACTTTTAACACGTCCGAAGCATTTTGAATCCTTTCCGAAGTAATCAGGACGATTTCATCAGGCTTGGCAGTCTGAAAAACATTGGCTATGTAATAGTTTTTAAATGACTGGAGACTCAGAGCCGTGGTTTTTCCATTGTCAAGACGGTATAATTGTGCGGAAACCACAGAGTTGTTTTCTCCGGCTTTAGGGTATTTATAACGCATTTCCGTAGGATACAGCGTTTTACCGTAGATCGGAATGTAAATTTCCGGAACCTGGCTTTCATCGGATTTCACGAAAACCAGCGCATCCGAATTTTTGGTCCATTCATATTGTCTGGCGTGTCCGAATTCTTCTTCATATACCCAATCTGCCAGACCGTTCAGAATGGAATTTTTCTTCCCGTCTGTGGTGATCTGCGTAATTTTTCCGGTGTTCAGATCCTGGTAGAATAAATTATTGTCCGAAATAAAAGCAACCTTTGTCGCATCAGGGGAAAATCTCGGCTCCTGTACGGTATTCCCGTTATTCAGGCTCGTTACCTTTCCGGATTTAAGGTCTTTTACTTCAAACTTACCTAAAAAAGAATGTCTGTAAATAGGCTGACTTTCTTTCAGTAGAAGGATTTTGGATTCATCATCTGAAAATTCATAGCTTTCAAACTGCCCATCTACGATATTTCCTTCTTTCTGTGAAGTCTTGTAGGAATATTTGGCGATGCCGCCCTGTTCGATCACCAGGTAGTTTTCTCCATTTTTCATTGAAGTGATCCCGGCGATACCTTTTCCGCGGTAATATCCTGAATATATTTTGTCTAAAGTGATTTCCTGAGCGGACATGCTTTGGAATGCAGCCGCAATGGTAAATGTTATTAAGAATTTTTTCATTTCTAATTTTAAAGAATTCAAATATAATAATTTTATAAGTGTCTTAAAAAAGCATTTTGTGACAAGTTCTTTGGCAGAAAAATTGAATATATTTAAAAACATTAAAATAATCAAATAATAATTATGGAAAAGAATGCATACGATCAGGAACTGAACCGATACGAATTAGAAGATCAGATTATATACACCGGATTTTCCAGCTGTGAGGATGCTGAAGGGTTTGCCGAAAAGAAAGGCGGGAAATTGGTAGAAGTCGGATTCAGAGACGGAAACGATAATCCTGCCATTACCACAGAAGGAGGATTATTAGAAAAAAAGCTACATTATTTTGTAGATGCAGGAGACGAATATAAGTTTATCCATTCGTCGGACCCTGCTTTCAGAGAATATGCTGATGAGCTTCAGAAAATAAAAGCCAAGCAGCTGCAGTCACCGCCGGATGAGCGTTACCTGGCCAATTTTGAGATCGAAAATACGGAAGATCCGATCGTTGTGATTAAAAACGGTCATTTTGAATCGGTAACTTCCAGGGAACGTTCAAAATACCTGAAGCAGGCACACGTTTATGAAATCGGTGTTTCTATGCCCAAATCTTAAAATAATAATATCATGAGCAAGACCAAATATTCAGAAAAAGCTCAGGACAAAGTAGGAAAAGTTATGAAGGAGTTCAAGGAGGGAAAGTTGAAATCTTCTTCCGGAGAAAAAGTAACAAGCAGAAAGCAGGCCGTAGCCATAGGTATTTCTGAGGCGAGAGAAGAGGGCTTAAAAGTGCCTAAAGAAAAAAAGAAGAAAAATTAACAATGATGATCAGGCTGTTTTATTCGTAAAGCAGCTTTTTTATTTAGTACAAGAATTAATTTCCGGCTGGCCATATATTTACAAAAGAAACTTCCAGCATCCGGTTTCCCTCTTTCAGTCTTTTACGTGTCTTCTCCCTTCGGGTTCAATTTAAATTTAATATACATTTAATAGGAAACGCTGCAGTTTTGAATATATTTGCGGAAAAATAGCAAGACTGATTGTTACTTATTTCAGGATTGTATGGGGCATTTTAAAAAGATATATTCAGAATATAAGCACCAGGTGTACTTCTTCGTCAGAAAATATATTTCCGGGCAGGAAGATATTGAAGATGTGGTTCAGGAAATCTTTGTCCACCTTTGGAAGCACAACCGGCAGCTTCAAAACGCTGAATTTCCCGAATCTATTATTTTCCGTACTGCCAAACAGGAAATCGCCAATTTTTACCGGAAGAACAAAATGATTTTTGCTTCGGATCCCGAAATTATTGCCGGACTGGAAGAAAACGGAGAAGAGCCGGACACCATCTGGAAAGACGAAAATCTTACTAAAATCGAACGTCTGCTGGAGGAACTCCCTCCCCAAAATAAAGAATTCCTCCTTCGCAACAAAGTGGAAAACATCAGCTACCTGAAGATCGCGGAAGAAAACAACCTCTCTAAAACTGCCGTTGAAAAACGCATCAATAAAGCCCTGGCATACCTCCGTACCAACCTTCATCTGTTTTAAATATCTGTTAACTTGTATGAACAAATCGTTAAATCCACTTTTCTCAGGTGGACATTTTTTTATTCCTGCGTAATTACTTTCAGAGAGACCGCTTATGAATCAATTTGAGAAAGATTGGAACGAGGTAAAAAAAGCAGACCGCAGGATAGACAATGAAACCGACCGCAGGCTGTGGCACAACATAGAACGGGCAACCCAAGGCCGGGCGAGACGCGGGCAAAATATATACTGGGCCGCAGCTGTTCTTATTCCATTGCTGGGGTTAGCCTTTTTTTATCAAACCACTTTAAGCTATCGTAAAAACAAAGCAGATATGCTGGTGCTGAAAACCGGAAATGAAACAAAAACCTACCGGCTTGCCGACGGAAGTACCGTTACCATGCAGCCGTACAGTAAGCTTGTGATGGACCCGAATCGCTTCGGGAAAAACGAAAGGCCGGTTGAATTTGAAGGAAAAGCTTTTTTCAGCATTGGCAAAGATAAAGCGAGACCTTTCCGCATAGATGCGCATGGATTTAAAGTTCAGGTGTTGGGAACTCAGTTTTTACTGGATCAGCAATCGGCCGATAAAAGCGTAGCCCTGAAAGAAGGGAAGGTAAAGATCGAACAAAAAGGGAAAATCACATATCTGCTTCCGGGCGAAACCTGGGTAAACGATATTTCCGGAATGGAACATCATTATTACAGCCCGTCCAAAGTAAAAACCTTTGCGTTTGACGGTCAGGATTATGAAGAAGTCATCCGCCTTCTTGAAGAGACCTATCATGTACAGATACAATATCCGGATCAATACCGGAAACAGAAGATACAGGGTTCATTTACAGGAAACCTGAAGGAAGTTATTGCCATTGTAAGCTATCCTTTTAATCTGAAAGCAGTGAACAGTAACGATCAACACATTATTTTAAAATAAAAAGGCACCGATAATTGGCGTTATCGATGCAGCAAACTAGTAAGACTCTAACAAACTAATTTTCTACAAATCTATGAAAAAAACGGCAATCAGCATTGCGGTACTGGGCTTTTTATGCCTGTCGGAAACGGCATACGCATCCGCCCCGGCACACCTTCAGCAATCTGTTTATTCCGCGAAAGTACCGCTGACGAAGGTATTTGAAAAACTGGGAAGAACCACCAACATGCATTTCTTTTATTCGGCTTCGGACCTTGGGGATATCCTGGTGGATGATCGTAAACTGAACTACGGTTCTCTGCAGGAAGCGCTCGGCTACCTCAAAAGAAACTATTCCATCGATTTTATGATCCGGAATAATACCGTAACGGTAAAAAAGGTGGCGATGGCTTCTGCTGAAAAAAAAGCTTTAACCAACCCAATTGCCATGAAACGCGATACCATTTCTCCCAAAGAAAAAAATATTGATGAGGTCGTGATGGTGGGCTACGGAAAGCAGAACCGTAAAGATATTTCAGGCTCTATTTCGTCCATCGATGAAAAACAGATGAAAGGTATTGCATCTAGTAATTTCGGGGACATCATCGCAGGTAAAGCGACGGGAATCCAGATTACACAGGCCAATGCCAGTCCGGGATCTTCGCCTTCGATCCGGGTCAGGGGAATCGGTACGCTTACCTCAGGGTCCGACCCTTTAATTGTGGTGGACGGATTTCCACTTTCCGAAGGAAGCAACATCAATTCTATCGATCCTAATGCCATTGCCAAAATAGACATCCTTAAAGATGCCGCTTCGGCAGCCATCTATGGATCCAGAGGGGCAAACGGCGTTATTCTGATCGAAACAAAACAGGGAAGAAACGGGAAAATGGAAGTATCCCTGGATTCTTATTACGGGATACAGACCAGAAGCGATGATCAATTCAAATTTGTAGATGCTTACGATATGGCGACTTACCTGAAAGAAGCCAGGGATAACAATTATATGTCCAAAGGAGCCGGCAGAAGCATATCGGACGATAATGCCACCAGAAAAAGCAAAGGCGCGTCTCTGCGGGAGCTGATCCCGGATTATTTAAAGCCTTATCTGGAAAAACAGCCCGGCCTTACCAATACGGACTGGCTGAATACGGTTCTGAAGCCGGCTCCCATCAGCCAGACTTCCTTAAATGTTTTCGGAGGGACGGACAAAACGAAATATGCCTTTACGGGAACCTACTTCAACCAGCAGGGTCTTGTGATAGGAACCGATTACGAAAAATATTCAAGCAATATCAATCTCAATACCCAGCTTAATAGCAGGCTGAAACTCGGCGTATCCCTTTCACCTTCGTTTTCCCAGGGAAATACACTGGATATGTCGGGAGGAGGATTCAATTATAACCTGATTCAGGCGGCTACCGGGATGTATCCTTTCTTTGCGCCTTATGATGAAAACGGAAACCTCAATATTTCCCAGCAGATCAGGGCAAATACCCCGACGGACGGAGCCTTGGTGGAAAATCCCGTAGCGACAGCCGAAATGACAAAAAGGAAATATACCCTTTTCAGAACTTTCGGTACCGCATATTCGGAAGTTGATATCCTGAAAAGCCTGAAATATAAATTTACAGTAGGAGGAGATTACACCAACTATGAATATAATTTCTTCGACCCTTCCACATTAGGCGCCTACCGTACGGCAGCTCCGGATGTTACCAAAGCCAGCCGTAAAGATTATATCAAGAAAAATTATCTGATCGAGAACCTGTTTACATTCGATAAAAAAATCGGCAGTCACAGCATCAGTGCAATAGCCGGACAGTCTTACCAGCAGGAAGAAAGCAATGGGGTGGTAACAGAAGCTACCGGATTTCCGGATAACAGCATTACCAATATTGCCGGGGGAACTTCATTTAAAAATACGGTCTCACAGTATAAATGGACCCAGATTTCATATTTTACGAGGCTGAATTACACTTATGACAGTCGTTACAACCTGATGGCTTCCTATCGTAAAGACGGTTCTTCACGTTTCGGTATCGGAGGCGGTAAATGGGGCGGATTTTACGCATTGTCTGCAGGATGGACCATCAGCAAAGAAAAATTCTTCCCGGAAAACAGCCTGATTGATCCTGTGAAACTGCGTTACAGTTTAGGGGTTACCGGAAATAACCAGATTCCTAATTTCGGGGCATTGTCTCTGATGTCACCTAATAACTATGTTTTCGGAGGAGAACTGGCACCGGGATACCGTTCTTCCACGGCTCCCAACCCCAATATTTCCTGGGAAAAATCAAAATCCAGCAATTTCGGGATTGATTTCTCACTGTTCAGGCATTTGCTCAATGTTTCCGCAGACTATTACATCCTGGACCGGGACGGCCTTTTGCTTGATGTTCCCGTACCTCAGCAGTCGGGTTACAGCACTTCCCTGCAGAATATCGGGAGGGTAAGAAACAATGGGCTGGAAATTCAGCTTTCTACAAGATCTCTGGCATTAGGAGATGATTTTGATTATTCCGGAAGCCTGAGCTTATCCTCGAATAAAAATAAAGTCCTGGCGCTGGCTAACGGACAGGATCAGATCGTGACAGGCTCTAATAATTATGCAGTAACGAAGGTAGGAGGTTCCATCAGTGAAATGTACGGTTACAACATCATCGGCGTTTACAAGTCGCAGGATCAGATCAATAATACACCTCATATTACAGGAACACTGGTAGGCGATTATATTATGGAGGATCTCAACGGAGACGGAAAGATCGATTCCAATGATAAAAAAAGTTTCGGTTCCGGAATGCCGAAGTATATTTTAGGATTCAACAATCATTTCCGGTATGGTAATTTTGAGTTGGATTTCACGCTGTACAGCGAACTTGGGAAGAAAATTTATAATGGAAATGCCGTAACCTTTACAGAATCCGGAGAAGGATTTGCCATGGCCAGCCAGTATTATTTTGATCACCGGTATAATCCCGATACCAATCCTGACGGTATTTATGCCATGCCGAACATGAACTTTTCTAATAACCGGAAAGAAGCCCGGACTTCAAACATTTTCTATGCAAACGGAGATTATATGAGGCTGAGATCTTTAAAGCTTACCTATAATTTTCCACAAAGCCTTGTTTCGGCATTAAAAATCAAAGCTGCCCAGGTATATTTTATGGGAAATAATCTTCTTACGATAAGCTCATACAGGGGCCAGAACCTTGATGCCACTACGGAAAACCAGCTTACGCAAGGCTATGACTTTGCGTATTATCCTGTAGCGCGCATCTATTCATTCGGAATGAATTTAAAATTTTAATTTAATGATTATCATGAAAAAAATTATTTGTACTCTAAGTATATTATCTTTATTGGGATCATGTTCTTCAGATCTTCTTAATACTTTGCCTGAAGCAGATAAGGTAACGTCAAACTTTTACAAGGATGCTTCACAGATCGAACAGGGCGTTAACGGCGTGTACGGATCGCTTCAGTATACCGGGCAATACAAACAGGGATTGCTTACCATTGGTGAAATTCCTTCCGATAATACATTTGACGAAGTACCGGCCAATGATAACTTCACCTATGGAGAGTTCGATTTCTTTACCATACAGCCCACCAATAGCCTTATAGAAAATGCATGGAAAGATAATTACGTCGGTATTCAGCAGGCGAATATTATTCTCAACCGGATCGGAAGCATTACCGATATGTCCGAAGGTACCAAGAAAACCCGTATCGGGGAAATGAAGCTCCTCAGAGCTTTGATGTACTTTAATCTGGTCAGGATCTTTGGGGATGTCCCGCTGGTCACTCAGGAAACGACGGATGTGAATTCGTATTTCGGGCAAAGCCGTACCCCTGCGAATGAAGTATATAATTTCGTGGAGGGAGAACTTAAAGAAGCCATTACCCTGTTGCCGGCAACGGCTGCCCAGAAAGGAAGGGCAACCAAAGGCGCTGCCTTGGGCATATTGGGAAGGGTACTGATGACCAGGAATAAATTCAGTGAGGCATTACCATACCTTTCGCAAATCGACGGTTTAGGATACAGCCTTCTGTCTGATGTCACCAAGATCTTTGACGTTACCAACAAAAACAACGCTGAAATTATTTTTGATGTTCAGTTCGCTTCCGGTCTCAACGGAAATTCGGAGGGCAGCAATGCCTTCCAGCTATTCAGTCCTTCCGGAACTGTGTCGGGTGCCAAGGGACATAACCTTCCGACAAAAGAGGTCTATAATTTATACAGCTCTGCGGATAAAAGAAGAAATGCCTATATCGGGCTTACCAATAACGGAGTTCCTTATACCAAAAAACTTGTCAAAACTTCTTCAGCGGTGGATGACGGAGGAAGCAACGTTGTCGTGATCCGCCTGGCAGACGTCTACCTGATGATGGCAGAATGTTACGCACAGACCAATGATTTAACGAATGCAAACCTCTATTTAAATAAGATTAAAACGAGGGCAGGCATTACCAATGTGAATCTTACGTCCCAGCAGGCCTTACTTGCCGAGATCGATAAAGAAAGAAGGCTGGAGCTGATAGGAGAGGGCCATCGTTGGTTTGACCTGGTAAGAACCGGAAAAGCCGTTCAGGTAATGACCCAGTATTTTGCCGTAACACCCGGATACAGCACGGCTACGATCGATCAGCACAATCTTCTGATGCCGGTGCCGCAGAACCAGATCAATACCGATCCGGCCATTAAACAGAATCCCGGATATTAATAAAGAAGAAGTATGAAAAATATATTTTCGGCTCAAAAGGCAGTCCTGTTGTTCCTGCTGTTCGCTTCTTCATGGGCATTTTCTCAGATTAATTATTTTAAAAAAAGAATTCCGGAAGGTAAAATCCTGGTTGCCGCACACCGTGGAGACTGGAGGAATTACCCTGAAAATTCGATCAAAGCGATTGAAGGGGCTATTAAAATGGGAGTAGATATCGTGGAAATAGATCTCCATAAAACCAAAGATGGCCAGCTGATTGTAATGCATGATTCCAGACTCGACCGAACGACCAACGGAAAAGGGGAAATCGCTGAAACCAGTCTGGAAGATATCAGGAAGCTCTTCCTTAAAAACGGAGCCAATATGCTGACAAGGGAAAAAGTACCGACGCTGGAAGAAGTACTGCACTTTATCAAAGGAAAAAGAATCATGCTGAACCTCGACAAGTCCTGGAATTTCCTGGATGAGGTGAAAGAAATGACCGATAAAACCGGGACCACCGAACAGATCATTCTGAAAGGAAATAAAAGCGCTCAGGAACTGAAAAAAGAAGTGGGGAATAAACTTGATCAGATGGTCTATATGCCGATGGTCTGGCCGGAAGATTACAGCATTTACAAGCGTGATAAAGTGCTGGATCCGGAGCAGTATGTAAAAGATTTCCATCAGCTTTTTGCACCTGTTGCTTACGAAGTCATTATTAAAGATGATACTGCTAAGGCCGGTCAGCTATTGGCCCTGATCAAAAAAACGAATGCCCTGATCTGGATCAACGCGCTGTGGCCTGAATTATGCGCCGGACACGATGATGATCTTGCCATCGATAAACCGGAAGAAAACTGGGGATGGATTCTTAAAAAAGGAGCCGCCATTATTCAGACTGACCGTCCGGAAGCTCTGATCCGCTATCTTAAATCTAAAAACAGGAAATATGAAGACTAAATTTTTAAGCCTGCTGATTTTCATCTCAGGAATCGTTACAGCACAGAAGACCGTATCGCTTTCCCGTTTCCCGGATGATAAAGTAATGGTGGTCGCCCACAGAGCCGACTGGCGGGAGGCCCCTGAAAATTCTGCCTGGGCGGTAAGAAAAGCCATTGAAAAAGGAATCGATATGGTGGAAGTGGACCTGGCGCTCACAAAAGACAGCGTTCTGGTACTGATGCACGATAAAACCATCGACCGTACCACCACCGGAACAGGAAAACCGGGTGACTATACCCTGGCCGAACTCCGGAAATTCTTTTTGAAAGATGGTCTCGGCAGCACCACACAAATGAAAGTGCCTACCCTGGAAGAAATCCTGGACATTACACAGAACAAAATCCTTATCAATCTGGATAAAGGATTCGATTACATCAGTATTGTTTATCCTTTGCTTAAAAAACGGAAGATGCTGGACCAGGTTTTATTCAAAGGTATTGAAACCTACAAGGAATTCGACCGGAAATACGGAACGATCAAAAATGACATCCACTTCATGCCGATCATCAGGCTGAATGTGAAAGAAGGATGGCAGAAGATCAATGAATACACTGATCATTACAAAGTCTACGGTTTTGAATTTACCGTTGGAAATACTGAGGAAAATATGATCGATTTCAGTAAAGTGCGGGCAAAAGGCTGCAAAGTCTGGGTCAATGCGCTTTGGCCTCATCATAATGCGGGCCATAATGATGACCTCGTCCTTGAAAATCCCGATGCGTATGAATGGTTCCTCAAAAACCATATCAACATCATCCAGACCGACCGTCCCAAAGAATTGATCGGATTCCTGAAAAAAAGGAATCTTTATTACTGATTTTATTATTTTTTCTATACTTTCAAAACTGAATCGGCGGAGCCAAAGGCTCCGCCGATTCTTATATTGCTTATAAATAGGACTTTGTTTACTGTTGGTTGTATAGCAGCTTGTAATACTCATCTGCCATCCGGTCGCTGTTGAACTGATCCTTTACATCGTTCATCGAATGGTACTGGATTTTTCTCCATTCGTCCGGTCGGTCATAATAAATAGGAAGAATTTCGTTTTCCAGGATTTCATAGAGTTTGTTCAGATCATAATTATCCTGTTCATAGACGCTCATATTTTCGTAATCGCATTTGGGAACCACAAAGGAATTTTCCCCGTGCCTGGCGAATTCCGGGATCCAGCCGTCATCCGTTGATAAATTAATCGAACCGTTCATGGCAGCCGTCATTCCCGATGTTCCTGAAGCTTCTCTCGGTACACGTGGGTTGTTAAGCCACAGGTCGGAGCCCTGCTTTAAAGATTTGCTCAGAGAAAGTTCATAACCTGTAAGTACTGCCAGGTGTTTGTTGTTTTTGCTTTCTTCCACCAAGGAATTAAAGGTGGAAATTGCCGAATAATCCATCGGATACGGTTTTCCGGCCCAAATCATCTGGATTGGATATTTCGGGTGGTTCAGCAATTTATAAAACCGTTCTTTGTCATGCAGTAAGAGATCGGCGCGTTTGTACCCGGCAAATCTTCTGGCCCAGACAATGGTAAAAATATTCGGATCGAATAAATTTCCGGTTTGATCCGCTACAATCTTGAACAGTTTCTTTTTCAAATGCTTTTTGCGGTCGTCAAAAGCCGTTTCATCATTTTCGTCTTTGGCCTTATAGAGCGGTTTATCTGCCCAATATTTAAATTCCTGTGCATTCGTAACTGAAGTGATTTCACAAATTCCCGGATATTTGCTCCACATTTTCCTGGAGACGTCGCCGTGAAGCTGGGAAACCCCGTTGGCTTCCCTTGCCATTTTCAGAGCACAAAGAGAATGGTTGAACCGGTCGTCATCCGAGCCTTCAATATGTTTTACATCTTCCATGCTGAGACCTGAAAAATAAGACATATCGTGGCAAAGCCTTAAATTATGCTTTTCGTTTCCGGCTTCTTCCGGAGTATGGGTAGTAAAAACAAGTTTTTCTTTAACCTTATTCAGATTGCCGTTGTACTTTTTCAATAAATGAAATGCAGCAGGAAGCCCATGAGCTTCATTCAGGTGATATACATCCCTTTCGATGTTCAGTTCGTCCAGCAGTTGGGCACCTCCTTTACCCAACAGAATGTATTGTGCCAGTTTCGTAGCTTCATTGGCATCGTATAGTTTATGGCAGATCGTTTTGGAAACGTGATCATTTTCAGGGACGTCCGTAGAAAGGAAAAACATGGGTGCCGTGTGGAAAATTTCAGGATCGAGATACCATACTTTTACCCAAACCGGCGCACTGTGGATTTCGATCTGGAATTTGATGCCGGTGTCTTCCAGAAAGCTATACATTTTTTTTGTCCAGGTCGGCTGTAAGGTCTGGTCATGGTTCCTGGCTTGGTCATAATACCCGAACTTCCAGAGAATCCCGATTCCGATAAGGTCCTGTTTCAGGTTATAAGCACTTCTCATGTGCGAACCTGCCAGAAATCCAAGGCCACCGGAATATATTTTCAATACCTGCTCAATGGCAAATTCCATTGAGAAATAGGCTACTTTCTTAGAATATTTCGGGCTTACCCCAAACGGCATTTTAAAATTTTTAAAATCCATGCATAACAGTTTATAAGTGAGGAAACAAAGGTATTAATTATGAAAATAAACTTTATATTAATTATTTTATAAATTAATCCTGAACGCTGTTTCGAATAATTTTTTTCTCTACCTTTAATAAGTAATTTTTTGATAATCAAAACTTCATACTCTGAAACGGGAGTTTTATGTGTTCCATAACAATAATATTTCAAGCACATGAAAAAGACATTTTCTGATGAAGATTTAATTAAAAATCTGAGCTTATATTATCTGAACCGGCATCTGAAAAAAAAGCCGATCGAGAAATATCACCGTACCATAGATGCTTCCCCGCTTCACGACCGGGAAAAGTACAAAAAGAAAGCCGAAATTTTGCTGCTCAATTCCTTCATGCACCATTTTCCTGAAGTAAAGTTCGAGGATTTAACCTGCGAAAGCCCCGACTTCATCGCGAAATTCAACAATAAAAAAATCGGAATCGAGCTGACCGAGGTAATCAACCATCTTGAAATGAAAAAAGTGGAAAGCAATCTGAACAAGATTTTCCGTCAGGCAGAAATTTTATTGGAACAGGAAGACACTACGAAATATCGTGGTGTTTATTTTTTGGAATTCCACTCCAGCATCCGGCTGGATACACTGGAGAATCACCAGGAAATTATTCATAATATCTATAAAAGCATCAAAAGAGGAAAGCCTGCCGGAAATGTAAAAAGCATCCGGAAATCTTCTCACCGCAGGAATGTTTTTATTACCTATGAATATAATATGGGCCTTTTTGATGAGCTGTGTTCGGAAAAAATCGTTGAGCTTATCGAAAAGAAGAACGAAAAATTCCCTTACTACGATACCTCTGTGGATGAATGCTGGCTGGTGATCGTCTCGGATATGAACTCCATTGCTTCCAGATATACCTTTATCCGGGACAAAGAACATTTGCAACAGGTGAAAAGCCCTTTTCATAAGATTTTTCATATTGAGAATCTTTGCGGAAATATTACAAGCATTAAATAGTTGTTATAATAATCATATCTTTTATTTGTTTTTATTGAATTATCTGTATTAAATTAATATTTTTTAATTTGAAATGTTTATATTTGATCCACAGTAAATTACAGGACATAATAACAATAAAAACTCCGAATGATATGAAGAAATCTATATTCCTTTTCTTTTTTGTCGTTTCCCATATGATCTTCGCACAAGCAGACTGTGCTACGGCACTTTCCGTATGCGGAAATTCAAACATTACCTATTCTCCGAACGGTATCGGTGCCGTTAACGAAAATCTGGGTGGCTGCCTTTCTACCGGCGAACACAACTCAATATGGTATAAATTTACGATAGCAACCGGCGGAACACTCACCTTTGACCTGATTCCTACGGATCCCAATGCAGATTACGACTGGGCGATCTACGGACCCAATGTAAACTGTGGAAATCTCGGTACGCCGATCCGGTGTAATGCGGCAACCGTTATTGGAGTAGGCGCTTCCACAGGAATGAACATGACCAGTACCATTACCAGTGCGGCAGGAGGTTCCCTTACGCCATACTGCCAGTTTCTCAACGTACTGCCAGGACAAACCTATTACCTGTATATTGACAACTGGGTGGATATCACCAATCCTACAATGGCCCCGTTTTCTTTAACTTGGGGCGGAACGGCGACACTGGCTTCTCCGTTTACGGACCCTACGATACAGACGCAGCCCTTTATTCCGCCGGGTACGCCCGCGGCCAATCCTGCGAATCCCAGAGAGATTATTATCTGCCAGAACCCGACGGTTTTCAATTTCAGTACTTTGTCTGCCGGAATTTTAAACGGAAATACAAACTTCCAGATCAGCTATCATAGTTCACAGAACGATGCGCTGTCCGGAGCCAATCCTATTCTGACGCCAATCACGGTGAATACGGCCACAACCTATTATTACAGTGTGCATTATCAGGATCCTTCCAATCCGAACAATCCGATTAATTCATGCCGGCAGGTAGGGGCTTTTAAATTCAAATACGGGAATATTTCAGTGAATAATGTTACTTTATTCAGCTGTAATAATAATAACGCCGGAACGGCAACGTTCGATCTTACTACAGCTGCGGTGTTCAGCGATCCTACGGCGACGAAGCAATATTACCAGTCGATGGCAGATCTTAACGCGGGAACCAACCCTATTGTTCCGGCCAACGCTTTTGTATCCGCTGAAGGAACAGTGTATGTAAAAGTAACTTCCCAGTACGGCTGTACGGCTGTTGCCCAGATCACGCTGAAGTTTTATCCTGCAATTGTGGTTACAGAAGCTACTTTGAGATCCTGCGCTATCGAAGTTACGCCTTCTTTGGCTTTGTTTAACTTATCAACTGCTGCCGTAACCACACAGACGCTGCCGAAAAAATATTATAAGTCGCTGGCCGATGCACAGTCCGGAAGCAATGAAATCGTAGGCTTTCTGAATTATATCGCTCCAAACAGCGTGGTATATGTGAAAGTAACCAATACAAACGGCTGTTATGCCATTGCAAAAGTTAACCTGATCGTTATTCCGTCGGTATATTCTACTGTATTGAAAGATAAAATTATCTGTATTGAAGACAAGACGACCCTGGATGCCGGGCCCGGATTTGCAGCTTATGAATGGAGTACGGGTGCTGCTACGCAGACCATCAGTAACGTAGGAGTAGGTACATACTGGGTTAGGTTGAAAACCGGTGAGTGTACTGCCACACAGACTGTAAAAGTATATGCTTCAGAGGAGCCGGTAATTTCCGATGTGGATATTAAAAACAATACGGTTACCGTAAATGTGAAAGGCGGAACCCCACCATACCGTTATTCTATGGATGGCGTGAAGTGGCAGGATTCCAATATATTTACCAATGTGTTCCGCGGTGATAATCATATCTATGTAAAAGATGCGTATGACTGCGATCCTATTGATATTTCTATCGTTGTTCCGAATCTGGTGAATGTGATCACCCCGAACGGAGACGGCGTGAATGATGTGATCGACTATTCTGCGCTGGGAAATAAACAGAATCTGGTATTCAGTATTTTTGACCGTTACGGAAATAAAATGTTTGAAGCCAACCGGTTTAATGCCTACAAATGGGACGGCACCGCCGGCGGGAAAAAAATTCCGACGGGTACCTACTGGTATTCCGTTTCCTGGAATGAGAACGATAAAAAGAATACCTTATTTAAATATTCCGGCTGGGTTATGGTAAAGAACAGAGAATAATTGATCAATTAAAACGAAACCGTCACACCCTTGGCGGTTTTTGTTTTGTAATTTTCCTACCTTACATCATTAAATCTGAATTATGAAAGAGCTGTTTGTAAAACGTTTTGAATATTATAAAATGCTTGGCGATAAGGCATTTTCACAGCTTTCGGAAGAAGAAGTATTCTGGCAGTTTAATGAAGAAAGCAATTCCATAGCGGTGATCGTTAAGCATGTTGCGGGAAACATGCTGTCGAGGTGGACCGATTTTTTAACGGAAGATGGTGAAAAACCCTGGAGAAACCGCGATGAAGAGTTTGTGAATACTTTTAAAACAAAATCGGAAGCCTTGGAGTATTGGGAGAAGGGCTGGAAATGTCTTTTTGAAGCATTGGATCAGATTAACGATGAAAATTTATACTCGACGGTATACATCAGAAACGAAGCTCATTTAGTTATTGATGCAGTCTTCAGGCAGCTGGCACATTATCCTTATCACGTAGGGCAAATGGTTTACATTGCTAAAATGCTTAAAAACGATGATTGGAAAACTTTGTCCATTGCCAGAAATAAATCCGGGGAATTTAATGAGGAAATGAAAAATCGCTTTTCCGCAAGTGGTTCCGGGGACAAATTCTTCTCCTGTTTGTTACCAGAACAGTCCTGAAGTCCGTGACGAATATAAGCAATAGATTGAATCGATTCGTACTTCATATTAAAAATGATTATCTTTGCACCCACAAAATTCAAAACAATAAATGTCTCAATTTCATAGAACTGCCGCATTTCATACCCTTGGCTGCAAATTAAATTTTGCGGAAACATCTACTATTGCCCGTCAATTGACAGAGGCAGGTTATGAGAAGGTTGGTTTCGATGATAAAGCGAACGTTTATGTAATCAATACCTGTTCGGTTACCGAAAATGCGGATCGCGAATGCAAGCTTCATGTAAAAAGAGCGATGAAAGCCAATCCGGAAGGCCTGGTTGTTATTGTTGGTTGCTATGCCCAGCTGAAACCCGAAGAAATTTCGCAGATCGAAGGAGTGGATCTGGTATTGGGAGCAAAAGAAAAATTCAACATCCTGAGCTATCTCGATGATCTTGAAAAATCCGAAAGCGAAGGAATCGTTCATTCCTGTGAAATTGAAGAAACCGATTTCTTTATCGGCAGTTATTCCATCGGCGACAGAACGAGGGCTTTTTTGAAAGTTCAGGACGGCTGTGACTACAAATGCACCTATTGCACGATTCCTTTGGCAAGAGGAATTTCCCGTTCCGATACCATCGCGAATGTCCTGAAAAATGCGACAGAAATTGCAGCCCGGGACATTAAAGAAATTGTCTTAACAGGAGTAAATATAGGAGATTACGGAAAAGGCGAGTTCGGGAATAAAAGACACGAGCATACATTCCTTGATCTGATTTCGGAGCTTGATAAAGTGGAAGGCATCGAAAGAATCCGTATTTCCTCCATCGAGCCGAATCTCCTGAAAGATGAAAGCATCGATCTGGTTTCCAGAAGCAAAAGCTTTGTCCCGCATTTCCATATTCCGTTGCAATCCGGAAGTGATGACCTGCTTAAAAAAATGAAACGCCGTTATTTAACGAAATTATATACCGACAGGGTGCATAAAATCCGTGAAGTTATGCCGCATGCTGCCATCGGTGTGGATGTCATTGTCGGTTTCCCGGGAGAAACGGAAGAGCTGTTCATGGAGACATATAATTTCCTGAACGAACTGCCGATCACCTATCTTCACGTATTTACTTACTCTGAAAGAGAAAATACGGAAGCGGCCGGAATGGAAGGCATTGTTCCGATGCCGGAAAGAAAAAGGCGTAACAAGATGCTTAGGATTTTGTCGGAAAAGAAAAAAATGGCTTTCTACCAGACCCAGCTCGGAAAAACACTTCCTGTACTTTGGGAACATGAAAACAAGGACGGCAAAATGTTCGGCTTTACCGAAAATTATGTCCGCGTACAAAAGGATTTCGATCAACCTTCCGTTAATCGGATCGAATGGTTAAAGCTCGAAAAAATCGAGGCCGACGGTACGGTTTCGGTGATGAATTCTTTTGAAAGTTTCCTGGAAAAGATTTAATCTCTCATCTTTTTCTGTTTATTTAAATGCAAATATAACCGTTATTCAACAGTGGCTGAATTTCTTTGGAGTTACTTCATATCAAAAGTGATTTAAAAGCATTTACGTTAAATATAAAAGAGTATTGCTGTATTTTTAGTGTTTTCCGTTTCGTTTATTCAAATTAATTTTATTTAACTTTGAGTAAATTCAACTTGATATGAGAAATAAATTTTTGCTGTGGGGAGCCATTATTCTGGCGGTTTCCTGGGCAGTTGCTTTTCTGATTAAAGCCGATTGGTGGATTCCTTTTTTCCTGACTATCATTTATGCCATAGGCGTCTATAATGTTACCCAAAGCAAACACGCTATTTTGCGGAATTTTCCGGTACTTGGCTATTTCAGGTATTTTTTTGAAAGTATTTCCCCGGAGATGCAGCAGTATTTTATTGAAAGGGAAACCGACGGAAAACCTTTTCCGAGAAACCAGCGTTCTGCTGTTTACAGGCGTGCTAAGAATTTGAGCGACACTGTACCTTTCGGAACCCAGCTGGAGGTGAATCATAGAAAATATGAAGGAATTAAGCATTCCATTTATGCCAAATCTCCTATGGAAGAACTTCCAAGAGTCTGGGTAGGCGGAGAGCAGTGTTCGCAGCCGTATCATGCTTCTTTATTTAATATTTCCGCTATGAGTTTCGGAGCTTTGAGCGACCGGGCGCAGATTTCCCTAAACCGCGGAGCCAAAAAAGGAAACTTTTATCACAATACGGGCGAAGGTGGAATCTCTCCCCATCATCTGGAAGGCGGAGACCTCTGTTGGCAGATCGGAACAGGATATTTCGGATGCCGAGATGAGGAAGGAAAATTTAACCCTGAATTATTCAGGAAATATTCAACTCTGCCGACTGTAAAAATGGTAGAGATTAAATTGTCACAGGGTGCCAAACCCGGGCATGGAGGCGTTTTACCGGCTGTTAAGAATACCCCTGAAATTGCAAAGATCCGTCACGTCACTCCGGGAATGACGATTATTTCACCGCCATCGCATACGGCTTTTTCAGATGCGTCAGGTTTGTTAAGATTTGTACAGCATTTACGTGAGCTTTCCGGAGGGAAGCCGGTCGGTTTCAAATTATGCATCGGTGATACCAAAGAATTCGAAGATATTTGCGTACAGATGAACGTGCTGAAAATTTATCCTGATTTTATTACCATCGATGGTGCAGAAGGAGGAACCGGGGCAGCACCGCCAGAATTTTCGGATGGGGTAGGAATGCCGCTGGAACCCGCCCTGATTTTTGTAAACCGCACGCTTAAAAATTATAATCTACGGCATAAGCTGAGGGTAATTGCCAGCGGAAAAGTGCTGACGAGCCTCGATATTCTAAGAGCTATTGCGATGGGTGCCGATATGTGCAACAATGCGAGAGGATTTATGTTTTCTTTAGGCTGTATCCAGGCATTAAGGTGCAACAACAATAAATGCCCTACGGGTGTTGCCACACAAGACAAAATGCTTATCAAAGGACTGGATGTTACCGACAAGGCGGAAAGAGTATACCATTTCCATAAAAATACACTTCATACCTGTAACGAGCTGATTGCGGCAGCGGGGAGAAGTTCTTATGAAGAAGTGGATGCTTCTATGTTTATGAGAGGGGATGAGTTCGATCATCTTTCCGATCTGTATTTCCCGGATATTTTGGGAAATGTGAGACATAAAGCAAGATCTTAGAAAAGAACATAAAAAAAGCACTTCATCAAGAAGTGCTTTTTATTTTATTGATCGCTTGTGGGCCTTACATTGGCTTTATAAATCTGAAAATTGAACACAAAAGAAGTATTTTTCAGCGAATACCCTACATAATTGTAGTGGTCATTTCTGGCGAAGGCCGCTCTCGATGGTACGATAATAACGCCTTGCAAGTTGTAAGCATTCCCGTCTGGCATATTCTGGAAACCCTGGAAGTATTTCAGACCCTCCTGAAGCCCGGGGATTTCATAGTAACTTCTTGACTTCGATGTATCGTTGTTTAATATATATTTCTTAACATAGTAAAACATCGGATCTGTTACTGGGGAAGTGCTACCGTCAATGGTATTCATCAGAACGCCTGAAGTACTAAATGCTACATTCCCATCCGTATTGGTAGCCAGGTAATAATTGGCTCTCATCATCGTTCTGATCTGCGTTGCAGTAGAAGATGTAGGATTGGTGTCCAAAGTAACTCCCGCTGAAGGTTGTGCCCCGTTTCTTACGATATAAATAACACCCGAAGGAAGGGTTACAGGACTAAGCTCCGACAGTTTTTTATAGTTGTCATCGGAAGCATCCGTAGCACTGAAAGCTTTTATATTCCCCTGGGTATCCAGATAATTATCGTTCATGAACTTCTGAATCGCCTGATCATCGTATGAATTTCTTACCGCAACATCACTGGGCTCCACAAACGTTTCCACCTGATCATCCTTCTTACATGCCGTGAAACAAAGACCGCCAGCAAGGATATATAAAAATATTTTTTTCATTTTCAAAAAAAGTTTAATTACTTTACAAAGAATATAACGACAAAAGTATAAAAAATTATGAGAATAGATAAATTTTTATGGAGCATTCGTTTTTATAAAACCAGAACCATTGCTACTGAGGAGATTAAAAAGAACAGGGTTTCCATCGGAGCCTCTGTGGTAAAGTCTTCCAAGGAGGTAAAGGAAGGGGATGTTATCAAGATCCGTAAAAATCAGATCGATTATAAAATTAAAGTGATCCAGATTCCCAAGAGCAGGATTGGCGCCAAGCTGGTGCCGCTTCACATTCAGGACGTCACCGATAAAGAACAGTACGAATTGCTGAAAATGCGGAAAATATCACAGGATTATTACCGGAACAAAGGAGAGGGAAGACCAACCAAGAAAGACCGGAGGGATATGGACGGTTATGTGGAAAACGATATTGCCTCAGATTTTACAGACTGGGATGATTTCTTTGGCGAAACCGGGGATGATCCGGAAGATAAAGATTAATTAACTAAAAGCTCTAGAGATAGAGCTTTTCTGTTATTTCATTTACGATATCTTCAGGATCACGGTGATCGGTATTTACATGATACTGGGCTTTACTGTAAAACGGATTGCGCTCAAATAAATGCTTGGCAATAAATTCGGCCAGGTTTTCATCATCGATATTGGCAATGAGCGGGCGCTTTTCCTTCTGTTTGGAAAGTCTTTCGGCCAGGGTGCTTACGGAAGCTCTCAGGAATACGCTTTTAGAATTATGGTTGACGATCTCCATATTATTATAGTATACGGGAGTACCTCCGCCAAGGCTCAGAACGACCTCTTTTTCTGATGCCAGAATTTCTTCGAGTGTCTCCCTTTCTAGCTTGCGGAAATATATTTCTCCCTTTTTATCGAAGATTTCAGAGATGGTAAGTTTGCTTCTTTTTGAAATCTCTTTATCAAGATCAATCAGTTTAAAACCGAGTTTGTCGCTTAATATTTTGGAAATGTGAGATTTGCCACTTCCCATGTATCCGACGAGTGAAATTATCATGAATTTTTTTTAAACAAATTTGCAAAAAAGTTTTGAGATAAAGAAAAAACTCATATCTTTGCACCACTAAAAACGAAGGACATTATTACAGTGTTAATCGTTGATACAGTGGCCGACTCGGTAGCTCAGCTGGTAGAGCAATACACTTTTAATGTATGGGTCCTGGGTTCGAATCCCAGCCGGGTCACAAGCAGAAAATTACTGTAATTTTGTAGTTTTTACGCCTGCGTGGTGAAATTGGTAGACACGCCATCTTGAGGGGGTGGTTTCCTAAGGATGTGCTGGTTCGAGTCCAGTCGCAGGCACAATGCAGAAAATTAGAAATAATTAATACTGAATATTTTAAAATTTTGTTTTATTTTTATCATTATTAATAGTGGCCGACTCGGTAGCTCAGCTGGTAGAGCAATACACTTTTAATGTATGGGTCCTGGGTTCGAATCCCAGCCGGGTCACAAGCAGAAAATTACTGTAATTTTGTAGTTTTTACGCCTGCGTGGTGAAATTGGTAGACACGCCATCTTGAGGGGGTGGTTTCCTAAGGATGTGCTGGTTCGAGTCCAGTCGCAGGCACAATGCAGAAAATTAGAAATAATTAATACTGAATATTTTAAAATTTTGTTTTATTTTTATCATTATTAATAGTGGCCGACTCGGTAGCTCAGCTGGTAGAGCAATACACTTTTAATGTATGGGTCCTGGGTTCGAATCCCAGCCGGGTCACAAGCAGAAAATTACTGTAATTTTGTAGTTTTTACGCCTGCGTGGTGAAATTGGTAGACACGCCATCTTGAGGGGGTGGTTTCCTAAGGATGTGCTGGTTCGAGTCCAGTCGCAGGCACAATGCAGAAAATTAGAAATAATTAATACTGAATATTTTAAAATTTTGTTTTATTTTTATCATTATTAATTGTGGCCGACTCGGTAGCTCAGCTGGTAGAGCAATACACTTTTAATGTATGGGTCCTGGGTTCGAATCCCAGCCGGGTCACAAGTTTACTGAAAAGTAAATTTTTTTCATATTAATATTTTGTGATTTGGTGTTTCAAAGGCTTCCGCAAGAAGCCTTTGATTTTGAAAAATAAATTGTGCGGAAACAAAATATTTTGTATCTTTGCAGCTCTTAAAAATAAATGCTGTTTTTTATAAATAGAATTTTGAATTAAGTGACCGACTCGGTAGCTCAGCTGGTAGAGCAATACACTTTTAATGTATGGGTCCTGGGTTCGAATCCCAGCCGGGTCACAAGTTTACTGAAAAGTAAATTTTTTTCATATTAATATTTTGTGATTTGGTGTTTCAAAGGCTTCCGCAAGAAGCCTTTGATTTTGAAAAATAAATTGTGCGGAAACAAAATATTTTGTATCTTTGCAGCTCTTAAAAATAAATGCTGTTTTTTATAAATAGAATTTTGAATTAAGTGACCGACTCGGTAGCTCAGCTGGTAGAGCAATACACTTTTAATGTATGGGTCCTGGGTTCGAATCCCAGCCGGGTCACAAGTTTACTGAAAAGTAAATTTTTTTCATATTAATATTTTGTGATTTGGTGTTTCAAAGGCTTCCTTCAGGAGGCCTTTGATTTTTTATATAACTTCAACGTTATCTGCAGTAACAAAAAATGCGCCACTGGTAAGTAGCGCATTTTTTATTTTAAAGTTGATAAGTAGCTGATAGCAATTGGCTTTTTGCTACTGGCTTTACATTCAGAATTCTAAAATTCAAAAAAGTATTATTAAATTATTTCAAGTATTTATAATTCAATTTAAAATTTAATTTTTAGAACTTAATCGAGATGCATATTATCAATCAATCTCACGCCGTCCACTACGACGACGATAAATGCCCTGAAATTCCGGTCTTTATAAAAGAAGTCTGTTTCTCTTAGTGTTTCTTCATCGGCAATTAAAAAATATTCCAGCTGCATTCCCCTTTGATGGTCGAAAATATCCTGTACTCTGGCCTTGATCTCAGGCACGGTGATTACTCTGAACCATTCATTTACTTTTTTCAGGGTTTCGAAGATTACTTTTGATGCTTCCCGGCGGTCTTCCTGCAGCCTTTGGTTTCTGGAGCTCAGTGCCAGTCCGTTCTCTGCCCGGTAGATGGGAACACCTTTTATATTGATCAGAAGTTTCTTATTTTCTGTCATTTTTTTTATAATGGCCAGTTGCTGGAAGTCTTTTTCGCCAAAATAAGCATTGTCCGGTTTCACCTGGTTAAAAAGTTCCTCTACAACGGTTCCTACGCCGTCAAAATGTCCCGGTCTTGATTTTCCTTCCATTTCATTTTCCAGTCCTCCAAAATCATAATGCCTGCTTTCTGCTTTTTCCGGATATATATCGGCAACTTCGGGGATATAAACCGCATCCACCAGGCCTGATTTTTTTAGGATCAAAACATCACGGTTGATGTCACGCGGATACTTTTCAAGGTCTTCCGGATTATTGAATTGGGTTGGATTCACGAAAATTGATGATATCACGAGATCATTCTCCTGTCTTGCTTTTTCATACAAAGACAAGTGTCCATCGTGAAGAGCCCCCATTGTCGGTGCGAAACCTATCTTCTTCCCCATTTCTTTCTGTCTTTCAATGAAATCCTGAAGAACTTTTTTACTTTTTAGAACTTCCATAGCTTTTTTTAATAGTAATTCAAAAATACTAAAAATATCATATAATTATTACAGGACAAGCATGGGTTTTAATAATTTCAGCAAGGGAATTTTCGTAAAAAAACGTTAATTAAAATAATGTTGAATGTTTTTTCGTAATTTTGCGCATTAAAGCATTTTTACAAAAATTAGATAGAAGTTTATGCCGAATCAAAAAATACTGTACATTACTACAGAGATGTATCCATATCAGGAAGATACGAATATGGCTGCAGTGGTAAACAAAATGGCACTTAAGATGCACCAAGAAGGCAATGATGTAAGAGTTTTTATGCCAAGATTTGGACAGATAAGTGAAAGGAAATTCCAGCTTCATGAAGTAATCCGCCTGTCGGGGATGAATATTATTATTAATGATCTGGATCAGCCTCTTATCATTAAGGTAGCGTCTCTTCCGGGGGAAAGACTTCAGGTTTACTTTATCGATAATGAAGAATATTTCAAAAGAAAACAATATTATTTTGATGATGAGGGACAGCCTTTCGAGGATAATGATGAGAGAGCGATATTCTTTGCAAGAGGGGTTATTGAAACCATTAAAAAATTAAATTGGGTACCGGATGTAATCCACCTTAACGGATGGATGTCTTCATTCGTTCCGATTTATCTGAAAACGTACTACGAATCCGATACCTATTTCAAAGACGCTAAAATCGTTCTTTCCTTATACAATGAAAAAGATGCGCCGCTGGCTTCGAATATCGGTGAAAAGCTGAGCTTTGACAATATTTCAGGACTAAAGGCGTTAGAGACTCCTAGTGTAAAAAGTTTTGTGATAGAAAGCATGAAATACGTTGATGCCGTGGTAAAGGGAGATGAGTTTCTGGATGAAGATCTTGATAAGGCTTTCAATGAAACAGCTACTTCAAAATCGGAATACCTGGATGTAGATTCTATAAACCAACTTTATTAAAAAACACATTTTAATGATTCATACTATTAAGAAAGCAATCACTTTATTTTCTTTGGTGATTTTTGGAAGTGCAATCCTTTATAATTGTGAACCGGATCCGGATAATTTGGGAGAACAGCTATTTTTAGACGGAGCAGCACAGGGAAATGAAAAATCTTTTGATATTACAGCTTTTAATATTAATAATAACGATACGATAAGAACCGATGCTTCCAAATTAACTTACGGAGTCCTTGGTGCTTTTAACGAAGGGCAGTTCGGGATGCAAAAGGCTTCTTACTTAACACAGCTGAGATTATCTTCCTACAATCCTGATTTCGGAACCAATGCACAGGTGGACTCTGTGGTATTAGTAATAAAGCCGAGATTTGCCTCCGATTCTGTTACAACGAATACGGTAGATGATAACTATACGTATACTACATTCGCTGACGGTACGGTAAATGCTAAAAAAGTAGTCAATACATATCCAGTTTTAAAATTCGGTAAAGCGAAAAGAACGTTTAATATAAGGGTAAATGAAGTTGATGAATTCCTGAAGGGCGTTTCAGATTCTGCAAAGTCAAACGCTGCATATCCGGCAACCACTCTTTTAGGAACGAAAGAATTTAAAGGAAGTGTCAGCTCGGTAGCCATTACGAAAGACGACGGGGGAGCGGCATTGTTTACAGCTGCAACACCGGGAATCAGAATTCCACTGGATAAAACATTTTTCCAGAATAAGATTATTGCAAAAAAAGGGCAGCCTGAATTACAGGATGCTTCCAATTTTACCCGGTATTTTAAAGGAATAAGAATTTCTGTTGATGAGCAGGACGGATATTTATTCCAGTTTTCTCCAAACGATATGGAGCTGATCATGTATTATAAAAATGATAATACTTCAACCAGTCCTGCAACCAAAACACAGACTACCTATTCTTTTGCCTTAGGCACAGGAAATACGCATATCGGACAGTATGAATATAACAGGTCTGGTTCTGCATGGTCATCTGCAGCTATCGGTGATGAGAATACTGGGGTTTCTAAGCTTTTTGCTCAAGGAATGGGAGGTCCCTCTATCGGTATAAAATTTCCAAAAAATACGATAGATACCTTAAAGAAGCGCTACAATGATAATAAAGCGGCTATTATTAGCGCTAAAGTTAGACTTTATATTGATAAGTCTTCATGGAATAATGTATATGCAAGACCTACTGCTTTTACTTTTTTACAAAAAAGTCTATCTGTAAACCCTAAGCCTAATCATACCATAAGTTTGGCGTTTACGAAAGATTTAACAAGTTTTGCTAACTTACCCGGATTTAGATTCTATAATTATAATTTAACAAATGATCCGCCTTATTATGACTTTATAGTGACCCAGTCTGTAAAAGATCTTGTAGAGACGAATCAGAGTGATGATAATAGATCTCTTAGAATAGACCTAGGAACTTTCCTGACTAATAGTCAAACCAATGCTCTGATAGGACCTTCCAGTACCTCAAGGGCTTACGATACTCAAAGGGCAGTCTTCGTGGGGTCAAACACATCAGATGCTAATAAGGCTCAATTACTCGTTATTTACGGTACGAAATAAATTTTAAAACACTTTTAAAGAATATGTGTGGAATTGTAGGATATACAGGTTTTCAGGACGCTTACGATATCGTAATCAATGGTCTTAGGAGACTGGAATATAGAGGATATGACAGTGCAGGGATTGTACTGGAAAATAAAGATAATAAACTTGAAGTTGAAAAAACGAAAGGTAAGGTAGATGACCTTGTCAATATCTCAGAGCAACTAAAAGGAACGGCAAAAATAGGAATGGGCCACACAAGATGGGCAACCCATGGGGTTCCTAGTGATCGTAATTCTCACCCTCATTTATCTAATAACGGTAAAATTGCCATTATTCATAACGGGATCATCGAGAATTACGATACCATTAAAACCATGCTAACGGAAAAGGGGTTCAGCTTTAAATCTGAAACGGATACTGAGGTATTGGTAAACCTGATTCAGTATTTTATGGATCTTAATGTTGAAATGGATTTTCCTACGGCAGTAAGATACGCGCTGAATGAAGTGTACGGAGCGTATGCCATTACGGTAATGCATGAAGAATATCCTGGCGTTTTGGTCGTTGGAAGATTGGGATCTCCTTTGGCTATCGGAATCGGCGATAAAGAATATTTTATAGCTTCCGATGCATCTCCTTTTGTAGAATTTACAAAAGAAGCCATTTATCTTGAGGAGGGTCACATGGCCACCATTTCTCTGGAAAACGGAGTGGATATCAGAACTATTACTGAGAACTCTAAAATACAGCCTGAAATCCAGGAGTTAAAATTAAGCCTGGAGCAGATTGAAAAAGGAGGATACGAACATTTCATGCTTAAGGAAATTTTCGAACAGCCTAAATCTGTACATGATACCATGAGGGGAAGGCTTCTTGTGGATGAAGGAATAATCAAGATGGCCGGGATCTGGGATCATATGGAAAAATTCAGGAATGCCAACAGGATTATTATTATTGCCTGCGGGACTTCATGGCACGCAGGGCTTATCGGCGAATACCTGATTGAAGAATATGCAAGAATACCTGTTGAAGTGGAATATGCTTCCGAATTCAGGTATAGAAACCCGATTATTACCGATAAAGATGTGGTTATCGCCATCTCCCAGTCGGGAGAAACAGCTGATACCATGGCTGCACTAAAGCTGGCCAAAGAAAGAGGGGCATTCATCTATGGGATTTGTAACGTAGTGGATTCTTCCATCGCCAGAATTACGGATGCCGGATCCTATACGCACGCCGGTCCGGAAATCGGGGTGGCTTCCACAAAAGCATTTACGGCGCAGCTTACGATTCTTTCCATGATTGCGCTAAAATTAGGAAAACACAACGGAAATCTGGGAAATGCTGATTTCATGAGCTTAATTGCAGAACTGGATGCAATTCCTAAAAAAATAGAAGATGTATTAAGTTCTACCCACGAACTGGTACAGGATATCGCCAAGGATTTTATACAGGCTACCAACTTCCTGTATCTGGGAAGAGGCTATAATTATCCTGCAGCACTGGAAGGTGCGTTAAAATTAAAAGAAATCTCTTATATTCATGCTGAAGGGTACCCAGCTGCAGAAATGAAGCACGGCCCGATTGCGTTAATCGATGAAAATATGCCGATCGTTATTATTGCTCCTAAAAAAGGGCATTATGACAAGATCGTAAGCAACGTTCAGGAAATTAAGGCAAGAAAAGGGAAAGTTATTGCTGTGGTAAATAAGGGAGACGTTCAGGTAAGCGCAATGGCAGACTATGTTATTGAGATCCCTGAAACCTCAGAATGTTTCTCACCAATTGTTGCATCCGTACCTCTACAGCTGCTGGCATACTACATTGCTGTGTACAGGGGCGCGAATGTAGACCAGCCGAGAAACCTTGCAAAATCGGTCACAGTGGAATAAAAATTATTCATAAATAAAATAAATTTAGATTTCTTCCGTTATTTCAAAAAAAATCTTAAAAGTTTCTTAAAAAAATTATATATTTACGGCTTAATTATAAAAATTAACATGAAAAGGATATTTCTTTTATTAGTGTCTGCGTCGGTAGCATCGGTATCTTGTTCAGGTGGGGGAGCCTCTTCAGTAGGTAAACCGGGAACAAAAGGAGAATTGATACCTAGAGAAAAAACAAAATCATTTGTTGCAGAAAGACCTTATGGTATGGTTGCCATCCCTGCAGGATCTTTTGTAGCTGGGTTAACGGATCAGGATTTCACAGATAGTCCGGAGAAAGCCCAGGCAAAAACTGTTACGGTTTCTTCTTTCTTCATGGATGAAGCAGAAACTACAAATGCAGAATACAGGGTATTTATCAATTATGTAAGAGATTCTATTGCGAGAACTTTACTTGCTGAAGCTGCCGGAGAAGGTGGTGAAGGTAAAGGAAGAGGAACAAACATCGGAGATTACGCATACCTTGCTCAAAAAGAAGAAAATTTAACACCATATCAGGAATATTTAGAAGGACAGGGCGGTGGAAACGAAGGAAACTTCGACCCGACCAAAAAATTGGACTGGAAAGTTCCATTGCACTGGAGTACTTCCAAATATCCTGATGTAGAATACGCAGAAGTGTTAGAATCGATGTACTTACCGGCTTCTTCAAGAGTAGGTAACGAAAGAATCCTTGACGTGAGCAAACTTAAATATACTTACAGATGGGGTGACATGGATGCTGCTTTAGCTGAAAAAGAAAGAGGGGTAAATTACCTGAGAAGCGAAAGCATCGCCGTATATCCTGATACAACGGTTTGGGTAAAAGATTTCCATTTTGCTTATAACGAACCATTGTTCGAACAGTATTTCTGGCACAAAGCTTACAAAGACTATCCTGTAGTGGGGGTAACCTGGGATCAGGCAAGAGCTTACTGTAACTTCAGGACGAAACTGAAATCTGATTATAACGAAAGTTTAAAAAGAAGAAAACAAAAGCCGTTGATCTTCAGACTTCCTACGGAAATCGAATGGGAATATGCTGCAAGAGGCGGAATGCAAAATGCTACTTACCCTTGGGGTGGTCCTTACTTAATGGACGACAGAGGTTGCTACCTGGCTAACTTCAAACCGAAGAGAGGTAATTATATGGAAGACGACAAAAAAGGTACTTATACATATACTGCTCCAGTAAAGAAATTTAAGAAGAATGGATACGGGTTATTTGATATGGCTGGAAACGTTTCTGAATGGACAGAATCTGCTTACAACAATTCTTCATACGGGTTCGCATCTACATTAAACCCTTCCACTAAAGACAAGGTTGATACTAAAAAGTCTGTAAGAGGTGGTTCTTGGAAAGATGTAGGATATATGCTGATGAACGGTTCAAGAGATTGGGAAAGAAAAGATTCGGCGAGAAGCTATATCGGATTCAGAACCGTACAGGACATTCCTGAAGCTGCTGTTAAACCAAGAAAAGTTAACAGATAACATATTCCATTAAACACTATTTTCAATAACAATTTTATTTAACATTAAAAAAAACTAACTTATATGTTTAAGACTAAAGATGCTTGGATGAATTTCTTCTATTCATTCGGTGCTGCAATTGTAATTCTTGGAGCTTGGCTTAAAATTACCCACATTACTTTAGGGCCTATCAATGGTAACATGGCGCTTACTGTGGGACTAATCACTGAAGCGATCATCTTCATCATCTTCGCTTTCGACCCTCCGAAATCTGAAGAGTCTTACGCTTGGGAAAATGTATATCCTGAATTATTGGATAAACATGCAAATCCTAATCCATTACATTCAAATGTATCTAAAAGCAATGCTGCTCAATTAGCTGAACTGGAGAATTCCCTTTCTACAAAATTGGACAAAATGCTTCAGGACGCTAAACTTGATGTTCAGTTATTCGAAAGATTAAGAACAGGAATCGATAAATTCTCCAGCTCTGTAGACCAGATCAATCAGACGGTAGATGTATCGGCTTCTACTCACAAATACAATGAGCAGTTAAACAAAGCGGCTCAACACATGGAAAGCATGAACGCTTTATATGCCATGCAGATGGAAAGCACGAAAAGACAATCTGAATTTGCTAACAAATATGTAGCAGATATGCAGAAATCTGCTGAACAATCTGAAAAATTCAATCAGGAACTACAAGGTTTAACTTCAAACTTAAACAGCTTAAACAGAGTTTACGGTGGTATGTTAACTGCCATGAAATCTTAATTTTCCAAAACCATTTTTTAATTTAACTACTTAATCAAAAAACAAAGAAAAGAGAATGGCAGCAGGAAAACAGACACCTCGTCAGAAGATGATCAACCTGATGTATTTGGTGTTCATCGCTATGATGGCCCTAAATATTGATGCGGAAATCATCAGGTCATATTTTGACTCTACCAAAGCGCTTAACGAGACAAGAATGTTGACGGAGAGAAAGAACGAAAGAATATTCGAGAAAACTCTTCAGGCAAAAGCTGAGCAGGTACCCGATACCTATGCAAAGCCTTGGGCTCAGTATCAGGTTCTTAGAGATAAGATCAACAGCCTGGTAAAATCTGCGCAGGGAATAAAGGACGAACTTAAAAAGAAATCCGAATTCCACGATAAAGATGCTCAGGGAAAAGATGTTGATGTAAGTGAAAACTTCGCAGCGCTTAACAACAACGAAGCTACAACGGAATATTTCTTCAAGGAAGGTGATGAAAATACCCCTTCACAGGGAGCTTTGGAGTTGAAAAAGAAAATTGACGATGTAAGAAATTATATTAACGCAACTTTCGGAAACGACCCGATGTTGAAAGATTTGGTAGACAGAGCCAACAAATCTTTGATCGCCGAATATCCTAAAGGAAAATCCCCGAATGATAAAACTTGGTTCCAGAACAAATTCTACCACCAGCCGTTAATTGCAGCGATTTCAAACCTGGAAATTATCCAGAATGATGCGAGAAACGTACAATCTGATGCCTTGGCGTTAATGCTTCAGGAAAAAGTGGATGCGACCATCAAATTTACCAGCTATGAAGCTATCGTTTCTGCGCCGGTTGATGTAGTTGCAGGAAAACCTGCTGAAGCTGTTGTGATGTTAGGAAACTATTCAAACAGCAACAAGATCAGCATCTCTGGGGTAAGCAGACAGGAAAACGGAAAAGGATATGCTTCATTGAATACAAGCGGAATCGGACAGAAAACGTTCAGTGGAAATATCACATTGACGGACGCTTCCGGTAAAGCACAGAACTTCCCGTTCACGCATACGTATAACGTTATCGCTGGGCCGCAGCAAGTAAAACTTGAGCAAGGATTATTGCTTTCTGCTGATAAGATGAATGTGATGTATAGAGGTCTAGAAAACCCAGTAACTGGATCCATTTTAGGTGCTGATAATTCTAAATTATCATTATCTGCTACAGGTGCAGTTATTAAAAGTACTGGTAAAGGTAAATGGGATGTAATTCCGTCTACTGGAAACATTGTAAGATTAACATTGTCTGGAACTGACCCGACTGGAAAAACAGTTTCTCAGGTATTTGAATATAGAATAAAAGGTATTCCAAGACCACAAGGACAAGTTAGAGGTAAATCAGTTAATTATATGCCAGCTGCTTCTATTCCTAATCAGATTGTTGCTGCAGCATTACCTGACTTCGATTTCCCTGTATCTTTCACTGTAAATAGTTTTATCCTTAAACTACCTGGTAGAGCAGGTTCAATGGTTCAAGGAAATTCATTATCATCAGCAGAAGGTATGCTAAGAACCTTAAGACCAGGTGATGTAGTTCAGATTTATGACATTCAAGCTACTGCAACAGGTTTAGGAAATCAAAGATTAAAAGAGATTTCACCTGTAATTATTAATGTTCAATAAGTTAATTTGTAAATTCATAGTATGAAAAAATATATTTGCAGCCTTTTGGTATTAGTTTCTGGATTTGCACTTTCTCAGACTATTCTAAATGCTTCTTCTCCTGAAGAATTTAGAAAAATGAGAGCTGAAGGCACTAGAAAAGTAGGCGATTCTGTAGTAAGTAATAAAGTTACTCCGCTTGAATATGGTTACGTGGACGAAAAGGATATTTTAAAGGGAATGTTTGTTTGGGAAATTATTGACCTTAATGATAAGCTTAATCAGCCTTTTTATTATGATAATCCGGATGGTCTTCAATCTAAAACGACTAGATCGTTATATCAAATTTTATTAGACGCTGCATTAGATGGTAAAATTGAAGAAGTTTATGAAGATGAGAACTTCTCCGTTAAATCAACTCCTGAAGGTATCAGAAAAAAATTGGAAAGTGTCAGAGTTGATGATGAATTAATAGAGCTTATTAACTCCGGGGTTACGCCAACTGAAGAGCAGAAAAAACAATATACCGATTTAATTAGAACTACAACTGATAAAGTAAAGGTTCTTAAAATAATGGGTATGTGGTTTATTGATAAAAGAGATGGACAGCTGAAGTACAGACCTCTTGGGATTGCTGCAATGGGGCCAGACCCTTCTTCACAAGGAAGATTAGATGCAGAAGGAAAACCTTTGACTGGCTCTGATGAACTGGTTGATCTGTTTTGGGTATATTATCCAAAGGCAAGAGATATCTTAGCAAACAATTATGTTTATAACAGAAAAAATTCGTCTGCAGACTTATCTTTTGATGATCTTATCAATGCAAGAAGATTCTCTTCTGTAATTTATAAATCTTCTTCAGGCATGGGTGACGGTGTTATTGACGACTATATTCCGAAAGATGCCGATGCACAGATCGAAGAAAGCGACAGAATCAAGGCGCAGATCCTGAAAATGGAAAATGAAATGTGGAATTATTAAGATTTCACTTGACAATGATAGAAAACCTGAGTATTTTTACTCAGGTTTTTTTATTATGAACAACGTAGACTATATAATTGTTGGTGACGGATATGCCGCACTTTTTTTTGCCCATCAGCTGATCCGGAACAACAAATCCTTTGTTTTGTTTTCGGAAGGGAAAAGAAGTGCTTCGCAAGTTTCTGCAGGAATCATCAATCCTGTCGTCCTGAAGAAATTTACCACCTTCTGGAAAGCGCAGGAGCAGATCGACTTCCTGAAAAATTCATTGCAGGAGATTGAAGAATATACAGGCCGGAATTATTTAATTGACGCCCCGATACACCGGATTTTTCACGATGAAAACGAACAGAAGCTCTGGCTTAAAAAATCTGAAAATGATGAGCTCATCAGTTTTTTAGATAAAAAATTTGATCATTTAAAAGGGGTAAAAAACGATTTTCTCAGCGGAAAGGTAAATCAGTCTGCCAGGCTTGATGTTAATGGATTTTTTGCAGGGTTATTTTATTTTTTAGAAAATAAAGGATTTTTAGTTAAAGAAAAATTTGTTTATTCGGAGCTGGATACTAAAAACGCAGTGTATAAGAATTTCCATTTTCAAAACATGCTGTTCTGTGAAGGGATGGGAGTGGTAAACAATCCTTTTTTCTCAGATATTCCCGTAAACCCCAATAAGGGACATCATATTAAAGTAAAACTTTCTCACAGCATTCCTGAAAATATAACGATTAAGAAAAAGCATTTTCTATTTCCTTTAAGTGAAGAGCTGTATTTTTACGGCGGTACCTATGACAGGGAACAACTGGATGCTCAGATTGATCACTCAGCAGTGGAACAGTTGAGAAGGGGGCTCTCTGAGATTTATCCGGCAGAACTTGAGATCGTTGACGCCAATATTGGTTTCAGGCCTACTGTAAAAGACAGAAGACCGATCCTTGGCAGGCATTCTGAGTATTGTAATTTATATGTTTTTAACGGGTTGGGCGCAAGAGGAATTCTCAACGGTTGTTATTTTGCCAAGAGTCTCTATGATTTTATAGAAGAAGATGTCCCTTTACCCGCTGAAGTTTCTCTCGATCGCTTTAAATAATGTGATATGGAAAGCTGATTGTAATCATAAGATATTTCCACAATTATTCATATATTCATAACTAAACAATTGAAATATGGATGAAAACCTTTTAGGTATTATCGCAGGAGTCCTTACTTCGGTGGCTATGCTTCCGCAGCTGATTAAAGTAATCAGACAGAAAAATGCAGATGACCTCTCATGGGGAATGTTGATGGTCCTTATTTCGGGGCTTTCTTTATGGGTCTGGTATGGTTTTCTGAAAGACGAGCTTCCGATTATTATTTCCAATGCTTTTGCAGTAATTGTTAACGTTACGCTTCTGATATGCTGTATGATCTACAAAAAGAAATCATCATAAAAAGGCGAACACTCCTGCCATAGCAGAAGTGTTCTTATTTATAGGGATGTGTTTATTAAGTCCTATTGCTGAAGTATAAATTTTGCCAGAGGAGCCATTTTCGCTTTGTTAAGCGTTAATGTATTTCCGCTTATAGAGTAATTATCGGCAGCAAGCAATGCCTGGGTAAAAGCACGTTCCGTCGCAAGATCGTCACAGGCAATCATGGTCGACATTCCCTGGTTGAATTTGATGCGCATCACGTCTGGTTTTATTTCAAAAGTTCCGCCCACGCCGTTGCATCCTCCGTGTCCGGTATATCTCATATCAGCCCTATTTAGCTTGAAAAAAGGATTGGCCTTAGGATTTACAAGCATAATCGGTTGACCGTTGATTTCGATAAGCCTCCAGGTTTTCCCTGTAATATCTGTATCTGTTGTTGTATCGGATGAAGCTTTAGTTCCCGGTTTGTTGGCACACGAAACTGTGAATGCGATAATAAGCAGTGTATAAAAGAAAGTGATTATATTTTTCATATTTCGGATTTGTGATAGTTGCTGATGAATTAATAAGAAGCCATTTTCGTATCTGCAGAAGAAGGCTTATTTTTCTTGTGGTGGAACAGCACCATGTTATAATCTTTCTTTAGGAAAGTAACCTCCCCGCGCACATCGGAAAATTGGTAAACCGCATCACCGGCAGTGAATTCCGGGAGTTCTTCGCTTTTTTTGAGCTCATAGGTTTTGCCATTCAGCCTTACCACGACCGTATTTTGAGTTTCATTAATGGCTACTTCAAGCTGATCGCCAAAATCATCGGTATATATCTCTTTTTTAATGTGGTCGGTGTCCTTTTTCGCATCAGTCACATTCTCGGAGACTACTTCTTCCTCTTTTGCCTGATGTTTACAAGCTGCCAGAGAAAGCAATGGTAAAAGGATAGTTGTAATGATTTTTAATGTCTTTTTCATAATAATAGGCAACTTGATCGGGTGATTTTTGAAGTATTGGTGTTGGTCTGTAAAATTACGAATTTATTGATGATAATATGTTAATTTTTTATAAATTAATTAATTTTTTATATATTTTAATAAGGCAAAGAAGATTTTTAATCTTTAAAAGAATCAACTTGCTTTTACAAAAACCGTGCTGCTACTGATAAACGAGGTAAAAAAGTAAAATTAATTTAGTAGAAATTCCCTCTGTTTTTGATGGAAATTATTTTTATATAGGAATCAGTCAGATATATTGATAGATCAAATAAATCATAACCAAAACTTTCAATAGATGCTTAAATGTTTATGCAATCTGATATAATGAATAGGATTATTATTGGTTTTTTTAAATTAAAATCAAATATTAACATTTAAAAATAATTATAATGTACTTATTTAGATTATTTTTTGTTAATTATTTAATTTGTACTTGATTTTATTATTTGTTAACATTTCATAGATACTTGCGCTTTTTTTTCAACCATTTTAAGAGATTGTTAAAATATTTTATTGAAACATTGTTGTATTATATGTTGTTATAAATCAATTTTTTATATTTTTTTATCTATTGCTTTGTAATAAAATTCAGTTAATTTAAAGTAATGTTAAATATTGTTAATATGAATGTTTTATAATTAAAACCTGTTGAAAGATAAGGAAACTAAAAACTACCTTTGTCGCGAGAAAGATTATGAAAAACTATATTGTTTATTTTTTAACGGCCCTGTTTGTGCTTTTCATAGTAGAAAGCAAGATTAATGTCCGTACTTTAAAAAATGACTATACACATCATACGTCTCAGAATTTACCTAAAAAAGCGAACCGCTTAAACCAGACTTACGAAAAACTTACCGTTCAGCAGTCGCCGGATAATCTTGGAAACGCTTTTTCTCTGGAACTCACGGAGAATGATTTTCAGTTTTCAGACAGTTTTCAGGCTGTTATTGCATTTGCCGCTGTTTTTACATTGGTTTATATTTTCGGGTTAAAAAGTTTCAAAAAATTAAAGCCTGTTCTTCATGGCTTCTTATCAGAATTTTCTACCGTTAAAAGATTTATTCTGATCCGTTCTATCAGAATTTAGACAATTATTTTCCGAAATATTTTCTGCTGATTTGTTCAGCAGGGAATATACTGTGTTGTGTTTGCCGGTAATCATCACAACAGCCTTATCTCTATTGCCATTTTCCTATTTAAAACATTAACGATTTACATAAACTCTAACATTATGATTAAAAGAGTTGTCGCAGGCATTGCGCTAAGCAGTATTTTTTTGTTCACAGGTTGTAACAAGAAAACAGAAGAAAAAGAAGAAGCCACGGTTTATCCCGTAACTTCACCGGTGGTGATGGATACGGTAATCGACAAAGAATTTGTGGCTCAGATCCGGTCTGTAAAGAATATCGAGGTCCGTGCCCAGGAAAAAGGCTTCCTCGAAAAGATCTTTGTAGACGAAGGCCAGTTTGTCCGTCAGGGTCAGACTCTATTCCGGATTATGCCGAAACTGTATCAGGCAGAACTCCTGAAGGCTCAGGCAGAAGTTGCTCAGGCCACGATTGAATTGAAAAATGCCAGTACACTGGCAAGTAACAACATCGTTTCCAAAAATGAGAGAGCTATGGCAAAAGCCAAGCTGGATGCTGCCAACGCAGAAGCCAAGCTGGCCCAGATCCACCTTTCATTTACGGATATCAAAGCGCCGTTTTCAGGAATTATCGACAGACTTCCTTTGAAGTTGGGAAGTTTAGTGGATGAAGGAGATTTACTCACCTCCCTCTCCGATAACAACGATATTTATACTTACTTCAACGTGTCAGAACCCGAATACCTCAATTACCAGAGAAATGTAGCTTCCAGAGGAAGCAATCAGGTTGCTTTGGTAATGGCCAATGGGGATATATTTCCGCAGAAAGGGCAAGTGCAGACCATCGAAGGACAGTTCGACAGCGAAACCGGAAACATTGCTTTCAGAGCGAAATTCCCGAATCCTGATAAATTGCTGCGAAACGGGGAAACCGGGAAAGTAAGAATGACACTGCCTCTGAAAAATGCCATGCTTATTCCTCAGAAGGCAACTTATGAAATCCAGGATCAGAAATACGTTTTCATTGTGGATAAAAACGGAGTGGTAAAATCCAGAAACATCAAAATAGCTTACGAGCTTCCTGATCTTTACGTAGTTTCCTCAGGGTTATCCACAGGCGATAAAATCTTATTGGAAGGCGTTCAGAAAGTAAAAGACGATCAGAAAGTTCAGGTAAAAGCGCAGGATCCTAAAAAAGTTCTTCAGTCATTGAAACTAAAAGCAGAGTAGGACTCATTAATGAAGTAAGTAATTATGTTTAAAAAATTCATTCGCAGACCTGTTCTGTCTATCGTAATCTCTCTGATTATCGTATTTATGGGGATTCTGTCACTGGTAAAACTTCCGGTAACCCAATTCCCGTCCATTTCGCCGCCCAAAGTAAACATCACCGCAGAATACCCGGGAGCCAACAACGAATTGTTGATCAAATCCGTGGTTATTCCATTGGAAAGAGGTTTGAACGGGGTGCCGGGAATGAAATACATGACTTCCGACGCCGGAAACGACGGGGAAGCATCCATCCAGGTGGTTTTCGACCTGGGAACCGATCCTAACGTAGCGGCGGTAAACGTTCAGAACCGTGTATCTTCGGTGGTAAATAAACTTCCGCCGCTGGTAGTTCGTGAAGGGGTAAAAATCACCCGTGAAGAGCCGAACATGCTGATGTACATCAACCTGTACAGTGATGATCCGAAAGCCGACCAGAAATTCCTTTTCAACTACGCCGATATCAACGTGATGTCCGAATTGAAAAGGGTAAGCGGGGTAGGTTTTGCCGACATCCTGGGAACCCGGGAATATGCTATGCGGATCTGGCTGAAACCAGACCGTCTTACGGCATACAGCATTTCCGCAGATGAAGTGATGGACGCCCTAAACCAGCAAAGTCTTGAAGCTTCGCCTGGTAAAACGGGGGAAAGCTCCGGAAAAAGATCTCAGTCTTTTGAATATATTTTAAAATATCCGGGCCGTTTCAATAACGAAAAGGATTATGGGAACATCATCCTGAAAGCAAACCCTAACGGAGAATTTATCAGATTGAAAGATGTGGCCGATATCGAATTCGGTTCTTCCATGTATGATATTTATTCTACTTTAAATGGTAAACCTTCTGCGGCAATCACCGTGAAGCAGTCTTACGGTTCCAATGCAAGCGACGTTATCAAAAATGTAAAATCTTTGATGGCAGAATTGCAGAAAACAACTTTCCCGAAAGGAATGCACTACGACATCAGCTATGATGTTTCCAGGTTCCTGGATGCCTCTATTGAAAAAGTAGTCCATACTTTATTTGAAGCTTTCATATTGGTGGCGATTGTGGTGTTCCTTTTCCTGGGAGACTGGCGTTCCACACTGATTCCGGCTATTGCGGTTCCGGTTTCACTGATCGGTACTTTTGCCGTCATGTCCGCTTTCGGAATTACGCTGAACATGATCTCGCTCTTTGCCTTGGTAATGGCGATCGGGGTCGTGGTCGACGACGCGATTGTGGTTATTGAAGCCGTCCACGCAAAGATGGAGGAGAAACATCTATCTCCTTTAAAGGCAACGGAAGAGGCGATGCACGAGATCAGCGGGGCAATTATTGCGATTACTCTGGTAATGGCATCCGTATTCATTCCGATTGCATTCATGTCAGGTCCGGTTGGGGTTTTCTACCGTCAGTTCTCTATTACGATGGCTTCGGCGATCATTCTTTCAGGGGTAGTGGCTCTAACATTGACGCCTGCTTTGTGTGCTCTGATCTTAAAGAATAATCACGGGAAACCGAAGAAAAGGACGCCGATTACCATCTTCCTTGATAAATTCAACGGATTATTCAACAAAGGAGCTGGTAAGTATGAAAGACTACTGACCAAAACTGTTAAGAAGAAAACGTTTACCCTTCCTTTGCTGCTGGCATTCTGTGCATGCACGTTCTTCCTGAGCAATTCTCTTCCTTCAGGATTTATTCCGGCGGAAGACCAGGGAATGATCTATGCCATCATTCAGACTCCTCCGGGATCTACATTGGAAAGAACCAACCAGATTGCCCGGGAATTATTGAAAGAGTCCGAAGATATCGACGGGGTACAGTCGGTTTCCTCATTAGCTGGATATGAAATTCTTTCAGAAGGTACGGGGTCAAACTCAGGTACCTGTCTGATCAACCTTAAAAGCTGGGAAGACCGTAAAGAATCCGCAGCCGAGATTATTGAAAAGCTCGAAGAAAAAGCGAAGAATATTCCGGGAGCCAACATTGAGTTCTTTCAGCCGCCATCCGTTCCGGGATATGGTGCGGCAGGTGGTTTCGAGCTTCGTTTGCTGGATAAGGCGGGAAGCGGCGATTACCATAAAATGGAACAGGTAAGTAATGATTTTGTAAAGGAACTGAAAAAACGTCCGGAGCTGGGGTCTGCATTTACCTTCTATTCTGCGAGTTTTCCTCAGTACATGCTGAAGATCGATAATGATCTGGCTGAGCAGAAAGGAGTAACCATTGAAAATGCGATGGATAATCTATCAACATTGATCGGTTCCAATTATGAAACCAGCTTTATCCGTTTCGACAGGCCTTATAAAGTTATTGTTCAGGCCGGTCCGCAATATCGTGCTTTACCAACAGATCTGTTGAAGTTATATGTGAAAAATGACAAAGGTGAAATGGTTCCGTATTCGGATTTCATGCATCTTGAGAAAGTGTATGGTCTATCAGAAATGACGAGACATAATATGTACAATTCGGCACAGGTGAGTGGAACTCCGGCACCGGGATACAGCTCCGGGCAGGCTATTGCCGCCATTAAGGAAGTTGCGGACAAAACCCTTCCGAGAGGTTTCGGGATCGACTGGGCCGGTATTTCCAAAGATGAAGTAAGCCGGGGTAACGAAGCGGTATATATCTTCCTCGTGTGTTTAGGTTTTGTCTATCTGATCCTTGCCGCACAGTATGAAAGTTTTATTCTTCCGTTGCCGGTAATCCTGTCATTACCGACGGGTATTTTCGGGGCTTTCTTATGCCTGAAATTATTAGGGCTGGAAAACAACATTTACGCTCAGGTTGCAATGGTCATGCTCATCGGTCTTCTGGGTAAGAATGCCGTGCTGATCGTGGAATTTGCCGTACAGAAGAAGGCTGAAGAGGGAATTCCCGTGGCGCAGGCCGCTATTGAAGGAGCCGCTATCCGTTTCCGTCCGATCCTGATGACATCATTTGCCTTTATTGCAGGTTTGATTCCATTAGTTTTGGCTACTGGTCCGGGAGCGATCGGTAACCGTACCATCGGTACTGCTGCGGCAGGGGGAATGCTGATCGGAACCGTCTTCGGCCTGATGATTATCCCGGGATTATATTACATCTTCGGTACCATAGCCGATAAATCGAAACTGGCGAGGTATGAAGAAGAAAATCCTTTAACAGAACAAACAGAACCGTATCAACACGATGATAAATATGAAGATTTATAATAAATATATAGCAGCCATCGCCTTATCGCTTGTTTTAGCAAGCTGTAAGGCGCCGATGGCGACCGTCATAAAAGATGAGGTGAAAGAAAATGTACCTCAGAGCTTTAATCAGGAAGACCAGGGAGATGCCAATAACAACAGCGGAACAACACCCTGGAAGCAATTTTTTACAGATCCTAATTTAGTAGCTTTGATTGAGACCTCACTGAAGAACAATCAGGAGCTGATGATCACCCTGCAGGAAATTGAAATTGCCAAAAGTAATGTTCTTGCTAAAAAAGGAAGACTGACGCCTACGGTGACTGCAGGTGGCGGTGCCGGAGTAAGAAAAGTAGGACGCTACACCAGCGAAGGTGCCGGTGATGCCAGCACAGATATTGAGCCAGGAAAAGCCGTTCCGGATCCTATCATGAATTTTGAAGGCGGCCTGATGGCCAACTGGGAAGTCGACATCTGGAAAAAACTAAGAACTGAAAAAGAATCTGCTGTTGCCCACTATCTTTCTACGGTAGAAGGTAAAAATTTCGTCCTGTCAAATCTTATTGAGGAAGTAGCCGATAATTATTATGATCTACTGGCTTTGGATAACCAGCTGGATATTATTCAGCAATACATCAAGCTTCAGCAGAAGGCATTGGAAATTTCAAAAATCCAGAAAGAAGCGGCAGCAGCTACCGAACTTGCCGTAAAGAAATTTGAAGCGGAACTGGCAAAATCCAAAGCTACGGAATACACCATCCGCCAGGAAATCACCGAAAAGGAAAATGAGATCAATGCCCTTTGCGGACGTTATCCTCAGCCGATCATCAGAACAAAGGAGAATTTCATGACAACGATACCGCAGACGGTTTATACGGGGATTCCGTCCCAATTGCTGGCGAATCGTCCGGATATTAAACAGGCGGAATTGGAGCTTAAATCTTCAAAACTTGATGTGGAAGCTGCCAGAAAAGAATTTTATCCTACGCTGGAAATTTCCGCTACCCTCGGATTAGAGGCTTTTAAGCCTTCTTATCTGGTAAAGCTTCCGGAATCTATGGCCGCAAGCCTTGCCGGAGAAATGGCCGGTCCGCTGATTAACAAAAGTGCGATCAAAGCCAATTTCCAGTCTGCCGATGCAAGACAGATCCAGGCTTTATACGAATATGATAAAACGATCTTGAATGCCTATCTGGATGTGGCGAATCTGATGTCGAAAGTTAAAAACCTCGACCAGTATTATCAGCTGAAATCCCAGGAAACAAAATCGCTTGAACAATCAATAGATATTGCAAATCAGTTGTTCCGAAACTCCAGAGCAGATTATCTTGAGGTTCTCCTGAACCAGCGGGATGCACTGGATGCCAAAATGGAACTGGTGGAAGCAAAACAAAAACAGCTGAGTACAGTTGTCGATATTTACAAAAGCTTAGGCGGAGGCTGGAAGTGATTGTAAATCCTTAATGTTTTAAAAGAAAAGAGGCTGCCCGCAAGGAACAGTCTCTTTTCGATTAAAACTGAAAACGTTAATAAAAAAGGTTCCGATTCAGGAATCTTTTTCCCCCTTTTTACCTGTAAATGCAGGCAACTACATTAAATTTAAATTATCGATGGTTATTAATTTCTTTAAAAATGGTTATTAGTTTTATAAAAAAAATTAAATTTTAAAAAACCAGCCCTCCCTAAAAGTAATTATTCCGATTAAGGAAGGTGGTGAGATTTATGAATAGAATCATCATGTTTTTTTATTAGTTTTTACCCTGAAATTTATCGTGTCGTGTTTTTTTAGTTATTCTATTCATATAAATCTTAAAGATGGTCTCAGTTAGTTTTGGTTTCCGTTAGTTTTCTGAATTCGAAATTATAATCTTGCAGTGATAAAAAAAAATGATTGTTGTCTCGATTTATAAATTATGACGTCTCAATTCGTGAATTAGGAATGTTTAATCTGCTGATAATTAATTTTTTATTTTGTAAAATAGAAATAGTTCGATAATTGCTATTAATTCATGCATCATTGATAAAAACTAAGGTATTTTATGTACTTTTGACGCCAGATTGTAGAGAAGATAATTTACTAAGGTGGTTCGAAAACTATTATTTCTCATTTTTTTTGGAATTTTTACAGCCCTTCTGTCCCAGGATGGCTATAATGATTTCTACAAGATGCGTGAGAAATATGAAAATTTTCGGGAAAACGATCACAAGGCATTTCCTTTCCTTCAGTCATATATCAATAAGGCGAAGAAGGAAAAAAATTATGAAAAACTGGTTCAGGGATACAAAGACGGCGTATTTTATTCTTTCTCAGGTGAGGATAAGCTAAAATATGCCGACAGTATGATCTGGGCTGCCAACCGCTCCGGAAACGAAGACCTGCGGATTACCTCGCATATCGATAAGGGCGTTATTTATTATTACCATTACAAAAAGTACCAGCTTGCCCTTAATGAATATCTGGAAGCATATAAATATTCCAAGAATACCAAAAATGAATATTTAAAATACCAGAACCTTTATCATATCGGGGTAATAAAAAGCTATCTCGGCTATTACGAGGAAGCGTCCGACCTGTTTATGAAATGCCTGGAGCATTACCGGGAGAAAACAAGACAGTTTACCAAATTACATCCCAACGAGATTTATATCAATAAAAAAGGATACCTGAACAGCCTTTACCAGATGATCATCTGCTACCGGCACCTTGGAAAGTACAAAGAGGCGGATGAAGCGATACAGGCCGGTTTTTCCGAAATTGGCGAAGATTCGGAATTTGATCTTGAAAAAGGCTACTTTCTCCTTTCCAAAGGAATTTCCGAATACCGGAACAGCAGGTTTCAGCCCGCTTTGAAAAATTTAAGCGAAGCATTGCCGTCCATAAAAACCAGCCGCGATTTTGCGAGGCTTTCGGTAGGATATTTTTATATCGGGAAAAGCTATTCCGGTCTCAAAAAGATGAAAGAATCCATTGTCTATTTTAAAAAGATAGATTCAATTTTCCGGCAACACCAGTTTATGCTGCCCGAATTGAGGGAGAATTATGAAATCCTGATCGATTATTCAAAAAAGGAAAAGAATCAGCAACTGCAGCTGTATTATACCAACCAGCTCCTGAGGGCAGACAGCATTATGTCGAAGGATTTTATCTATCTTTCTCCTAAAATGCATAAAGATTACGATACCAACAATTTACTTGAAGAAAAAGATAAACTGCAGAAAATAAACTATCTCGGAACCATCATCATTATCGTGCTGATCGTATGGGCAGTCGGGCTTGTCGCGCTCCTGACCAGAAGACATAAAAACGCAAAGGAAATTCAGCAGAAATATGTGCTGGTAGAAGAGAGGTTTACGGCTGGTCATAATACGGAAGAACAGGAAGAAGTGGAAATTATGCCGCTGATTGAGGAAAAGAAATTCAGCCTGAACGAAAATAAAGTAGAAGAATTATTGCAGAAACTGAAGGCGTTTGAAGAAAAAAAAGAATTCACGCAAAAAGGCCTCACCATCAGTAAACTGGCTGCCCAACTTGGAACCAATTCCAACTATCTTTCCCAAGTTATCAATGAATATAAAAAGGTAAATTTTAACAAATACCTGAGTGAACTCCGGATCAATTACATCACCAACCTTCTGTTTGAAGACAAAAAATATTTAAAGTACAATATTGAAACCCTGGCCAGGGAATGCGGTATTGCATCCCGGCAGAACTTCTCCGATCTGTTCTATGAGATCAACGGAATCCGTCCGACGGATTTTGTTAAAAAAAGGAGGGAGGAGATTGAAAATAACGGGAATATATAAGTCGGTTGTAACTTACATGGAAGATCTATGTCGGCATTTAAATAAAATAATACTGATCTTTTTCGGTATTGTATTTTGTTATGGAATTCTGAAGCAAATCTTTGATCCGAATTTTTCCAAATACACATATTTTGACATTCATTGTAATGGGACTGTAGTGTCACAATCATACGATCAGATGAGCCATTGTAATTTAATCAAATTATCAGATAACAAAAAGATTGATTTGGCAGATTTAGACATTATCCCATTGATTGGTGTAGGAGATTCCATCGTAAAGAATAAAAATGTGACTTATTTTACCATCTACAAAAAGAACGGGCAGAAAATTGTTTATGATATGCATGATGAAAAGCTGGTTATTTTTAAATCGAAATAATCCACTGTCTTTCTTATATTTGATGTAAAATAAACCATCCAACCGGAACCATGAAAAAACTCCTGTTCATCCTTATCGGCATCATTGTCATTTTAATCATCATTGTTTTAATTAAAACCTTCACTTATCCCTTTAAAAAGGTCAATTCAAAAAATATGGAAGGCTGGAAAATGATTAAAGATGATTCTGCGGTTCAAAGGCTTTCGGGCGGATTGCAAATCCCGACGGTCTCCACCGGAGAATTGGGAAAGTTTGATTATTCCACTTTCGATACCATCAAAGAATATCTGAAAACTTCCTATCCGCTGGTGTATGAACAGGCAGAATTTACGGAAGTCAATAAATACGGACTGGTCTTTAGATTAAAAGGCAGTGATCCTTTCCTTGATCCTGTTTTATTTCTTTCCCACACAGACGTCGTTCCTCCGGGAGATGCAGAAGTAAAAGATCACAAAGGGAATGTTTTTCAACCAGATGATAAGCCTTTGCCTCCGGTTTCCAAAGTGGCTGAAGAGTGGGATTTCGGGCCGTTTTCGGGAGCGGTAGCCAACGGAAGGATTTACGGCAGGGGAGCGATCGATATGAAAGGAATGCTGTTTTCCCTGATGGAATCCATGAATAATTTAATTAAAAGCAAACATATTCCCCAGCGTGATATTTACCTGGCTTTCGGATTTGATGAAGAAGTCGGCGGACAAAAAGGCGCTGCGAAAATTGCAGAATATTTTAACGGGAAAAACCTGAAATTCGACGCTGTGTATGATGAAGGAGGATTGATTCTGGAAAAGGGAAGCGTAGCGGGAATCAACTCTGAAGTAGCTGTGATCGGCTGTGCGGAAAAGGGATTTTTGTCGGTGAAAATTAAAGTCAAAGGATTGGGCGGTCATGCCTCGATGCCTCCGACGGAAAGTGCCATAGGAAAAGCCGCGGTTATCATGCAAAGGCTGGAGCATAACCAGATGAAACCCATGATTACTCCTTTGATCAACCAGTTTTTCACCAATATCGGCGGTTCGATGTCTTTTGTAAACCGGATGGGAATTGCCAACCAATGGCTGCTGAAACCTGTCCTTTTATCGCAGCTTACCAAAAATAATTCTACCAATGCTTTGGTTCGTACGACTACGGCTTTAACCATGATGAAGGGAAGCGATGCACCCAACGTACTGTCGCCGGAAGTGGAATTCATCGTAAATTTCCGTCTTCTGCCCGGAAATACCGTTAAAGAGGTGAAAGCGCATATATCGGAAGCCACCAAAGGTTTCGATGTGGAAATCGAAGAAATCGACAGTGTGAAAGAAGCCTCTGCTGTTTCACCAACGAATACCAAAGCTTTTAAAATAATCGAAGCTGCCATCAAAGAAATTCATCCGACGGCGATTGCGACACCATATCTTACCGTGGGAGCGACCGATGCGTACAAATACCAGATCGTCAGTAAAAATATTTACCGCTTTATGCCGATCAAGATCAACGATGCCGAAAAACAATCCATCCACAGCACCAATGAATACCTCAGCATTGAGAACTACATGAAAATGATTCACTATTTTGAATACATCATGAAAAATTATGATCAGGAATAGGCTGGAGGAAGGATGTTGCATGCTGGAAGTTTTTCTCTGTCATCATACAACCATCCGTCCTAACTATTAAAAAGTTATTTTTAGTTCAAAGGTAGGCTCTGTTTAAAATTTATATTCATTTGGCTTTGAATTAAATGATTATATTTAGAATCTGTTTACATTTTAATTCAGCAAACTTTCCGTCATTTCTCTTAATTTCTGAATTAAATAAACTTTGTTTATTCTTCACTTTAATATGATGATTTCAATTGATTTAATTGAATATCGCCGGGCAACCGACATATTATTTTTTAAGCTAAAATACCTTAAATTCTTAATGTTAAAATATAAAAGGTAAATTTAAACAGGCTCTTAATTCATATAAGATTAATTGCTCCGTTTTTAATTTTGCTCCATAGGATCAGCATCTGTGTAGAAGATCATCATAATTCCGTAAAACACGAAATCTGTAGGGGATCTGTAATTTCACAAATCCTGACTATTATCCAATATTGTCATCCTGAGCGCAAAGCAGTCGAAGGATCAGCCTTTAGATCTTTATCTAGAAAAAAATAAAAATATTTTCAAAATAAAAAATAATACGTCGAGTTTTGACGCTTTAGCGGTATAGCTTTGTTTCATCAAAAACAGAGTTATGGAACTGCCCCTATATTTAAGCTTTAATGAATTTGAAAATTTTTATTACGACAACCTTGAAAAATGGTTTGAAGAACATCACAATACCAGCGAAACAGATTACCTGAAAGCCCTGTCGGAATTGTACAGCCCCTATCTGTATTACAATTTCACGAACGACAGGCTGCAGGCGGATGCTTCCATTCAGATCAGAGACTGCTTTTTTCCGTATTACGACAAAATCGGGATTTCTTTCTGCACGACGAGCTGCGACAAAGGCAAATCCGCCAAGAATACCAAAACGGTTAACCATCAGTTTGAGTGGAAAACCGTTACCATGATGGAATACGCCCAGCATATCCTGGACAAAATCAACCGTTACCTCGTTAAAAATAACATAAAAGAAACCGGAAACATCCTTGATTTTATCAACCGGTGCGACGTCATCACTTCCCGCGAAGGTGCCGGCTACTGTGTAGATTATCATAAGCATCAGTCAACCCTTCCGTTTCTGAAAGCTTATCTTCCGACTCATGGGCAAACCGTAAATATTGTCGTTTACAGGGATTTTCTGTTCTCTGTAGTTCAGATCGCCGAATTTATCGACCATAAATTGAAAGAGGTTCGTGACTTTGAAAGCATGCTGTATTTTAAACTAAAATCGGAAGCTAAATTCAAGGTTCAGATGAGCCATCAGTTCCTGACAATGTGCAACTGATTCTAAACACCACCACCACATTCATTATATAGCTCAACGGTTTGAAAATTAGTTAGTACTCTTTTCAAGCTTAATCCCGGTTTTTTAAGCCGGGGTTTTTAGTAATAAAAAAGATAATTCTGTTGTGGATAACCATAAATATTTTCAGAAAGGCAGAAATATATTTGTAACTGATAAATCAAAAATATTTATTTATGTCAAAAAAAACAATTTTAGAAGATGACTGGTCTGATTATGATAATCTTAAAAAGAAAAGAGTAGATGCTCGTTTTTTCTCCTGTAGTGAAAGTTGGGAGGTTGATTATTTGGTCAGAAAGATTAAAAAACACCATCCTGAGATTTTAGAACAAGGAATAAGAATGGCTATTTCGGATTGCTGTGAGAAAGACATGGGAAATAATCCAAGGGAAAAATTTGTAGGTTGTGTAATGGACCGTTTAGGTGTTGATTAAAATTCGATTTAATTAATACCCTTGCGTTAACTAAACCTCACAGGTTTTCAAAACCTGTGAGGTTTTTATCATCTCCAAAAACAAAAAAGTCTCAGGTTAAAAACCTAAGACTTTGATTTGCAGAGAGGAAGGGATTCGAACCCTCGATACAGTTACCCGTATACTACCTTTCCAGGGTAGCTCCTTCAACCACTCGGACACCTCTCTATGTTTGAGATTGCAAAAGTACGATAATTTTTTTAATCTCCAAACCGAAAACGAAATTATTCTGAAATTTCTCCGCAAAGGCTTCGGGAAAAGTTCTCTGCAAAGCTTCCTGGATAATTGAGATTGTCGATGAGGTGCATCGCTTTGGTAATAGCGCTTTCCGCAGTCATGTCCTTTCCGCTGATGGCACCGATCCTGGAGAAGATATTGCTGTTCTCATACTTACCGAACGAGATCCCTCCTGAAATACATTGACTTACCACCACGATTTCCGTCCCGTTGTTGCGAATCTGCTGTAAGGTTTCCACCGTTTTCTCACTGCTGAAAATCGTACCCGAACCGAAAACCTGCAGGATCAGCACTTTCATTTTCGGGATTTCTTTGAAATGATTCAGGTTCATGCCCGGAAAGATTCTCCAGAAAATAATGTCTTCCGAAATATGGTCATCCACGTGGAATTTAATTTCGGGATCACGGCGGTAAAGATTATCTTTAATAATATTTAAATGAACGCCCGATTGCCCGAGAATAGGGTAGTTTGGGCTTGCGTACGCGTCAAAATACTCCGCAGAATATTTGAGGGTACGGTTTCCTCTTAACAATTTATATTCAAAATAAATGGCCACTTCCCGGATTACGGCTTTATCATCTTCATACAGGCTGGCATAATACAGGCTGGTGAGCAGGTTTTCTTTAGCATCGGTCCGAAGATCCCCGATCGGCAGCTGGGAACCGGTTAAAATAACGGGTTTGGTCAGGCCTTTGAGCATAAAGCTTAATGCTGAAGCCGTGTAAGACATGGTATCCGTTCCGTGAAGGATCAGGAACCCGTCGAAATCATCGTAATTTTTACGGATGTAGTGGGCGATGATTTTCCATTCTTCCGGTCCCATATCCGAAGAATCCAGCGGCTTTTCAAAAGGATGTACAAAAACCTCGCATTCCATCAGTTTCATTTCGGGCATTTTCTCAAAAATATTTCCGAAATCAAAGGCGCGGAGGCTGCCGGTTTCATAATCTTTCTCCATACCGATGGTTCCGCCGGTATATATCAACAGGACTTTTCTTTTCATACAGGAACTTTGTTAGAATTTTATCCCCTCCGTTCGGAAGGATTCCTCAAAATTACGTTAATTTGCAAAGATTTGAAAACGCATGAAAGATTTAGTACAAACTTTTGAGTATTTAAAGCAGTTTTTAACGGAAGAACGATTGATGAAAATTGAACATTTCTCCCGGGAAAGCTCGGACTTTGTGCTGCCTGTGGTGGAAGACATTTACCAGTTCCGGAATGCGGCGGCCATTGTACGTTCCGTGGAAGCCTGCGGTTTCCATAAAGTGGTGGCCCTGCAGGAAGAATACAGCTTTGAACCTAACCTGCGGGTGACCAAAGGAGCCGATACCTGGGTGGACGTGGAAAAGATGCCGAGAAGTATGGAATCTTTTCAGAAAATTAAAGACCGGGGCTATAAGATACTCGCCGTTTCGCTGGAAAATAATGCGACCATGCTGCCGGATTACGAAATTACTGAGCCCGTGGCTTTGGTTTTCGGGACTGAAATGGAAGGCGTTTCACCGGAAATCCTGGATTTTGCCGATGAAACACTGGCGATTCCCATGTACGGTTTTACCAGGAGCTTTAATGTTTCTGTGGCCGCTTCGATCTGTATGTATGAGCTAAAGCAGAAGCTGATAAAGTCGGATATCGATTACAAATTAGATGAAAGAAAACTTCTTGAGATGAAAATCCGGTGGGCCGTAAATTCCATCCGGAGCGGAGAGGAAATTTTACAGCATTATTTATCTAAAAAAACGGTCTGATGCAGCAATACACCCGATACCTTTACTGGACCTCCCTGTTTTTGGCCTTGACGTCTTTGTATTTAATAGAAAAAGGAGGGAAAGAAATTTATCCTTTTTTCAGCTGGAAACTTTTTACCAGCCCCAGCGGCAGTGAGAATACCGAAGAATATTACAGGATTTACAGGGTAGCGGGACGTGATACTTTGAGGGTAACCTATCAGCCTACAAAAATTTACGATGAAAACAACCTGGCACTGATCGTGAGCTTTTATGGAAAAAAGATAGAGCATCATGAGTACAAGGCAGACAACATCAGGAAAATGAGAATCTTTATGAGAAGCTACCGCCCGGAATACAGTCATCTGCTGCTGTACAAAGAAAGTTTTCATCCGCAGGATCTGGGAAAGCCTTCCTTTAAGATTAAAAAAACACTGATCAGCGCTTTATGATGAATGAAAAGCAACTTACGGTTTTCAACTACAAGATCGCCTATTATGCCATGCGCATTTTTGGAGTATATTGGCTTTTGAGGCAATATCTGGAGTACAGAAGAATCAGCCTATGGCCAAAAGAAATTTATGAGCCTTTTCTGAATATTCAGAGGTTCATCTTTTCGGAATATCCCAGTTCTTTTTTATATAATACCCTGCTATTGTTATGTGCTATTCTGCTCATCATTACCTGGTTCAGGCAGAGCGTACTGCTTAATTTAGGGATCTTTCTGCTGATGGCGGTCATTAATTTTCCCATTTCCCTGAATTTCAGTGTCGGACACAATAACCATCTGGTGCTTATCGGCTACTTTATGGCCATCTTTCTTTTGCCTGAAAAAATGAAGCAGGAAAAAGATTATCGGTGGGTGCAGTATTTTTACCTGGGAATTCTAACGACTTACAGCCTTGCCGGACTTTCCAAATTTTTAGGAATTGCCAAAAATGTCATTAAGCATTCCGGTAAGCTCACCTGGCTGGATAAGAATGCCGCAAAAATAAATACCCTGGATAATTATTGGATGGCAGATGTAAAAGTCCCGGAATGGATCATCCATATCTACCAATATGAAAATGTATGGGTGGTAATGACTATAGTTGCCATTATCATTCAGGCATCGAGCTTTCTGGGTGCTTTCAGCAGGAAATATTTAACCTTCGTCATGGTATTCTTGTATATTTTTCATGTATACACCGACTTTTTTGTGCTGGCTGATTTCAGGGACGCTAAAAATTTCGTTCTGATAGCCCTTTTTCCTTACCACATTTTTTATCCGTGGATCAGCCGGTTGGCAAAAAAGCCTTTACGGGTTTAGGGTTTCGCTGATTTTAACGTAATTCCAGGCGGCAACAAAAATTCCGGCTGTTTCCGTTCTTAACCGCTGGCTGCCTAAAGATACGGCTTTGATATTATTTTGAGCAAGATGTAGAATTTCTTTTTCTGAAAAATCACCTTCGGGTCCGATCAGGAATGTTACGTACTCCGGTGAAGAAATATGATTCAGGTTCATCCGCTCCAGGTTTTCATGGCAGTGGGCTACAAAAGTATGGGAAGAATCAATATTCTTTAAAAAATCAGTCAGTTTTATATTGTCATTGATTATCGGAAAGTGGAATCTCAGGCTTTGCTTGGAAGCGGATATTGCCTGTTTTCTGAGCTTATCGATATTCACATTCTTACGCTCCGTTTTTTCCGTCTGCAATAATGTGATTTCCGAAATGCCCATTTCAACGGCCTTTTCAATAAAAAATTCGATCCGGTCTATATTTTTGGTCGGTGCAATGGCAATATGAAGTTTCGGGCTGAAATCTGGAAGGTTGCTTTTAATTTCTTCAACGTTAATATTTGCTTTTTTTCCTTCAATCATCAGGGTACCGGAAGCAAGATTCCCTTGGCCGTCGGTTACATGGATTTCCTCACCGTCTTTCATCCGGAGAACCTTTACAATGTGCTGCTGTTCTTCGTCATTGATGAATGCCTGATTCCCCTCGATTTCGCCGTAAAAAAGTTTCATAGAAAAAAATATTGGTTTTAAAACATAATTTCATTCTCGCTCAGAAATGCAACGCCGGTTTTAATGGTCGTGTAAACATCACCCTCACAGTCTCTGTACGAACACGCGTAAATTTCTTCAACCCATTTATTATTCATAAAGATTAAATTCAGGTATTCGTTTTTCCTTAAATTATTTTTAATGGATAAATAATCCCCTTCTTTGGGTTCGTAGGGAAAACTGAATACATTTTCTGAATTGATTTTTTCTACGATTTCTTCCTTTATATTCTGAACATATCCGGTTTCTGAACTTATCATTAAATAATCCCCATCTTCAGATGCTTCCGTTACTTCATTTTTACCTGTGATTGTTTCCAGTACCCAATAGTATTTCGAGTTTTTCTTAGAATGCGTTCCCAGAACCTTTTCTTCTAATAATATTTTCATAAATCGTATTTCGCTGTTGCTGTTGTTCTCAAATCGGTAAATTCGCCTCTCTCGAATTTTAGTTGGGCCACCATGGCGATCATGGCCGCATTATCGGTGGTATATTCAAATTTCGGGATGTAGATATTCCAGCCCAGTCTTTCATGGTTGTCCTGCATGGCTTTTCTCAAAGCGGAATTCGCAGAAACGCCGCCGGCAATGGCAACCTCTTTTACGTTGAGTTCTTTGGCCGCTTTTTCCAGCTTGTTCATCAGGATTTCAATGATGGTTTTCTGGACGGAAGCACACAGGTCGTTGATGTTATTCTTGATAAAATCAGGATCTTTCTTTACTTCTTTCTGAATGAAATACAGCACGGAGGTTTTAATACCGCTGAAAGAATAGTCATACTGTTCCATTCTTGGCTTATTAAACTGGAAGGCATCAGGATTTCCTTCTTTGGCCAGCCTGTCGATAATAGGGCCGGCCGGATAATCCAGATCGAAAATTTTTCCGATTTTATCGAAAGCTTCCCCTGCAGCATCGTCGATGGTTTTGCCTATAATTTCCATATCGAAATAGTTCTTCACCAGCACGATCATCGTATGGCCTCCGCTTACCGTAAGACACAGAAAAGGGAATTTTGGCGGCATAGGATTTGCATCTTCGATGAAATGCGCTAAAATATGGGCCTGGAGATGGTTAACTTCAATAAGAGGAACGTCCAGGCTCATTGCCAGTGACTTAGCGAAAGAAGTTCCGACTAGAAGAGATCCTAAAAGTCCGGGCCCGCGCGTAAATCCTATCGCAGAAATGGCATTTTGTTGTATATTTGCTTGGGATAAAGATTTTTCAACTACGGGAATGATATTTTGCTGATGCGCGCGCGAAGCGAGTTCGGGTACCACACCGCCATATTCCTTATGGATAGACTGGTTTGCCGCAATATTGGACAGGATAGAATTTCCCTTGATGATAGCTGCTGATGTGTCGTCACAGGACGATTCAATACCTAAAATTATAGAGTCGCTCATAATAATGGCAAAGTTAGAGAATAATAACGAGAATGAGAACAAAAAATCGGTAGCTGGAAACTTAGGGGATCAGGTACAGAAAGCTGTTGAAAATGCAGGAGGCGCCGTAAAGGAAACGGTGAAGGAGGCATCGGAACTGGCTTCGGATGCCATTAATCACCCTGTGCAGACGGCCGAAGAATTCGGGAAACAGGCGGTTAAGGATGTTACCAGCTATACCTGGTGGGCCAAACTGCTTCTCATCCTGTTCTGGCTCGGGCTTGGGCTTGTTGCGGCTATTTTTATCGCCATTAATCTCCCGGTAACCAAACAGTGGGCTGCAGACCAGGCATTGAAAGTCGTAAATCGGGACTTTAAGGCACAGATGTCCACAGAAAGCGTTGAGGTCAACTTTTTTGGAAACGTGAAAATCAAAGGCCTTAAAATAAAGGATTATAAAGGATACGATTTCATTCAGTCCAAAGAATTCATTGCCAATTCCAACTGGCTTTCCCTTGCCTCAAACATTACGGAAAATAATTCTTTAAGCTTTAATTCCCTTACCTTAAAAAATGCAGACGTAAAAGTCATTACCTATAAAGGAGACAGTATTTCCAATTTCATCCGTTTTACCCAGCTGTTCGACAGCGGCAAGAAAAGAGACCCGAACAAACCGCCTTTCCAACTGGATTCCAGGTTACAGATCGTGGATTCCAAAGTTTCCATCGTCAATCTGAATTCTCCCGGAGAAAAGGGAAAGTGGCTAACGGCTACGAATTTTAATCTTATCGCCCCGAATGTAAAAGTCAATGGAAGGAATATTTCAGGATTGATCAACAATATGACCTTCACTACGACACGCTGGGGGAAGTCTCACTTTGTAGATACTTTTTCCACAGAGCTTTCGATGACGCCGGATTATCTATTTTTAAAAGACCTTACTCTAAATACCGATCACTCACTGTTGCAGGGTGATATTAAATTCAATCTTCATGACGACGGTTCATGGTCTGATTTTGCCGACAAGGTAAAATGGGACATGAATCTTACGCTGGGAAGCCAGCTAAGCGGTTACGACATCAGCTATTTTGTGACGAATTGGGACAACTTCAAGCCGTTCAACATTTCCGGGAAAATGACCGGCCCACTGAACAGTTTTAAGCTGGATCATTTCCTGATCCGCAATCCTGATGTAAATATTGCTACCCGGACAATGAATGTGAACAGGCTGCTGAAAGGTAATTTTCTGATCGAAACCAACGATCTTTCCGCAGATTTTACCTATAAAGACCTTAAAGCGATGATGCCTTCATTCATCTCCAAAAAAATGAAGAATTTCGCAGATGATTTTGGAAAGCTGAAATATAACGGAACGGCAAGCGTAAACCCAGACCGCGTGTACGTCTCAAGCGGAAACCTGATGACCGGGATCGGACAGGCTAAAATCACGGATTTTTCTCTAACCGATTACAGTTCTTCCCTTCCGAAATATGCGGGAATTGCAGAGGTGAAGGATCTGAATACATCAGTGATTACTAAAAATAAATCAGTCGGGTTAATTTCCGGAAGATTTAATATTAACGGGCAGAGCTTCGATGTGAATACGATGAGGCTGACTACAAAGTCTCAGATCTCCAGCATCGAGATTATGAATAAAGAGATCAACAATCTGTATCTGGACGGTTTACTCGATCATAAAAAATACAACGGACTAATTACAGTCAACGACGAACAGGCAAAAGCAACCATTAAGGGACTTATTGATTTCAGCACTTCACGGATTTCCATGAACGTTAATGCGGATGTCAATTATTTAAACATGAATTATTTTACCGATAAGCCCGGAAAACAGATCGTAAGCGGAAAGGTGAACGGTAAAATGGCAATGTCTTCGATCAATGACCTTACCATGGATGTAGAAGCAAACGGCATTAATTTCGCTACGGCAACACAGAACTATTCCATTCCGAACGCGAAGGTAAAGACGTTCCTGGAAAACGGTGCGCGGGTAATTGATGTAGATGCACCAGGAGCAGTAGACGGAAAAATTTCCGGAAGATATAACCTGGGCGATCTCGCCGGAATGGTGGAAAACGGACTGAATAAGATCCTGGTAGGCCCTGAACCGAGAAAGATGTACAGAGGACAGAATTTCACCATGAATTTTGATGTACAGCAGGGGCTGGTAAGTTATTTTTTACCTGACCTGAAAATTCCACAGGGAGCAAAAGTAGAAGGGCAGTATGACGGAAATTCAAACAACCTGATCCTGAATCTTGATGCCGCTTCCCTGAAATACATCATGACCAAGACCGAGGATATTACCGAAGCTGACAAAGCCCTCGCCGCTGCAAATCCGGACTATCAGATCAATGACCGGAATAATATAACCCGGGACAGTGCGATGGTCGACAGTGTCATGGTTCGGATCAACACGGCCAATCTGGATGAACAGATCTATGCAAAAATCAGCAGAGTGCTGTATAACAAGAATGTCCTTAAAAATATTACCCTGAGCGGAAGAAATGACAACAATACCGTTTTGCACCTGGCTGCAAAATTCAGTCATGGAAGTCCCGAGGATGAGGAGGATGACAATCTGAAGCAATATGCCATTAATGTGAATCAGTCTACCAATGCGGGCGGTGATTTCGTATTCAGGTTTGAACCGACAGAGGTGAAATTCAACGATGTAACATGGGCGATCGATACCAGCCCTGAACTTAACCATTCAATCACCTACCGTAAAAAAGAGAAGGATTTTGATATTCAGAACCTCAGAATCTATTCTGAAAACAGTGCTTTATTTATAAAAGATGCCCAATTTAAATCGGTTAAAGATTTTTATGTAGATGCCGAGGTCGATAATTTCGCTATTGAAAAACTGCTGGAGATGAAAGCCGGCGGGAACACACTGAATATTAAAGGTCTTGCGAACGGAAGTGTAAAAATCCGGATGGATAAAAATACACTTCAGCCTATTGTAGATCTTACGATCGATGATATTATGATGAACGGAAAGGATATGGGCGATATCACAGTTTCCGCTACCAACAGCTATTCCTTAAACGTATATGATGTCGATATAAAAGTAAACTCAGCGGGGATCATAGGAAATAACAGCCTTCATGTAACCGGAACTGTCAACAACAATACTTCGTCCCCTACCATTGATCTTACTGCGGAAATGAGGGATTTCGATGTAGCATTCGCCCAGCAGTTTGTAACGACGGTTTTCGGGAATTTAAGAGGAAAAGCAACCGGAGATCTTAAAATCGCCGGTAAATTCAGCGATCTGGATTACAGCGGTGATATCGGATTAAAAGGCTTCGGACTGAAACTGCTGTTTACGGGAGTGGACTATTCTTTTGATGATACGGTAATCCCGTTAACAAAGGGATTGGCAATTTTAAACAATATAGAGGTACATGACGGAAGAACCAATTCCAAAGGAAATATTTCGGGGGCGATTCAGTTTGAAACCCTATCTTCGATGGGGGTCAACCTAGTGATGCGTGCCGATAATTTATTGGTGCTGAATACCACTCAGAAAGATTACGACCTGTTCTGGGGCAGGGTATACGGACAGGGAGATCTGTATGTGGACGGACCGGTTTCCGGACTAAGCATTACCACTCCTAACATGAAAGCTCTGAACGGAAGTACTTTTACCTTCAATTCCGGATCAACGTCCAACGTGGAAGAGTTTAAGATGCTGCGGTTCCTAAAGGAAGGTAAAAACGGACTCGTAACCTTAGATGATAAGAAGAAGACCGGAGCGAATATGAACATCGATTTTGCGCTGGATGTTGATAAAGGCACTACGGTAAATGTACTGATCGGGGATGATGTCGGAAATATTATGGTAAAAGGAGCGGCAGAAAAGCTTCATTTCCAGATGAGCCGTCAGGGAAATATTGCCATGAACGGTACCTACAAGGTGGATAACGGAACATTTGTCTCCAAAGCCATTCTTAACAAAACGTTCCAGATCGAAAAAGGAAGCAGCATCCGTTGGGACGGAGATGCCATGAAGCCTGCCTTAGATATTACGGCAAATTATATAAGGATGGTCTCCAACGCCGGGGAATATCTGAATATGGGAAGCCTCCAGCCGATCAGTATCCTGCTTCAGGCCAATATTACACAATCATTAATTGATCCGAAAATCGATCTGAATGTAACGGCGCTGGATGTTTCCAGCCAGGTAAAAGAAACGTTAGCTGCCAAAATGAGCCAGGAAGGGGAAAAAGTCCTTCAGTTCGGTTCGGTTCTGCTTTTGAACAGTTTTAATGTGTCCAATACCGGTGGAGTAGACCTGAATGTAGCCGATGTAGCACAGAACCAGGGATACAACATTCTTTTAAAGCAGCTGGGATCAGTGCTTAATGCCATGAGTAATGAATTTCAGATCGACCTTAATTATGTAAAAGGAGATCAGTATTCCAATGTTGGCGACCGGGCTACCGCAGGGGTAAGCTTTGCTTTTTCACCGAGAGTCAAAGTAAAGACAGGATTGGGTATTCCTCTTACGAAGACTGAAAATACGGAGACGAATTATCTTTCCGGAGAAGGTACCATTGAATATGATATTTCAAAGAAGAATGACGGAAGCCTCGTACTTCGGGGATATTCAAAACCGTCCAATATCGGCCTGGTAAACGGTGCGGGTTCAAACGGTACTGCCAATCAGGCATACGGCGGAGGTATCGTGTGGACAAAGAGCTTTAATTCTATCTTTAAAAAGAAGAAAAAAGATAAAAAAACTCAGGATTTTCCAAAAGCAATAAAAACAGATTCTGTAAAATCGGACGGCAAATAATTCTTATTTTTTAATGATTTTTATCATCTGTGTTAATTATTGTTAATGTTTAAGATAATTTTTTTAGTTAAATTATTTTTTATAAATTTGCAAAAAATACATTGTTTTTTTAAGAAAATTGTAATTTAACTAATATGAACTATCAACTGGACGAAATAGACAAGAAAATTCTTGATTTCTTAGTAGAAAACACAAGAATGCCTTTTACAGAAATTGCAAAGCAGATGGATGTCTCTGCAGGTACAATTCACGTAAGAGTGAAAAAGATGGAAGATGCAGGTATTATTTTGGGATCATCTCTAAACATCGATTATGGAAAGCTGGACTACCATTTTACTGCTTTCATCGGAATTTTATTAACGAAATCCAACAGAACACAGGAAGTTCTGAAAGAGCTTACGAGTATTCCGAACGTAATCGAAGCCAGCGTAATTTCAGGGAAATATAACATATTCTGTAAAGTAAGAGCAAAGAACACGGAAGATGCCAAAAGAATCATCTATCAGATTGATGATATTCAGGATGTGATGAGGACGGAAAGTATGATCTCTATGGAAGAATACCTGAGCGACAAGAATAGACTGATCAACGCGATCTCCATATAAGCGGATTTTAAACGAATTATACTAAAGAACTTATGAAATCTCTCATAAGTTCTTTATTTTTGTACTATGGAAGAATACAGTTATTTTGACGAAGATCCGAAAAAAGGATGGGGCTTTATCCTGGCATTTGCCGCATTGATGCTGTTTACAATAATGGGCTTCGGGATCGACCTGGATGAATATTTGCAGCACGAATACCTGAACATTCCCGGATGGTATTTTTTTGTCATCTTTACTGTGGATGCACTGATGGCTGTAAGCCTTATCCTGATGTTTTTTTACAGGAAAATCGGAATCTTTTCTTTTCCGGCTCTCCTGATCATGCATTTCTTTATGCACAGTTATTATTTATCAACTTTCCTTTATACCGATGTCACCAATCTTTTCCTGTTTACAGGATTTGGGATGCTGGCGATTATTCCGAAATGGAAGTTTTTCAGGTAAAAAAATAACGGAAAGATCTGCTGTATCTGATTTACAGCTAGTCTAGAAAACATAATATGTTATCCTTAACGAAGGATAGTAGATCTCTCCGAGATAAGAAGACTTGTGCACATAATCCTTATTGTTGTAATTCCAGGTGTAGCTAAGCTGAGAGGCTTTAGACTGTATTTTATGAAAGGGAATATTTATAAAAGCACCCAGTTCATATTGGTTTCTCGTTCCAAACATGACTCCGAAGCCTGCGTTGGTACTTAAAGTATAAGTCTTCTCTCCGAGATTCGTATTTATAAATTCTTCAAAACTGATAGGCTGATTTATTTCTTCCGTGGCCTGGCCTTCGTTTCTGTTGAATACAACCACATTATTGTTGTAATCGGCTCCTAAAGAAGCCTCAAAAAAAAGAGCATGGGTATATTTTTCAATCACCTTACGGTATCCAAAATAAAAGGAGATACAGTCGTATTTCTGCCCGATCACATCTTTATTATCAAAAGGAATATCAGCCTCATTCAGATTGTATCGGAATTCTATCGTTTTACGCGTATACATCAGCTCGGCAAAGAAATTATCCTGCTCGCCCAGCTGGCGTAATAATTTAATACCTAAATGCGCACTTATGGGTTTGTTAAAGCTAATATGGCTGGCATCCGCCGGCTGATGGTTCCGGAAAATACTGATTCCCGCACCCGTGGAAATTCCTAATTTATAGTCCGATTGCGCGGACAGGGAGTTTATTAAGCCTAAAGTCAGTATAAAGTTGATCGAAATAAAAAATATTCTCATTGCTGTTATTTGTTTTTTATGGTATCTGTTTTATGCTTGAACGAAAAAATCTTCAGATTAGTATAATAAAAAAGCACCCTTTCATAAGGATGCTTTCATTATATTTTTTCAAAAAATTAAGCTAAAATTCGCTTCACCGCTTCTTTTACCGCAGTAGAATCGATCTTGTATTTTTTCATCAGTTCGGCAGGTGTTGCAGATTCCCCGAAGGTGTCATTTACCGCTACAAATTCCTGTCGGGTCGGTCTCTTTCTGGCCAGCATTCCGGCAATGGATTCACCCAAACCTCCAAGGTAGTTGTGTTCCTCAGCAGTTACGATCTTACCTGTTTTTTCAACCGATTTTAGGATGATTTCTTCGTCTAGCGGCTTGATCGTATGGATGTTGATCACTTCACATGAAATACCTTCTTTTTCAAGTTCGTCCGCAGCAATCAGAGATTCCCAAACCAAGTGGCCAGTAGCAACAATCGTTACATCGGTTCCTTCCTGCAGGAGAATTCCTTTTCCGATCTCGAAAGGCAGATCTTCAGGAATAAAAACAGGAACTACCGGTCTTCCGAACCTTAGGTATACCGGACCTTCATGGTCGGCAATAGCTAATGTCGCTGCTTTCGTCTGGTTATAATCGCACGGGTTGATCACCGTCATTCCCGGAAGCATCTTCATCATCCCGATATCTTCCAGGACCTGGTGTGTAGCACCGTCTTCCCCTAACGTAAGGCCGGCGTGGGATGCACAGATCTTAACGTTTTTGTTGGAGTAAGCAATCGACTGACGGATCTGGTCGTATACCCTGGAAGTAGAGAAGTTTGCAAATGTTCCCGTAAAAGGAATTTTTCCCGTGATGCTCATCCCTGCAGCAAGTCCCATCATGTTGGCTTCAGCGATACCTACCTGAAAGAATCTTTCCGGAGCCTTTTCGATGAATTTCTCCATCTTCAAAGAACCGATAAGGTCTGCACAAAGTGCCACAACATTAGGGTTTTTATCGGCAAGTTCTGCCAGTCCGGCACCGAATCCTGAACGGGTATCCTTTTTTTCTGTATATGTAAATTTCATTATGTTCTAAATTATTAATTAAAAAGATTACGGATTATCAATGACTCGTTGCTGTTAATAATCAGCAGGCGCTTCCAGATACAATTGCTTCATGGCTGTTTCCAGCTGCTCATCGCTAGGTGCTTTTCCGTGCCATGCGTGTGATCCCATCATAAAATCAACACCGTTACCCATCTGCGTATGAAGAATAATCGCTACCGGCTTTTCCTTTCCGGTTTCTGTTTTCGCCTTTTCAAGAATAGCAATCACTGCTTCCAGGTCGTTGCCGTTTTTCTCCTCCAGCACCGTCCATCCGAAAGCTTCCAGCTTGGCATGAAGGTTACCTAACGTAAGTACATTGTCTGTGCTTCCGTCGATCTGCTGTCCGTTGTAATCGATGGTGGAAATAATGTTATCCACTTTCTTGCCGGCAGCATACATAAAAGCTTCCCAGTTCTGGCCTTCCTGCAATTCGCCGTCTCCCTGTAAAGTATACACCAACGAGTTTTCTCCGTCTAATTTCTTTGCCTGAGCAACACCCAGCGCTACAGAAAGCCCCTGTCCCAAAGATCCGGAAGCCACTCTGATGCCTGGCAGCCCTTCATGTGTGGTCGGGTGACCCTGCAGCCTGGAATCCAGCTTTCTGAAGGTCTTCAGTTCTTCTACCGGGAAAAAACCGGATCTGGCCAAACTAGAATAGAATACCGGGGAAATATGTCCGTTCGAAAGATAAAAGTGGTCTTCGTTTTTGCCTTCCATTGTGAAAGGAAGCTTGTAGTTCATTACTTTTCCGTAAAGGGCCGTGAAAAATTCAGTACAGCCTAAACTTCCTCCCGGGTGGCCGGAATTTACAGCATGAACCATTCTTAAAATGTCTCTTCTGATTTGCGTAGTAAGAGATTTTAACTCTTCGATGCTTTTACTCATTGTGTAGGATTTATATGCAAGCGAATTTACGATATTTTACCGGCTTAAAGAAATGTAAAAGCCCGGATTTCAGGTTCGGGCTTTAGTTTTTATAATAATTTATTTAAAGTTTTATCAGGTTAAAATGATATGTAATCATGAATTTTATGATATTAAACGATTCTTAGATACGATTTCTGTCGTACCAGCCAGAGCCCGATAAAGGTGAGCAGCCCGTTTAAGACAATTAATTCCACTCCGATTCTGTAATCGGTGTACGTTGTGATGACGTAATTAATAAGATAAGTGGCTACCGGAGCCAGGATCGTCACCGCCAGGATGGAATATTTTTTTGAAATCCGGAATTTTGTAAAAATCCCGAAAGCGAAAAGTCCCAGAAGCGGTCCGTAGGTGTATCCTGCAATTTCCATGATAAGGTAAACGATGGATTTGTCATTCAGTGCCTTGAAGATCATGATTAAAATAAAGAAAACGATGGTAAACGTCAAATGGACTTTCATCCGGAGCTGTTTTTTTTCTTTTTCAGTTTTATTGCGGTCTTCGTTGAGGTTCAGAAGATCCACGCAATACGAACTGGTCACTGCGGTCAGTGCACCGTCAGCGGAAGGAAATAAGGCTGAAATCAGCCCGATGATGAAGATCACCGAGATAATCATCGGAAAATGACCCTGAAGCGATAAAGCCGGGAACAGGTCGTCACCCATGATATTTTTAATTTCACCGCCGGAATCTTTAAACCCAAAAATGTTGGTTACCGTTTCTCCATTGATCTGTCCGTATTCCGCACCGTGCTGCAAAGCAAAAAGATAGAGCAGCCCGCCGAGGAACAGGAATGCAAGGTTCACAAAAAGAAGCGTTCCCGCAAAAGTCAGCATGTTTTTCTTGGAATTTTTCAGGTTATCCACCGAGATATTCTTTTGCATCATTTCCTGGTCCAGGCCGGTCATGGCAATGGTAATGAAAATTCCGCCGATGATTGTTTTCAGGAAAAAGGTTTTGGAATTCGGATCAAAATTGATAAAATGCGTATAATTTTTCTGTTCTAAAATCGAGTAGGCTTCCCCTGCAGATAAATTTAAATTTGATAAGATATACATAATGCAGGCAATTAAGCTGATGATCATGAAAGAAGTCTGCAGCGTATCGGTAATAACGATCGTCTTTACACCACCTTCAAACGTATACAAAAGAACCATCAGCAGAAGAACCAATGCGGTTACCCAGAAGGGCACCCCTAAGCCTTCCAGTAAAAAGATCTGCAAAACATTCACTACGAGGTAGAGCCTGGCTGTAGCCCCGATTGCTCTGGAGATAATAAAGAAGATGGAGCCGATCTTATGAGCTTCCACGTTGAACCTTTTCCCCAGATAGGTATAAATGGAAGTCAGGTTCATTTTGTAATAGAGCGGTAAAAGGATTGCCGCGACGATAAAATAGCCGATAAAGAACCCGATTACCATCATGTAATATTCAAAGCCGCCGTAAATATATTCGCTTCCCGTCATTTTCCCGACGGTTCCGGGCACGGATATAAAGGTTACCCCGCTCAGGCTGGTTCCGATCATTCCGAAAGCCACCAGCCACCATTTACTTTTTTTGTTACCGATAAAAAACGACTGATTATCGGAGTTTCGGCTCGTAAAATAAGAAATAACCAATAAGCCGATGAAATAGACAAAAACAAACAGCAGGAGAATAGTTCCGGAATTCATGCTTTAATTTAAATTTTAGCAAATATAGTTTTTTTCTCCTCTGCCCAAAAAAGAAAAACCTTTCGGTACTGAAAGGTAAAGGTAAAGGTAAAGGTAAAGGTAAAGGTAAAGGTAAAGGTAAAGGTAAAGGTAAAGGTAAAGGTAAAGGTAAAGGTTGCATGGCTGTTGATCTTTATAACCCTCGCACACTCAAACTTTACCTCAGTCTCAGACTTAGCTTCAGCCTAAACCTTATTCACCAGAACATCCTGGATGTCCTCCTCTTTCTGGAAAGTAGCCTTGGCAAAAGGGCAGAGCGGGATAATCGATTTGCCGTTTTTTCTGGCAAAATCTACTGCTGCATACAACATTTCTTTTCCTACGCCTTTCCCGTTGTAGGCTTCGTCCACTTCCGTGTGGTCGATAATAAAGCGGTCTTCCCCGGCCCAGGTATACGTCATTAAACCGGCGTGGGTTCCGTTCATAAAGGCTTCAAAACTTCCGCGTTTCTCGTCGTTGGTATGTTTTACTTTAATCATTTTATGAAAATTGGGTTAATATTTCGATATCGTGGGTTAAAATTTTATGAATCGGGCAGGCATCGGCAATCGCGTGCAGCCTTTTTCTCTGTTCTTCATCAATATACGTGCCTTCAAAGCTGATGTTTCTTTTAAAAATGGCTCTTTTCGTCAGCGGAAAGTTTTCAAGCTCTACTTCCACATTAATTTTTTCCACATCCCATTCTTTCCGGTCAATATACATCCGCAGAGTAGCTGCCGTACAGCTTGCCAGTGACGTTGCCAGAATTTCGAACGGGTTAAAGCCTTTATTGCCGCCGCCTTTATCTACGGGTTCATCGGTAATTAATGTATTTTCCCCTGCAATAACTTCAGTGTAGTATTTTTCTTTTCCTAAACTTGCTTTTACTGTTACGGACATGATTTCTCTTGATTTTTTAAATTACGGTTTCTGAGAAATTTAGTGGTCAGGTTGTACCTGATGTTTAAAATTCTCTATTTTATCTTTCAGTTCTTTCAGCATTTCCGGGTTGATGATGCCGCTTTCAAGATCGAAATTCTCATAAAATTTAGGAAGAGAAAAAGTGTCTTTGATATCCGCTCCGAAATTCGGGAAGAATGTTTTTGCCGTATTCATCACATTGCCGCCGCCATATCCTCCGGGCGAAGTAGACATCAGGAACATCGGTTTGTTCTGGAATACCTTGACGTTGATCCTTGAAGCCCAGTCGAAAACATTTTTAAATGCAGCACTGTACGATCGGTTGTGTTCGGCCAGTGAGCAGATGATGACGTCGCATTCTTCGATGGCGTTTAAAAAACGATGTGCTTCATCCGGAAAACCTTTCTTTTCCCGGTCAACGGAAAACACGTGCATGTCAAAATCATTTAAATCAATTAAATTGATTTCATCATCCTGAAAATCTTTCAGGACAAACTTGACAAGTTCTTTATTGATGGAAGTGGAAGAGGTACTTCCGGCAAACGCTAATATTTTCATGACCTGAGTTTATTATTTTCTGTTTAAAATCGCTTTTGGAAGCGGTACGTAATCTTCATCATCACCCGGAACGAGTGGAAATGCTTCATGGTTCTGGTCATTCCAGTTCACTTTGGCCTGTTCGATAAGTTCTTTATCGGAATTTACGAAATTCCAGAAGATGAAACGTTCTTCTTCAAATGGTTCACCGCCGAACAGGTAAACCGTTCCGTTTTCGCTCATCTCGAATTCGCAGAGTTGGGTATTTTTAGCAATCAGAAGTTGCTTGGAGCCGTAAGAATTTCCGTCGGTGGAGACCGTTCCGTCCAATACGTACATGGCGGCTTCACCGTAAAGGTCTTTTCCGATGCTGATCTTCTTCGCATCTTTTGTTTTAATTTCAATAAAAAACAATTTGCTGTGAACGGGAACCGGGGATTTTCTTCCGAAAGCTTCTCCGGCAATCAGTTTATACTGGATACCGTCTTCTTCCCAAACCGGGAGATCGCCTGCTTCCGTATGGTGAAAGCTTGGTTCCGACTGTTCCAAATGCTTCGGAAGTCCGACCCAGATCTGGAATCCGTGCAATCTTTTGTCCGAATGCCTCAAATATTCCGGTGTTCTTTCGGAATGCACGACGCCTTTTCCGGCAGTCATCCAGTTAACCGCTCCCGGCTGTATTTCAATGGCACTTCCGATGCTGTCCCGGTGGAAGATGGAACCTTCCAGAAGATAAGTGAGGGTAGAAAGCCCGATGTGCGGATGCGGCGGGACGTCCAGGTTCTGATAGTCCTTCAGATCAGCAGGACCCATGTGATCGATAAATACGAAAGGCCCGACCGCTCTTTTCTCACGGAAAGGCAACAATCTTCCCACTAAAAAATTTCCGATATCTGCTGATTTTTCTTCAATAATGAGTCCGATGTTTGACATATAATGCGATGTTAATTTTACAAAAAGTTCCGGTTCGTTATAAGCTGTTTTGCTTTACGGCCCGATGATAAAAATAAGCAAAAAGAATAATCCGAGAGCCCTGTTAATCCGTAAAAAATATGTCCGGTTATTATTTCCTTATTCTGTGAGCAAAATTAAAGCATCTCTCGAAAGCATCCATTGATCTGTGGTAATAAGTTTCAAACCTCATAGGTTTCCAAAAACCTATGAGGTTTACTGCATAGGTCTGAAGTTGTAAATCTATGACTGTCAATAGTAAATTCCTGCAGATGAATGTGCTTCGCTTGTCAATTTTAATTGATGCTTCTGGTGGTTGGGATACGCAAGGATTTCTCAACATTAAAAGCAGTGTAAATTGACCATTCACGTGCAAAGCAAAATTCACCATTAACCTTTAGTCCTCTTTCGACTGCATATTTTTCCCATCCGAAATGTGCAGCCTGCGAAAAATAAATCCGGAAATGATGGTCAGGATCCCTACGGTGAGGAATGTCCAGCGGAATGCGTTGTGGATTTCGCCGTGGATGAGGTCGGTGTTTTCAAAAATTTTCAGGACAATCAGCCCGAAGGCGATTCCGAAACCGATGGCCAGCTGCTGATTGACGGACAGCAGGGAATTCCCGCTGCTGGTCTGGAAATTCCGGAGGTCGGCGATGGAAATGGTATTCATCGAAGTAAACTGGATCGAGTTGAAGAATCCCAGGATGGCAATAATAGGAATAAACCAGTACAGTGAAGTATTGATGTCCGGAATAGCAAGTAGGCAGATCAGGGTTCCGATGATGAACGTATTGGTCATAAGGGTCTGCCGGTATCCGAACTTATCTAAAATTTTAATGACGTAGGATTTTCCGAAGATCGCAGTTAAGGCCATTGGAGCAATAATCCATCCGGAAGTTACCGCCGATTGTTTGTACGCGATCTGGATCATCAGAGGCAGTAAAAGCGGAACGGAGCTGATTCCTAATCTGGTTGCCAGATTTCCTACAATGCCCACCCTGAATGTTCTGACCTGAAATAAATTAAGAGGGAAAATAGGACTGTTGTCTTTTTTTGCATGCCTGTAATAATAGTACATACAAAGGAAGCCCAGAATAAAAATAACGAGAACCGGTGTAATGTTCTGTATATTTCCGAAAAGCTCAAGTGCGATCGAAAGCAGGAGGGAGGCTGCTGCAAAGATCAGGAAGCCTTTCAGATCAAAATCGACAGCTTTGGATTTATAATCAGGCATAAATTTTAATCCTAACGTAATTCCCAGGATCCCGATTGGAATATTGATTAAAAAAATCCAGTGCCAGGAAAGGTAATCCACCATGTAACCTCCTACCAGAGGCCCCAATACCGGACCGATCAGTGCAGGGATAATGGCAAAGTTCATGGCTTTCAGAAGTTCATTTTTATCGAAAGTTTTAATCAGAGCCAGTTTTCCGACCGGCGTCATAAGGCTTCCTCCGACTCCCTGAAGTACCCTGGAAATTACCAGCTGGGTAAGATTCTGTGACAGGGCGCAGAAAAGGGAACCCATACTGAACAGAACAAGTGAAAAGATGAAAATCTTTTTTGTGCCGAAACGGTCTGCGAGAAAGCCGCTGGCCGGCATGAAAACGGCCAGGGTAAGCACATAACTGATAATGGCGTTCTGCATATTCAGCGGAGACTCTTTCAGGTCTTTCGCAATTGATGGAAGGGAAGTATTGAGGATCGTTGAATCCAGCATCTGCATAAAGATTGCCGTGGCGAGGATTAACGGGAGGATTTTTTTGATCGAAACGGTCGGCTGCGGTAGTTCTTCTGACATAAGTATGTACCGGAAACGGTTTCCGGATTTATTTGGTTCAAAAAAATAATAGAATATTTAGGAAGAGCAATATTTGTTCCTTAAATGATCAAGATGGCATAATTCAGTAGGCAGATCTGCATGTAAGCGCCGGTATATCGAATTTTAAACATTCGAAAATAAACCGCCTTGTCAACACCAATAAAAAGTCCCGCGAGATTTCGCAGGACCTTAAGTTTTATTTTCTTGGTTTTTCAACCCCTTTCCATTCTTCGCCGGCTTTTCTGTACTGGCTTAATTCGAAGGTTTTGAAATCCTTGGTTTTGTATTCGATGTTATCCGTATTTTGTTCAAACGGCATGATGTAGTAGTAGTCAGCATCGGTTCTGTCCGTTTTCGTACCTTTTTTTACAGACGGAACATATTTAGAGAATTTATAGCTCGGAAGATACTGTTTTACTCTGGCGTAGAACGCTTTGTTCTCTTTCTCTTCCGGGATAATATCTACAATGTTGAAATCGTCTTTTTCTTTGTTGATCCAGAGATAATAGGTTTTATCCTCGCCCGTGTTTCTGTTGTTGGAATTGAAAGCATACAGTTCTTTCGGTACCAGTTCTTTGATCTTTTCGGCATCAACCTTTGTATAATATTGTCCTTTTGAAGGGTCAACATAGGTTTCAAGGTTATACATCAGGACGGCATTGTTGTCAAGATTTTTGTTCTTGAAATACTGGTTCAGGGATAATTCTGCATTCGCACGCAGTTCTTTACCTCTCGCATCCAGTTTTTTCGTAGGATTCTGGGGATTTACTTTTTTTACGAATTCATATAAAACTTTCGGCTTTATATCTTTCAGGTGAGGAAAGGTTTTCAGCTGTTCTGCTTTTACAAGCCAGTAATATTGTTGGTAAAAGTCGTCTTTATCGCCATCTTTTACGCTTTTGTACGTCATGGCCAGCTTTTTGGAGCTAAGATATTTACCGTATTTTCCCTGTCCGAAAGCGAAAGTCATGGATAATAAAGCAAATAAGATAGTAATGTTTCTTCTCATTTTTTATAATTGATATTTTCGTTTTCCAAATATAATTATTTATTAGATAATATTTTTGATTAACGGTTAAATTCTGACAATATTGTTATCGTAAATTCAAAAAAAAATCCTGTATCGCTACAGGATTAATAAATTTTAAAGATCTCGTCCTCCATAGAAGTGGAATTGCGGTTAAGGTTTCACCTGTTTTGCTTTGATAATCTTTAGCCATGAAATTCATCATTCACCATTGTCAAAGGTCAATTCCTTCGGGGTCAATTCGCTACGCTTGTCAATTTTTCTGCAATTTCAAATTCACTTGCGAAGCAAAATTGACTCGCAAAGCGAAATTCACCATTCACCTTTTACTGTCAATAGTCAATTCCTTCGGGTCAATGGTCAATCTTAATTACTTTTATAATTCACCATTCACTTGCGAAGCAAAATTCACCATTGACGATAATCATTCACTTTTACGCTTCCCCGTATGACGTCTCATGTACTTTGACGGCTCTTCCGCTTGGATCGTTCATGTTCTTAAAAGCTTCGTCCCATTCCAGCGCAATAGGAGTGGAGCAGGCAACGGAAGGTACGGAAGGTACGGTAGCTGCTGCGGTTTCGCTTGGAAAATGTTCCTCGAAAATGGTTCGGTAACGGTATTCTTCTTTGTTTTGAGGGGTGTTCAGCGGGAATCTGAATTTAGCGTTGGCCATCATTTCATCGGTAACCTCTTTTTCGGCAACTTCTTTCAGCGTATCGATCCATGAATAACCGACTCCATCGGAAAACTGCTCTTTCTGTCTCCATGCGATCGATTCAGGAAGAAGGTCTTCAAAAGCTTTTCGCAGCACCCATTTTTCAATTTTTCCTTCGGATACGTTTATCATCTTATCTTTAGGATTAAGCGTCATGGCTACATCCATAAATTCTTTGTCAAGGAATGGCACACGTCCTTCGATTCCCCAGCTCATCAGGGCTTTGTTGGCTCTTAAACAGTCATAAAGGTGAAGTTTTCCCAGTTTTCTTACGGTTTCATCGTGAAATTCTTTGGCATTCGGTGCTTTGTGGAAATAAAGATATCCGCCGAAAAGTTCATCGGAACCTTCTCCTGACAGTACCATTTTAATTCCCATCGATTTAATGACACGGGCCAAAAGATACATTGGCGTAGAAGCCCTCACGGTTGTCACGTCATATGTTTCCAGGTGATAAATTACGTCTCTTACGGCATCCAAACCTTCCTGAACGGTAAAATTAACTTCATGATGTACCGATCCGATATGCTCTGCCGCTTTTTGCGCCGCCGCCAGATCAGGCGAACCTACCAATCCTACGGCGAAACTGTGAAGTCTCGGATACCAGGCTTCCTGGGTGTCGCCGCTTTCGATTCTCTGACGGGCAAATTTTGCAGTAATGGCGGAAATCACCGAAGAATCCAGTCCGCCGGAAAGCAGCACACCGTACGGAACATCACTCATCAGCTGTCTGTGGACCGCATCTTCAAGCCCTTTTCTTAAAACCTCAATATCGGTTTCGTTGTCTTTTACCGCATCGAAGCTTTCCCAATCTCTTTTATACCACTGCTGAAGCGCGCTGCCGTCTTTACTGTATACGAAATGTCCTGGTAGGAAAGTTTCTATGGTTTTGCAAACCCCTTCTAGAGCTTTCAGCTCGGAAGCTACATAATAGTTACCGTTTTTATCCCAACCGTGGTACAGCGGGCAGACTCCCATATGATCGCGGGCAATCAGGTAAACGTCGTTTTCCGTATCATATAAAGAGAACGCAAAAATTCCGTTCAGTTTTTCAATAAAATCTTTCCCGTATTTTCTGTAAAGGGCTAGAATAACCTCACAATCCGACTGGGTCTGGAATTCATAATCTGGGAATTCCTCTTTCAATTCCCTGTGGTTATAAATTTCGCCGTTTACGGCCAGGACTACTTTTCCGTCTTTGGTAAACAAAGGCTGCTTTCCGGAAGTAGGATCTACGATGGCCAGCCTTTCATGGGAGAAAACCACTTTGTCGTTCTGGAAAACGCCGCTCCAGTCAGGACCGCGGTGGCGTATTTTTTTAGACATTTCCAGAACCTGGGGTCTCAATATTTCGGTTTTTTGTTTGGCATCAAACAAACATACAATTCCACACATATTTTATCATTTAATTTAAAACAAAAGTAAAAGGGAGGTTTAAAAAAAACAACAAAAAATTTCGTTTAGTTTAAATTTTTAATCAATTAAATTATTTTTAAGAAAAAAATAAGGTATTTTATATTTTATATAGGATTAAAGTTAAATTTTTTCGTTTGTGGAAAGTGGTTTAATTGTATACGGAATTATTCTGGTATATTTCTTAATCTATGGTAATTTATTTGATTAATTTTCATGCGTACTTTGTGGCTCGAAATAATTTTTTTTCATCATTTGTGTTTTTACCTTCTTGTAATTCAGTTTGCGAGAAGGTTTTTTTTTATTCGGTACCCAGCAATACACCCGACACATTCCACGCACTGAAGCTCGATCCTTCTCTCGGACCCTGGGGAATTTTCACCTGGATTTTATGTTTTCCCGCTTTCAGATCACCAAGGGGAATGAAATCAGGATTGGTTACCGTTCCCGGGCACCAGTTGGACCTGCTGAGGTCGGAGGAAGAGAGTCCGTCCGGGAAATTTCCTGAAGCTGGATTGTACAGACGGTAGGATCCGCAGTCGGTTCTCCATGGAACAAATGAGAAAGCCATTTTTCCGTCTAAGAAAATCGAGTTAAGTTTTGGAAGAAACTCATCGCCGTTTTCCCAGCCGCCGTGGCCTGTGGTTGTATATTTCAGCTGTGCATTTTTTAAATCTTTTTTCAGGGTGAATTCTACCAGAAGTCCCTGGTCTTTATCAAACATCGTCGAATATTCCTGTCCGGCCATTTCCATCATATTCAGGGTATTGAATAAAGGGATCACTGCATTGTGTTTGTAAATGGCCTGATCGCTCTTGTGGATGGTGATCTCCAGGCTCACTTTATGCCCGCCTTTGTCATAATTCCCGATGAAAGCTCCAATCCATAATTCTTTTTCGCTCAGTGCGGGTTTCAGGTCGGTGATATCTTCCCGGTACGGACTGACAGTCTGCCAGGTTTTGTCTTTCAATTGAAGATTGTTGAATTTATTGATTCCGAAAGCCGTGAAAAAACGCATCATTTCAACAGGCGGATTGTAATTTTCAGTGGTCATGATCCCGTAATACTGCTTTCCGTTTCCGTTTTCATAGAGAGGAAGAGTTTTTACGCCGTTCTCAAGGCCGTTAAAAAATGACTGGGATTTGTCCTGCGGAATAAAGAAGACCGTTCCTGTTCTGTCATAAGCATCACCGTTCGACTGTTGTTTCAGCTCTACGAAAATATTTTCACCTTCCGTAATCTTCGGAAATTTTATTTTCTTAAGGATAACGGTTCCGTTGGCGAATCTTTTAATGTTTTCATCTGATTTAGACTGGTCGGAAAAATTGATAAGCTCATTATCGAAGACCTTCAACGTCGTAAACCTGCTTTTCCACAGAAGATCCCGGTAACCCAGCTGATCCGTCGACGTTATGGAGCCTTTGAAAAGATTATCGGTGCCGGTCTGTTTTATTTTTTTTACCGAAGTTGCCGTAATGGCAGATGTTTTATTTCTTTCGATTTCCAGTACGAAGCCCAGGCTTTGTCCGATAGTGGAAGGTCCGCCCTGGATTTTAAGCTCGTTTGTATACCAGACTTCAATCGTATTGGAGTTGATTTTCATCACGGCTTTTTTACAGTTGTAGCCCAAAATTTTCCTGGTTTCACTTGTAAGCTCAAAGGTCTGCTTCCCGATTGATTCTTTGTCGGAGGCCGATACGATTTCACCGGGTTTCAGGAAAGCGTAAGAAAAAACGGTATTGGAAGGCTTTTCTATTTTCGTGATCTCAAAAGGGAAATCCGCTTTCTGTTCTCGGATTTTCTGATTCAGGATAAAATTTTCCTTTTCATTGGCCAGGACAATAGTAGGAGACTGATCGGCAGAAACTTTCCCGTTAGAAGAACTCATATACTGCACTTCATAAATCTGTGCGAAAGAAAAAAAACATAAAAAGGTAAAAATACCCAGTAAAATTCTTTGATGCATGTGAAAAATTGATTTCCACAAAGATAGATTTTAAAGAAATAAAACCTTAACAATCAAAATCAAATATTTTCTGAATTTGTTAGATGTTTATTATCATTCATAAATAAAAAACTACTCCAAAAAATAGAGTAGTCTTATATATTATATGGTCATTCTTTTTAGGAAACTCTTTCAATCAAAGCCATGTAAAAGCCGTCGTAGCCTTCGCTCGGCATTACTTTTTCATCTTTAATCATTTTGAAATTCGGGTTGTTTTTCAGGAATTCCTTTACTTGGCCATTGTTTTCCGAAGGAAGGATCGAGCATGTGGCATACACCATTTTTCCTCCTATTTTAAGCATTTTGGAGTAGTCCTGAAGAATCTGCTGCTGTTCTCCCTTGATTCTGTCGATGAAATCCTGGTCGATTTTCCATTTGCTGTCCGGGTTTCTTTTTAAAACACCCAATCCTGAACATGGTGCGTCGATCAGAAGACGGTCTGCCTTTTCATGAAGTCTTTTAATCACTTTGTTATCGGTGATGAGGCGGGTCTCAATATTGTGGGCTCCGGCTCTTTTGGCGCGGCGCTTCAGTTCTGCAAGTTTCCAGTCGAAAATATCAAGGGCGATGATCTGGCCTTTATTCTGCATCAACGCAGCTAAATGGAGTGTTTTTCCACCAGCACCGGCACAGGCATCTACCACCCTTTGCCCTTCTTTCACATCCAGGAAATACCCGATTTTCTGGGAGGAAGCGTCCTGAACTTCAAATAATCCTTCTTTAAATGCAGTGGTCAGGAATACATTCTTTTTCTCTTCCAGCTGAACGGCATCCGGGTAATTCCTGATCGGATAGGAAACAACATTCTCATCCGAAAGGTCGGAAATAAGTTCTTTGGTGGTTGTTCTCAGGGAGTTTGCTCTCAGAACGGTTGGTGCCTGCTCATTCAGGGCGTGCATTTCCCTTTCCCATTTCGGGCCCAGTTCTTTTTCCAGGGTTTCCGCAAGCCATTCCGGGATGGAATATTCGATGGCTTTCGTCGGAACGGTTCCTTTTTTAAGCTTCGTCAGGATATCGGCGATCTTGATGCCGTCGAATTCCTCAAATTTTTTATAATTGGTTTTGCTCCAGAGAAGGTAAGCGATGATCAGTTTATAGATGTTGTTGGGTTTTACACCTTCCCCCATGTAATATTCCAGGCGTTTTTTCCAGCGGATGATATTGTAGAAAATCTCTGAAACAACGGCCCTGTCCTGGCTTCCCCATTTTTTATTCGCCTTCAGAAGTCTTTCGATTACTTTATCGGCGTATTTATTTTTCTCGAAAAACGTTTCCTGCAAAGCATCGTGGATTCCGATGGCCAGGTTTCTGTGTATCAATTCCATAAAATTGGGTTCTGCTATTTTGAATCTGCAAAAATACGAATTTATGTTGACATTCCGTAAACGGGATTTTGTATCTTGTTTAATTCAGATAAAACCTAATTTCAGAATTTCCTTTGTCATAAAATCACATACAAAACAACACTGAAAAGAAGAAATATCTCATATCATAAAATTTTAATTGAAAACCTTAAAACTCTACCTTTGCAAAAAAATAAAAATATGAGTGATATTGTACTTTGTCCTAAATGCAGCTCCGAGTTTACCTATCCGAGCGATAATATGATGGTATGTTCCCAATGTTTCTATGAATGGAATCCGGAAGAAACGGCTGCCGACGCGTCCGCTTCAGGGAAAATCCTGGATTCAAACGGAAACGAACTTCAGGACGGGGATTCTGTAGTGGTGGTGAAAGACCTTCCGGTAAAAGGAGCACCAAAGCCGGTGAAAGCAGGAACAAAAGTAAAAAATATCCGCCTGCGTCCGGACAGCGACCATAATATCGACTGTAAAATTGACGGTTTCGGAGCAATGGCCCTGAAGTCGGAATTTGTGAAAAAGGCATAATCTTAAAATACGCTATTTAAAAAAATCGGTCCGGATATCGCTACCGCACATATTATTTAGTAATTTACGCTTCTGAAATTACTGTACGGATGAAAATACTGATTGTAGAAGACCACAAGGAGCTGGCTTCTAACATTACGGATTATCTCAGGAAGGAAGATTACGTCTGTGAAGTCGCTTCCACCAAAGAAGAAGCCGATGAAAAGATCGATTTTTTTGAATATGACTGCATCCTTCTGGATCTCATGCTTCCCGACGGGAGCGGCCTGGAAGTGCTCCGGGAGATCAAGCATAAAAAGCTTGCGGCCGGCATCATCATTATTTCAGCCAAAGATTCCCTGGATCATAAACTGGAAGGCCTCGAAGAAGGTGCCGACGATTATATGACGAAACCTTTTGCCCTTCCCGAGCTGCATGCCCGGATAAAAGCCGTTTCCCGGAGAAAAACACAGGAAGTGGATCATGCCCTGGTTTTTAATGAAATAAAAATCGACCTTGAATCCAAGGAATGCCTGATTGCCGGCAAACCCTTAAATCTTACGCGCAAAGAACTCAACCTCCTGATCTTTTTTATCAGTAACGAAAACAGAATGCTTTCCAAGCAGGCCATTGCGGGTCACCTCTGGGGAGATTATACTTACAGCATAGACAATATCGATTTTGTCTACCAGCATCTGAAAAATCTCCGTAAAAAAATTACCGATGCGGGCGGAAAAGATTATCTGCATACCGTATACGGGCTGGGCTATAAATGGCAGGACTCATGAACCTCAGTTACCGTTTTGCCAAAGCTTTTACCATCCTGGTATTTACCGTGCTTCTTCTCGGGTTTGCGATTCTTTATTATGCGTTTGAAAGAACAACCATGCGTTCGGCCATTGTAAAAATGGAAGATCTGAATGCGTATGTCGCCGGAAGACTTTCCAAAGATCCGGAATACGATTATTTTAATTTTCATCACAGGCAGACTCGTGTAGCTTTGCTGAAAGAAGTCCCTTCGGATAAGGAAGAAAAGATTATTGAAGAAAAATACATCTGGAACAGGAGCATACAATCCTATATAAACAGGATTTCCGTTAGCTCTTTTTTTATGATTAAAGGAAAGCCATACAGAATTACCAGCGTACGATATATTACCGTTATTGAAAAACGCTTCCTCCTGAGTTTGGTAATGGTAGTCGCCTGGATCATGGTATTCCTGGTGATTCTTTCCATTATTATCAGCGTTCTGATATCCCGTAAAATCCTCGATCCGTTTTACCACGCACTTGAGGAGATTAAAAGATTCAGTATAAAAGACCGGAAGCCGATGCAGCTGATGGAAACCGGCACCTATGAATTCCGTCTGCTGAACGGTTTTCTGACAAAGATGTCCGAGAATTCCAAAAAAGACTATTATTTGCTGGAAGAGCTCACCGAAAATACCTCCCACGAGCTGCAGACCCCGCTGGCTTCCGTAAAAGGGAAGATCGAACTCATGATGGAAACCGGGCTTACGGAACAGCAGTTTGCGACCCTTTCTTCGATGAATGATGAGCTGGACCGTCTTTCGTCCATCAACAAATCCCTGATCCTCCTGGCCAAGCTAGAGCATCTGGAGCTGAAAAATACAGGGCGGATCAACCTGTCGCAGATCCTTGCCGAACGCATGGCTTATTTTGAGGACATCTTCTCATTTCAGCAGCTGCACGTAGAAGCTTCCGTAGAACCAGATGTCATGGTCTCTATGGATGAAAACCTGGCCGTCATTGTGCTGGACAATCTGCTGAGCAATTCCAAAAGGCATAATTACGCAAACGGAGCAATTGAGATTTCCCTTACCGCATCCCGTCTTACCATTTCAAATACCGGAAACCCGCCTTCGATTCCGGAAGAGGAAGTTTTCGGAAGATTCAGCCGTGGAAATCCGGATCAGAATTCGATCGGGATAGGATTGGCACTTGTGAAAAGAATTCTGGAGATTTTCGGGTATGAAATCAGTTACCGATTTTACAACGAAAGACATGTAGTTATTGTGGAATTTAAAATTTAATAGACTGTTAATCATTTATTTAATATAAATTTTTAAATTCTGGTGCCATCTTCAGAATTTCTTCAGAATTTCTTTTTTCATTAGCTGGAAACAAAACCTATGAAAAAAATAACATTGGTATGTATGTTTCTTGGCTTTCATCTTTTTTATGGCCAGGATAGTACCGGAGCCGTTAAAAAACAGGAAGTTGTACTTCCCGCAAAAAATCCGATGGATATCGGCGAGCTGAAGATCAATCTGGATCCGAAAGGGGAAAGATGGCTGAAGTTTGGGATCAACAGCCAGATCTGGCTTCGGAGTATCGAAAACAATCCCGGCACAAAGGTAAATGGTGTTCCTCAGGATCAGACCTACGATGCAGGCATCAGAAGGATGCGTCTTACGGTACAGAGCCAGCTTACCCCGTTTTATTCCGTTTACCTTCAGGTGGGGATCAACAACCAGACGTTTATTTCCGGCGGCGGCAGCGGGACGGGCGCCAACGGAGCCGGGAAGAAACCAGGTCTGTTTTTCCATGATGCTTACAATGAGTTCACCATTATTCCACGCACAGATTTTAATACGGGAAAGCCTAACAAAAATAACCTTTACATCGGCGCCGGTCTTCACTCCTGGAACGGCGTAAGCCGGATGACAAATGCGAGTACGACAAAACTCCTGGCCGCAGACCTTCCGATCTTCAATTTCCCAACCATCGAAGTTGCGGATCAGTTTGCACGGCAGTTCGGCGTTTTCGTTCACGGGGATCTCGACAGGATTAATTACCGGTTCAGTGTCAATAAGCCTTTCGCGACTTCCAATACTCCGGCGGTAGGAAGCGCGGCGGTGGATAATAACCAAAGCGGAAAGCTTTCATACGCAGGGTACGCTTTTTATCAGTTTTTTGAAAAAGAAGCTACCGTAACCTCTTTTTTACCCGGCAATAATCTGGCAAAAAAGAAAGTCCTGAATATAGGTTCCGGTTTTTATCTCAACAAAGAAGGAACCCAGAGCCAGCCGGCGGCCAACGTTTTCGAATCCCACGATGTGTCGATTTTCGGAGCTGATGTGTACAGTGAAATCCCAATGGGAAATAAAAAGAAAGAAATGGGGCTTACCTTGTATTCCGTATTCTACAGATACAATTACGGGCCGGATTATATCCGGATGAGCGGACTGATGAACCCCGGAACGGCAGACACCTCCTTCACCGGACAGAAAGCACTGGAGGGCCCGGGAAACAACAGGGTGCTGATGGGAACCGGAAATATCTTTTTCCTGCAGGCAGGGTTTGTACTACCTAAGTTCAGCAATACCGTGAAAGTACAGCCCTTTGTTAACTATACGCTGAAAGATATGGATGCCCTTCATCAGAAAGGAAATTATTATGACGTGGGAACAAGCTTCTATTTTTACGGGCAGAATGCCCGGCTCGCCGTTCAGTACAGCAGCAGACCGCTGTATGACACGGCTTCCCGAACGGTTTTCGACAGAAAAGGAGAATTAATCATTTTATTCCATATTGTTTTATAAATTTAAACCATTATATATATGAAAACGCAACAAACATCAACGATTACTACTGCAGAAAGAATCAAAGCCATTATCGGCGGATCGGTAGGGAACCTCGTAGAATGGTACGATTGGTATGCTTACGCTGCTTTTGCCATTTACTTTTCACATGCCTTTTTCCCGGATTCGGATATGACGGCGCAGCTGCTGAACACGGCAGGGATTTTTGCCGTGGGATTCCTCATGCGTCCCGTAGGCGGATGGATGTTCGGAAGTATTGCCGATAAGATCGGAAGAAAAAGAGCCATGACCCTGTCTGTACTGCTGATGTCCTTCGGCTCGCTGCTGATCGCCCTTACCCCGACTTACGACACCATCGGCGTACTGGCACCGATCCTTCTGCTGGCCGCCCGTCTTTTGCAGGGGCTGAGCGTGGGCGGAGAATATGGCGTATCGGCAACTTATCTTAGCGAAATGGCTACGGAAGACCGCCGTGGATTCTATTCAAGCTTCCAGTATGTTACGCTTATCGGCGGACAGCTGATTGCACTGGGAATTCAGCTTATCTTACAGAAGCTGCTTCTTACGGAAACCCAGCTGGAACAATGGGGTTGGAGAATCCCGTTTGTCATTGGTGCTATTCTGTCGGTTATCGCTTTATACCTGAGATCGAGCCTTCATGAAACGGAGGCTTTTGAAAACAAAAAAGAGCTGGTAAAGGATAAAAAAGGAACCGTAAAAGAGCTGCTGAAACACCCGCAGGCCCTGCTTACCGTAATCGGACTTACATTGGGCGGAACCCTGGCTTTTTATACCTATACCACCTATATGCAGAAATTCCTGGTCAATACCGTGCATCTGAGTAAAGAACAGTCTACATTGATCTCATTTATTTCCCTTTTTGTATTTGCCTGCCTGCAGCCGGTTTTCGGAGGACTTTCGGACAAGATCGGCAGAAGGCCACTGCTGTTGGGGTTTGGGATTTTGGGAACTTTATGCACCGTTCCGCTTCTTACGGCGTTGAGTCATACCACTTCCATGTGGATGTCGTTTGTCTGGATCATGATCGCCCTGATTATTGTGAGCGGCTACACTTCCATTAATGCGGTGGTAAAGGCTGAACTTTTCCCTTCAGAGGTAAGAGCTTTGGGAGTAGGGCTTCCGTATGCGTTAACGGTAGCAATCTTCGGAGGAACGGCAGAATATATTGCTTTGTGGTTCAAGCAGGCCAACATGGAACATTATTTTTACTGGTATATCACCATCTGCATCTCGTTTTCCCTGATCGTATATTTCAGGATGAAAGATACCAAGGAAACGTCCAAGCTGGATGAGGATCTGGAACAGGACGCTGCTGCCTGAGATTTTGAAAGCATTGATTTTAAAAAGAACTAGGCATAAAAAAAGGAAAGAATTGGGCAGGGTAATCTTTCAAAAGACGCCATCGCAGGATTGCTGATGTTTGTCTCAGTAGGCAGAAAGAGCATTAACCAAAAATTTCCTTATGCTGTGTATGTACAAATGTAAGAAAGTTTACCTAAACATAATCTTACATTTGTATTTTTTTGGAATAAATTTTCTTGAATATACCGTTTAAATGAATTATGAGAAGCTTTTCCCGCTTTCTGTTGCAATCTTTTTTTGCAAAAAAGGATTTCCACGGCAATCGGGGCTAGGGTTTGAGCCGTCCCGTTGAGCACTATTTAAAACAGGAAATATTCTCAGTCAAATACAATATTGATGCTACCTTCGATTTTCCGATCCGTATACATCACCAGCTCTTTATCACGGGCTTTTATTTTATTCCAGTAGTGGTTTCCCGCAAACCGGCTTTCCAGGACTTCCGCTTCCATGCCGATTTCCGCAATCCTGATTTCTCTGGGATAGTAGGAAAATTCAGGCAGTCTGAAATTTTCCCGTTCCGTTCCGGTAAAAATATTTACTTCACCGAAAAGTTTCGCAACGTATGGATTGCAGGGATTCTTATAGGTTTCCTCAGGACTGCCGTCCTGGATCAGTTTTCCATCCTGCAAGACGATAATCCGGTCCAGCCACGGGATAATATCCTGGAGCTCATGCGTTGAAATCAGCAGCGAAATATGATTCTGCTTCATATAGCGGAACAGCTTTTCCCGAAGTTCGATCTTTCTCGGAAAATCCAGGTTGCTGAACGGCTCATCCAGAATGAGGAGCTTCGGCATTACGGAGAGGGCTCGGGCGATGGCAACCCGCTGCTGCTGGCCACCGCTCAGGTATTTCGGCAAAACGTTGGCAAAATCTTCCAGACCTACCACTTCAAGGAGTTCTGCTACGGTTTCCTTTTTCTTTTTTAAATTTATATTAGAAATAAACTTTCCTACATTTTCCGCAACGGTAGCGTAAGGCATCAGGTCGAAATTCTGGGCCACAAATTTCATGTCGGCTTCACCGGGAACCAGGTTTCCTTTAGGCCCGGAAAGTTTTTCGCCGCCAAAAACAATTTCCCCGCTCTCCCAGTCCAGCAGCCCGTAGATCAGGCTCAGCAGAGTCGATTTTCCGCAGCCGCTTTCCCCGGCCAGCGCCACGATTTTACCGCCTTCCAGCTTTAGGTTCAGATCCTGGAACAGCGGTTTTTCTTTGGAATAAGAGAAGTTTAAATGGTTTATTTCTAATAGCATGTTACAAAAGTAAGGAATTGAAATGTTTCTAGGAAAGAACAGTTTTTTTTATTATTTTAGCGGAAGCAATAAAAATTTATAAATCATGAAAAAAAAGCTGTTTTCCTTAGTTATTCCCGCATTTTTTGCTTTGGCTGCAGTGGTTTCCTGTAAAAAAGAGAAGCCGCTTTCCAGTGAAAGTAATGAAGTGGCAACAACTAAAGATGGGGCTCAGTATGGAGTGGATACCCTGAACAGCAGGGTAGAATGGAAGGGTTATAAAATTTTAAAATCTGAAAGCACAAGCCACTTCGGAACCATCAAATTCGAGAGCGGCGACGTTACCGTAAAAGACGGAAAGCTGGAAAGCGGAAAATTCGTTGCGGACATGGCTTCCCTTTCCTCTGAAGATCTTAAAAGCGATCCGGAAAATTTAAAGAAACTTACCGGACATCTGAAGAGCAAAGATTTCTTCGATGTGGAAAAATTCCCGACGGCTTCTTTTGAAGTTACAAAAGTGACTTCTTCGGCAGAAGGCGATTACAATACCATACTGGATGGTAATTTAACCATTAAAGGAATTACGAAGCCTGTCCGGTTCAAGGCCAATGTTTCCGTGAAAAACGGGGTGACAAGCATTGCTACCGAGCCGAAAGATATCATGAGAGAAGAATTCGGAATAACGTTTAAGGCACCTGCAGCCAACGGCGTCATAAAGGATGAAGTAACGCTGCAGATCAACGTAAAAGCTTTGGAAAAGAAATAATTTTTTTATTTAAGTGAAATAAGTGATTGAAGTCTGCCTCCCGCAAAGAGGCAGATTTTTTTAACATTTTTAAGAAATTTATTCGGGTGAAAAACCGTATTTTTGCAAAACATTTTGAAAGGGTAAAACAATGATAGAAAAGATAGAAGAATTACTGGTTGAGGTAAACAGCTTCCATGCGACATCAAAGGAGGAGATCGAAAACTTCCGGATCAAATACAATGGTAAAAAAGGGATTCTGAACGATTTTTTTGAAAAATTTAAAGAAGTTCCGAATGACCAGAAGAAAGATTTCGGACAGAAGATCAATACTTTGAAGCAGGCTGTTAACGTAAAGTTGGAGGATTTGAAAAATGCTTCAGCATCTTCTATTATCGTAGAGAAAGAAGACCTTACCAAACCTGCTTTTCCGCTGGAGCTCGGATCAATACATCCGATCAATCTCGTAAAAAACAGGATTATCGAGATCTTTAAATCTATTGGTTTTGCTGTGGCAGACGGGCCGGAAATTGAGGACGACTGGCACAACTTCACCGCCCTGAACCTTCCCGAATACCACCCTGCCAGAGATATGCAGGATACCTTCTTTATCGAGCAGAACCCTGATATCCTTCTGAGAACCCATACTTCTTCGGTACAGATCCGTTACATGGAGGAAAACCAGCCTCCGATCAGGATCTTATCCCCGGGAAGAGTATTCCGTAATGAAGCGGTTTCTTCGCGTTCGCACTGTATTTTCCACCAGATCGAAGGGCTGTATATTGATGAGAACGTAAGCTTTGCAGATTTGAAGCAGACGATCCAGTTTTTTACCACAGAACTTTTCGGAAAATCGAAAATCAGATTAAGACCTTCTTATTTCCCTTTTACGGAGCCAAGTGCGGAAATTGACGTGTATTGGGGACTGAATTCCGAAACGGATTACAGAATTACCAAAGGAACCGGATGGCTGGAAATCATGGGCTGCGGTATGGTAGACCCGGCCGTACTTAAGAATGTGAATATCGATCCGGAGAAATATTCGGGATATGCTTTCGGAATGGGAATTGAGAGAATCGTTATGCTTCTGTACCAGATGAGCGATATCAGGATGTTCTTTGAAAACGACATCAGAACACTGGAACAGTTTAAAACTTTATAGTTTAATTTAAACTTATTTATATAAAATCCTGTAAAAACATTGCTTACAGGATTTTTTTGTTAATTTTATGCTGAAAAATACACAAAATGTTTAGGAAATTAACTACTTTCAGATCGAGAAAAATTATTCATTATTCATTGCTTGTCTGCATCCTGCTCATACAGCTTCTTATTGCAGCTTTTTTTTACAATGAATTCTTGTCCAGGAAAAATCTTGCTTTCTTTGAAAAGCAGCTGAAAGAGATTAATACACTCGGAACTCTTACAGACAGCTCCCGTAAGGAACTTCTCAATGCACAGAACTGCTTCCAGAATTATATTATTTATGAAGATGAAAAGTATCTGAACGACTATTTCGTATCCCTCCACAAGCTGGGAAAAAACCTTGAAGGCATAAATAACTACGGATCGAAATATCCAAGATTGAAAAACATTTTATCTTTACAGAAAAGCGATTCATTAGAGATTAAAAAATTACAATCGCTGATCGACTCTACGTATGAATATTCATCGAAATCCAATTTAAAAACACAGAATAATTTTCCGAAACTGGAAAAATTCAATGCAGATTATAATTTTGACCGGTTTAATATCGAAACAAAAACCTTTTCCGATACAGTAAAGAAAAAAGGACTGTTCGGCCGTCTGGGAGATGCCATTTCCGGAAAGGAAAGTGTACGCAAAGACAGTACGGTGGTTACGGTAAAGCAGGGAAAGGTTCCCGTATCCAGGGAGATAAAGGCAGAGGTGGACAGCATTATGAACCAGGCGACGAACCATTATACAGGACAGATCCGGAAAATACAGGTGAAAGTCATCGAAAAGCATAATAATGAAGGTAGGTTTTACAGGATTTTCAGTAAGCTTTTAATGTATAGCAACGGGCTGATGAATATTTACGATGTCGCAATCAAGGAGTCTAAAAATGATCTTCAGAAAGAATATGACAAGCACAATTCTGAAAGCAACAGGATCAGGACCTATCTCATCTTTGGTGCCATTATTCTGATGTTCGTCGTATCGATCCTGATTATGTTCCTCACGCGGATTGCCTTTGTTTATGAAAAGCGGCTGAATTCAGCCAATCAACAGATCCGTGAAAACCTGAATTTTAAAAACAGGATTTTGGGGATGCTGAGCCATGAACTTAGATCCCCACTGAAAATTATAGGCCTTTTCATCAAGAGGATCAATAAAAAGACGGATGACGACCAGATCAAAGAATATCTGAAGTCGATCAGCTTTACCAACGACAGTCTTCTTATACAGGCCAACCAGATCCTGGAATATACCAGGAACCAGGCCGTTGAAAATAAGCTGGTTCCCGTAGCGTTTAATCTTCAGTATGAAATTACCTCCATACTTACTTCTATTGAACCGTATATAGAAACAAGAAATAACAAATTTGTGATCCACAAGAATCTGGATCCGGATCTTTCAGTCTATTCCGATAATAAAAAAATCAACCAGATTTTCATGAATATTCTGGGGAATGCCAATAAGTTTACGGAAAACGGACAGATCACCGTTGTTGTACGTACAGAACGGTTGGACGACAATACGGTTTCTATGACGACAAAAATATCCGATAACGGAGCAGGAATTTCAAAACATGATCTTGAAAGGATCTTTGAACCTTATTACCAGGGCGTATTGTCGGAAGACGTAGAAAACCTTGGGGCCGGGCTCGGATTAAGCCTCTGTAAGGAAATAGTGGAGTTGTATTCGGGGCATATCGAAGTAGAAAGCGAACAGGGGAAAGGAACAACGGTAACTTTCACGGTTAATTTAAATCTTATAAAATGATTCAGCCAGATCAAAAAATAATCCGCTTCTTATTGGCAGATGACCATAGCCTTATACGGCAGGGCCTCGTTTTTGTTTTGGAGGATATTGATATGGAATATGAAGTTTTTCAGGCCTCCAGCGTACAGCAGACTTTGGAATTCATTACCAGCCATCCTGTAGATATTGCAATTATCGATGCCCATTTCCCGGATGGGAACAGCCTCTCCATAATTCCTGAGCTGAAACGGCTCAGGCCTGAAATCAGGATTCTTATTTTTACGGGAATTGAGGAAGATGTGCATGCCTTAAAATTCATTAACGCCGGAGTGAACGGATTTCTGAGCAAACTGAATGAAGAGGATGAAATAAGGCGGGCCATTCTTAAAATAATTACACATGGTGAATATATATCGCCTAAAACCCAGGCTTTACTGATGAACTCACTGCATAACCGCAACCTGATCAGCCCTTTTTTATCCCTTACGGAGAGGGAGTTTCAGATTGCTGAAATGTATGCGGAAGGACTGGGCAACCTTGAAATTGCCAACAGGCTGGATATTAAACAAAATACGGTAAGTACCATTAAAAAAAGGATTTTTGACAAACTCAGAATAAACAATCTGGTTGAATTGATCGAGCTTTACAAGAATCACTGTTGACCGGCAATAATTTTCATGCTTGTTGGAAAATAGCTTTGTATCGTTAATGATCCGCTAAAAATTATGGTTATTAAAAGCATTTGGCAGCTTCCGAATTTTACTGCAGCGTTTTTCCAGTCCTAAAAACAGGCATCCTTCTCCCTCTAAACCTTAATTTTTTGTAGATAAATATCTACAATGCCGGCGATATATATCTAAATGATTTATAGTGGTTGTAACTTGCTGGTAAAGTATCTTTGTAAAAGAATAATAAACAATTATTAACCTATATCCAAAGGTCTTTGGTTCCGGACACAAATGATGATTCCCATACGGGACCAGAGACTGAAACACACAAATGATTATATCTTATTGCAGGTCGAAAGATCTTCCGGTAGGATAATTTAAAGGGGGAGATATAATGAAGGGGCCTAAAAAAACACAAGTAATGAAAACAAGCCTCCGGAGCGTTCCGGAGGCTTTGTTTTTAATTGCTGACCTTAGAAACAAAACGCAATTAAAAACATATATAAAAACCTGTTAATAATATAATCAATTTAATAAAGGTCTATACCCAAAAGACAATTCTGTTCTGTGATTTATTACATCCAATAAAAAATACCCGCAGAGATTGCAGGTATTTTATAATTTTACTTTTGTTTTTAATTGGTAAACTTTAAAGGATATTTCACATTTTTGAAATCATCAATGCTTGCCTTTAAAGATCCTACGGCAATCTCTGCTTTCAGCAACATCGGTACATGGTTGGCATCATTGGAAACCCACATCGTTACGCCTTCCTTCTCTTTGAAAACCCTGCCGCTCTTAACGGAAGGAATGATCTTCAGACAATTGATGGTTCCGAATTTGGTTTTGAGATTTTCCGTTCCGGCTACCTTCAGCTGAAACGGAAACAACTCGTCATCGATCCAGACATTCATATTGATTGTATTTCCTACTCTGAGTTCAGCCGGGCTTTTGCTCCTCAGATAGTAAAAACAGGAAAGCATATCCTGGACGCCTTTTACGGATTTGATCACTTTGGATCCGTTGGCAGGCGTTTTCTTATCGGTTAAAACCAGTGTATTGTTGCTGTGATTGAAAACCGTTTCAAGATGCTGTCTGTAGCTGCCTTCCTTTACATTTCTTACGTAAAAGCTCGGAAGCTCCGTCTGCATGTTGATATAGCTTTCATAAAAATCATCTACTTTAAAGAAGGCTTTTACTGCCCCCGTAGTTTGTCCCGTACCCCTTACATGAAGATGAGGTACCCCTTTATACATGGTTTTCTGTGCGGTAAGGTTGGCGCTTCCGGCATTCAGGAAACCATAATGGATTCTCAGGGTAATAGACTCGCCGTCAGCAATATTGGTAATCTGGCCGAAGCTCAGACAGAATATAAAAAGGGAAATTACATTAAAAAATTTCTTCATAAGTACAATTTTACAAAAAGGTTACCAATTTTAGATTAAAAAAAATGCCAAAGGTTTGATAAATCTCAGTTTTTTATTTAGACTGAATTAAATAGCCTTCGCATTAAATTAGTAAATTTGCATTCACAAGTATAATTAAATTATCTTATAAATATGATAACGACCGATATATTGATCATAGGAGCCGGCCCGACTGGACTTTTTGCTGTATTTGAAGCAGGTTTACTGAAAATGAAGTGCCATATCATCGATGCGCTTCCTCAACCGGGAGGACAATTGGCGGAACTGTATCCTAAAAAACCTATTTTCGATATTCCGGGTTATCCTTCCGTAAATGCGGGAGAACTGGTCGATAATCTGATGGAGCAGATCAAGCAGTTCCAGCCGGGATTTACCCTGGGTGAAACGGCTGTTTCCTATACCAAAGTAGATGAAGAATGGTTTGAAGTGGTTACCAACAAAGGTACAGTGCACAGAGCAAAAGCAATCGCTATTGCCGGTGGCCTTGGTACTTTTGAACCTAGAAAGCCAACCATTGAAAATGTTGCGGATTACGAGGAAAAAGGCCTTGAATATTTCGTAAAAGAACCTGAGCATTTCAGAAATAAAAAAGTGGTAATCGCCGGTGGTGGAGATTCAGCTCTGGACTGGAGTATCTTCCTCTCCAATGTAGCCAGCGAAGTAACGCTTATCCACAGAAGAAATGAATTCCGCGGAGCTTTAGACTCGGTAGAAAAAGTTCAGGATCTGAAAAACCAGGGAAAAATCAAACTGATTACACCCGCTGAAGTAACTGCAATAAAAGGAGAAGGCAAAGTGGAAGCCATTACCGTGGCAGTAGACGGGCAGGATCCTTACGATATGGAAACGGATTATTTTATCCCGTTATTCGGACTTACCCCGAAACTGGGCGAGATCGGAAACTGGGGACTGAATATCGAGAAAAATGCTATTGTGGTAAATAATGCTTTGGATTATCAGACCAATATTGATGGAATTTACGCGATCGGGGATATCAATACTTATCCGGGCAAATTAAAGCTGATCCTTTGCGGATTCCACGAAGCGACATTAATGTGCCAGGGTGTGTACAACCGGTTGAATCCTGGTAAAAAGTTCGTACTAAAATACACAACGGTGAGTGGAGTAGACGGTTTCGACGGAAGCCGTAAAGAAGCTGAGAAAGCGGTTGTGAAAAAAATTGACTAAATTTGTTGCCGTTGAAGGTCCTGCCATCAACAGATAACATTAGAATCAATAGAAATGAGCGATATAAACATAAAGATCACCGACCGTGAAGGCGTGACCCACGATATTGTAGCCCCAACGGATATGTCCATGAATTTAATGGAGATCATCCGTTCATACGAACTGGCGGAAGAGGGAACCATCGGGGTTTGCGGAGGAATGGCCATGTGTGCGTCTTGTCAGGTATATGTGATTAACGATCCGGGGCTGGAGCCGATGGGTGATGAAGAAGATGCGATGTTAGGAGAGGCGTTCCATGTAGAAAGCAACAGCAGATTGGGTTGCCAGTTGCACATCGTTCCTGAAATGGAAGGGCTGGAAGTAGCAATAGCTCCTTATCCTTAGTAGAATTTTAAATTTAAATATAAAAACCTCCCGGAGATTGCTTCAGGAGGTTTTTTGTTTGTCATCTTGTATTGTGCTTGCTCTGAAAGTAATGGATCAGCCATAGTATGGGTGCACCCTGCGGAATGGCGAATTTAATGCTCCGGTCGGTCAGGTTTTTATTCACCGACTTCAGATAGCTGATTTCGCTGGTGATGATCTCGTCTTTATGCTGCAAAAGCTGGTCCTCAAGCTGTATAAGGTTCAGAATTCCCAGGTCTTTAAGCTGTGCCGGGAAATGGTTTGCCGAAATATAAGCGGTATCGAATCTTGATTGGCCCGGTGTTCTGAGTGCTTTTCTCACCTTGCCTTCAATCTCGCGCAGCAGCGGATTCTTTTTTACGAAAGCAATAATCGTTGATTCATTGATGTTAATCAGTTCCCGCTTGTTCTTCAGGTTCTTGCTTACCGAATTCTCAAACTCATGAATTTCTTTTTTAAGCTTGGTAAATTCAATGTCTGCCTGTTCCAAAAGGGCTGCCACCCGATAGAAGGTGCGCTGTGCTTTTTCAGGAATGTCGGTCACCGATTTATAGCCCAGATCATGCTCTATTTCTGCCCATGAATGCTGGAGAATGCTTCTGAGCTGAATTTCAAACCTGATCTCTTTGTAATCCGCATATTCTTTCGACTTCGCTTTCTGGTCATTAACCTGCAGGATAAAATGAATGCTTTTGTATCCGAACTTATCAATCTCAATGTGTCCTTTATCAACGGAATTGCTCCAGTCGACCGTAAATTCACGATTAAGGACCTCCTCAATTTTAGAGATGTCGTCTTCAAAATAAGTGATGACCCTTAATCCTAAAATATCGGTAATCTCATTAAGACTTTTGTATTTGTCTTTTTTGATGATCTTCTGGGCAAGACTTGCTTTGGTCTTTACTCTACCCGTAATCTGATGGATGGGGATTTTCCTGCATGATCTTCTTAACAGCTGTTCCACTTTGGAGCCTAAAGCGGAATATAGGGAATAACACTCTCTATATTCTGCCAGGATTTTATTAAGGTATTCTTCAGCCATATTTATGAACCCGTATTTTAAATGAATAAATTTTAATGAATTGTATCACTTTTGGAAGCTGCAAATTTTGCGCTAAAATAGAATTTTTTTAGAATTTAGGTTTGAAAGAGAGATTGAAAGAAGAGCTTAATAAATCTTAATATAATTGATTTGTAGATTTTTTTTATATAACGGCAGTAATTTTTACGGTTATTGTTCCGTAAAATACTCCTAATGTCCGAGATTTCTTTTTGTGGTACATTCGGTACATTATAAAATACAAATCATTAATTATCTTTTTCATATTCTCAATAGCAATAGGAAAGATTTTTTACATTTTCTAATATTTAAATATAATACGTCAAGTTTTGTCGCATTGCTGATGTAGCTTTGCAGAAAAATGATCAACTTGATATTAAATTTATGTTATAAATCTTTTGGACGTGAACTAAAAATCCTTATTTTCGCAACAATTAAAAATTAATACATTCAAATACTAAGGACATGAAAACACTCTACATGAGCGCACTTACGATGTGCACGGTACTGGGCGTATCTGCCCAGGAAGTAGTCTGGCAGAAGGACATCAGCTCCTCGACACAGGATTTCTTAAGCCAAGTCACCACCACTATTGACGGACAATACCTGATCTCAGGCAGCAGTATCCACCCTCCGACAGGCTCAGGGACCGCACAACAAAATGCGGGATACAATTTTCACTTAATGAAACTCAATCAACAAGGGGAAGAAGTCTGGGAAAAATATTTCTCCGGGAAGAATCATGATTTTTTGTCGGCAACTGTTGGTACTCAGGAAGGCGGATATTTACTGGCTGGTACTTCCTACAGTGGAAAAGGCCTGGATAAGAAGGAAGAGTCCAAAGGCGGAAGCGATTTCTGGCTGATCCGCATCAACGAATTCGGCGATGAGCTGTGGCAGAAAACCATCGGCAGTGCTTCTGATGAAGAGGCACGGGCGGTGATCCAGACAACTGATTTCGGATTCTTTGTAGCGGGAAACACCACCCTTCGAGAGCCTCAGGGCACTTTCCAGGGGTACGGCTCCAAAGATGTTTTGGTACTAAGACTCGATAAGAACGGAAAAGAGCTTTCGCAGCTTGTTTTGGGTGGAAAAGGACTGGATGAAGTGGAGAAAATGATTCCGACGGTCGATGGCGGAGCCTTGTTAGGGATCTACTCAAGAAGCGGAGAAGTCGTAGGAAATGGAAAATCAGGGACTGGAAATATACCGCTGCCTGCGAATTCATCGTCCTCAACAGCCAGAAGCCAGCAGCCCAAAGCCAGCAGCAATTATGGCGAAGGGGACTACTGGATCGTTAAGCTTTCCAAAGACGGTAAAGTAGAGTGGGAAAAGAATTTCGGCGGCAAAGGCGATGATCACTTAAGAACGTTAGCAATGACTTCCACGGGTTATCTGATCGGCGGGGAATCAAGGTCGGAGAGGTCCGGGAATAAAACCGTCGGTATAGAAGAAGGAACCGACCTATGGTTAATCTCCGTAAATGCAAAGGGGGAAGAGATCTGGCAGAAATCCTACAGTTTCAAAAACCGGGACGTTTTAATGGGGATGAGCGTTGTGCATGCCTCGGATGATAAATCGACCAAAGGAATTCTGTTAGGCGGTTACACGCAGGCAGAAGGAAGAATCGAAACGGACGATGAAAAGTTCTGGATGCTGTATCTTGATCAGAACGGAAACGAGCAGTGGCGAAAGCACGTCAAGGGAGAATCGAGTAAAAGAGAAGAAAGATTATCGGATATTAAGCTGAACCGCGACGGTTCGATCATCCTGGCCGGAACCAGCGCCGAAGAACTGGGCAAAGAGAACTGGAAAATCGTCAAGCTGGGCGACAGGCAGATTGACCAGCTGATCGAGAAGCAGGATATTAAGATCTACCCGAACCCGGTGAGCGATTATGCGTATGTGGAACTTGGGTTTGAGGGTCTGAGAGAAGGAGCGTTTGGAGCGGAGATTACGGTGTATGATTTGGGTGGAAGGCAGCTTCAAAGCATTAAAACAAAAAACAAGATAACCAAGATCAACACGCAGCCACTGGTTCAGGGAGCTTACCTAGTATCGGTGAAGACGGAGGCAGGGAAAACGGCAAGTGCGAAACTGATTAAAAAATAAAAAAAACCATGAAAAAATTAAAATTAATTACAATTTTCCTGTTTATTTTTTTTCAATCAGGAAGGATCTATTCTCAGCAGCTTGGCTATATCCCGCCAAGTCCGCAGTCTTTTTCTTTTGTGAGATCTACAGATGTTGTTTCGGAAAATGAGCATGTAGGTGCTGCAAATGTAAATATTCCTCTTTTTACTTTCAGTTCCGGCAAATTGGCAACGAATGTTAATTTAAATTACAGTGGTACGGGGGTTAAGGTAGATGATTTACCCAATGATACCGGAATGACGTGGATTCTAGATACTGGCGGGGTTATCACAAGGACCGTTAATGGATTAAGGGATGAATTTGCAACCCTGCGAATGAATAAAACCGAAATACAGATTATGCAGACTACCTCATCAGATTGTGATGCCGATGAAGAAGTTAGAACTGCTTGTTACTCACCACAACAGATTGATACGGAAAGAGATATTTTTGAATTTAGAGTTGCTGAAATTTCGGGCTCATTCTATTTGGATGAGAATTTTATCCCCATATTTTTAAAAAATGATTCAAACGTCAAAATAAAGAATATCAATCTTAACAATAGTACAAATAACAGACAATTTGAAGGTTTTGAGATTACCGATGTAAATGGTATAAAATATGTTTTTGGCGGAAGTTTGGAATTCCAGGAAAAAACTGCATCCAAAGCGATGCCCGATCATCCGGCAGGTGAATACGCTACTTCTTCATATTTTATAAAAGAAGTAGAACATCCAAATGGAGAAAAAATATCTTTTACGTACAACGATACCTCTCTCGAAACCAAAAGAATGTTTGAAATACATCAACGATATTTATTTGACCAAGTAAATGTGTTTATCGGTCCGGATGGATTTACACCCAACATGGATCAAGATTTAAAAATAAGCACTCAAACTCTTTTTACTAAAAACAAAAAAAGAATACAGACAATAAGCAGTAATCGAAACGCAGAAGTAGTTAATTTTATTTACAGCAATACCATAAATTCTGAATATACAACATTCCTCTCAGCTATTGAGTACAAAACCAACAACGACGTTTTTAAAAAAATTACATTTGATTATCTCTTTGAACCTGCAATCTCTCAAAATTCATTATCTGAGCGATTTTACCTCACCGGTATAAATTTTTACAATAAGACAATTTTTGAAAAAAAATATCAATTTGCCTATAATGACCCTTTAGCTTTACCTAAGCGGCTATCATATGGACAGGATATGTTCGGATACTTTAACGGTAAATCAAGTAATTTCTCGTTAATCGCAGGCTTTTATGGTAACACAGACTCTATTTCTCCTATTTACGAGCAAACTAACATCCTGTCTACCTTTGGAGATCGTACACCGGATTTTACCTATGCTTCCAAAGGGGTATTAACAGAAATTATATATCCTACTGGAGGAAAAACTAAACTAACATATGAATGTCCTAAAAAGAAAGGTTTAATATATTCTTCAATATCTCTTCCTGATCTTGATTTAGGATCAACGTATGTTATAGAAAATCTTCCACAGAATTTATCAATACAATTTAAACTTGGCATGCATGGGAATATAAATCATCATATGGAAGAAGTCCTATTCAAAATCAAGGATCTGGACACCAATGCAAATCTTTACACAGGGGGCAGCGTTCTAAATTATGCTTATCATGAGGACATTTACAACTTTGCTTTTCAACAGGGAAAGAGATATCTTGTCGATTTTGAAAAGCGTCCTTACTCTTTTTTAACCTTCGATTATCCTCATGAAGAAGTAATGGATGGATTTGGTATCCGTTTGCAATCAATAGAAGACAGTGACAGCGGCCAGATCAAAAGCTACAGGAGATTATATTATTCTCCAGTAAATTCTTATACCGATACCAATACAAATCTTGCATCTCTCAAGACTGAGCCCACCATACAATATGTAACATTTTTCCAAAATTATAATGATGGGTTTCAATCAAGTGTAGCAACGGTCTCATATGCCCTGCATAGTTCAAGTAATTCTAATGATTTATACAACAGTAAATTACAGGAGCGCTATTCCGTGGTATCCTGTAGTATGGGTGGAGACAATTTTGAAAATGGAGGGTACGAAAAAGAGTTTAGAAAAGATTTAAATGATCCTCTTCATAAAATCCGTCCATATGCAGGAAACGGACCCGGAACAGGTACGCCTTCAAGTGGACAAGTAGACTATCTTAACGCTGAAATGAATCAAAATTATTATATTTATATGTTAAATACTACTTATTTTCCGGCTAAGGGAAACAGACTTTCTTATAGCGGAACATTAAATAACGTTAAATATTTAATTAAAAAAAACGGGCAGATCCTAAAGAACAAACAGGTTGATTATACCAGAAACTACAATATACTTGGCTATAACACCAATCTTTTTATATCACATGTAGTCAGTGATCCTAGATTAGCAGAGTGTGGTAGCACTTACGTGCCGAGAATATCGCCGTTTTTTATTTCAACATACAAGAACTACATTGTAGATACCAAACTCAAAAAACAAACGACAACCGATTTTATTGACCCAATTCCTGTCTATCAATATAATATGCCTAATTATCAGGCACTGGACAGTATTGCAAACGCAAATGCAAGAAAACTAATCACTACCATAACCTATGATTATGAAAACCCATCACATAATCAACTGACGAAAAAAACGATGAGCTTTTCGGATAATTTAATTACCCGTACCACCTACGCCTACGCCCACGAAAAAAACAACCAGCTGATGATCAGTAAAAACATGATCGGTATTCCGCTGGAGGAATCGACGGTTGAAAAGCAAAGCATTAATGATCCGGGAAAGACGGTTTCCAGAACAGAAACCCTTTACCCTACCTCCCTTCCGACGTCCCAGTCGGGCAACCTGGTATTGCCGTTATCATCGATTTCCTACAATGTCTTGAATAACACTTCTTCAACCGAAGTTACTTACGACAAATACGACGACCGGGGGAATCTGTTACAGTACACCGGCAAAGACGGCATTCCGGTGTCTATCATCTGGGGATACAACAGAACCCAGCCGATTGCCAAAGTAGAAGGAATGGCTTACGACCAGCTAACGGCCGCCGTTTCCATTGCAGGGATCATAACGGCCTCGGATAATGATGCGGCTGACCCTACGAAAGAAGGTCTTTTGCTGGATGCCCTAAACACCTTCAGAAAAGAGCCGTCTCTTTCCGGGAAGCTGATTTCCACCTATACGTATGATCCTCTGATCGGGGTAACGAGCATCACGCCTCCATCGGGGGTAAGGCAGACTTACACCTATGATGCGGCAAACAGGCTGAAAGAAGGAAAGGTGAGAGGCAAGGACACCAGTGGAAGCTACATCAACAAAAAAGTCTCTGAGAACAACTATAACTATAAACCATAACACAAACATGAGAAAATACAACAAAACAAAAATAGCCTCGGTTATTGCGCTGAGCGCCGCGGTCATGTCCTTTGCGCAGTCTTCGAATGAGAATTACATACAGTCCAAAACCTGTTTGAATGACGACTGCAGCAAAAGATCGGAGACCATCACGTATTTTGACGGACTCGGAAGAGCCAAGCAGATCGTGAGCGTTAAGTCAACACCCACGGGAAAAGACCTGGTCACGCCCGTTACCTATGACGGGTTCGGAAGACAAATCAAAGACATCCTTCCGGTTCCGGTGCAGACCCAGAACTCCTCGATCCACACGGGTATTACCGATGAATCGGCTGCCAACAGCTATTACGGGGTTACCAATGCCTATTCTGAGAAGCAGCTGGAAAACTCTCCGCTGGATAGGATACTTCAGCAGGCCGCTCCGGGAGAAGCTTGGAAAATGAGCTCGGGAAAGACCCAGAAATTTACCTATGATGCCAATCTGGGAACGGAGGTAAAGAAATTTGGAACGACGACTACCACCAGCACGGTCAACAATGTCTCTACCGCGGTCTCTTCTTTATGGGTAGCTTCTGCTAACTCCGGATTCTATCCCGCATCGACCCTGTACAAAAACACGGTGACCGATGAGGACGGCAATCCGGTGACGGAATTTAAAAACGGCCAGGGACAGACCATCCTGATCCGAAGAAACGACGGATCTCAGAATGTCGATACCTATTATGTTTACAACGAATACAACCAGCTGGCTTTTGTACTTTCCCCTAAAGCGGTAAAGCAGATCGGGCTCAGTAACAATGGGATCACCGATGAGATCTTAAACGAGCTCTGCTACCAGTACAAATACGATGGGAGAAGCCGTCTGGTGGAAAAGAAGATCCCGGGCAAGGACTGGGAATTCATGGTGTACGACAAACAGGACCGTCTGGTGCTCTCCCAAGACGGGAAGCTACGGACTGCGAACAATAGCTTTTCAGCTCAGGGCTGGCTGTTCACCAAGTACGACGAACTGGGAAGGGTGGCGTATACCGGGTTTTACCCCGGCACGGACTCCAGGACCCAGGTGCAGGACCAATTAAATACCCTGACCGCCTCTTCCCCGAACACCGAAACGCGCATCACCAACCCGATCGTTTTAAGCGGGACGAACCTGTATTACCGGAACCAGGCGTTTCCTTCTTCGGGCATTACGCTTTTAACGGTCAGCTATTACGACACCTATCCTTCGGAAGCCCCGGCGGTTCCTGCCACGGTACTGGGCCAGCCAACGATGTCCCAGACCCTGGGAAGCAGCGATGACGCTTCCACGACAGGAATGGTGACCTCTTCCTATGTCAAGAACATCGAAGACAACAACTGGACGAAAGCCTATCATTATTACGATTCGATGGGAAGACAGATCGCTGTCAAAACCACGAACCATTTAGGCGGGTACACCAATACAGAGACAGAACTTGATTTTGCAGGCGTGGCCAAGCTTTCCAAAACTTACCATAAAAGATTGAATGGTGATACGGAAAGAGTGATTACCGAAACTTTTGAGTATGATTCCCAAAATAGGCTTCTGGTGCATAAGCACAAGGTAGACAATAACCCGGAAGAGATTTTAGCTCAGAATACCTACAATGACCTTTCACAGCTTACCAATAAAAAAGTAGGCGGTACGGTGGCTTCCAGTCCGCTTCAAAGTATTGATTATCTGTACAACATCCGGGGCTGGATGACGAAAATCAATGATCCGAAAAATTTAGGAAGCAAACTCTTTGGTTATGAGATTAAATATAATACCGTAGAAGGCTTGGTAACCCCTAACCTGGATTACACCGGCTTACAGGTAAAACCGAAATACAACGGAAATATCGCAGAAGTAGACTGGAAAACAGGAACAACTGCAGGAGATAACCTGAGGAGATACGGGTATGTATACGACAGCCTGAACAGGCTGCAGGCCGGTTTTTATCAGAAAGATTCCAATCCATCGGATAAGGAATATTTTGAGAAGGTGGATTATGATCTGAACGGAAATATTACCAATTTAAAAAGATCCGCACAATCAAACCAGGGTGCTGCAGCCTTTAATATCGATGAGCTTGCTTACGCTTATGCCAATAATAACCAAAGCAACAGGCTCATTTCCGTAACGGATTCTTCCACGGATTACCGCGGGTATCCTGATGTATCGGGAATTGCCATCCCATATGATGTGAACGGGAATATGATTTCCCATAAGGATAAAGGGATTTTAAACATGGCTTATAACTTCCTGAACCTTCCGGACCGTATCACTTTTGACCGGACGTATCTGGTGCGGAATATTTTCAGCGGAACCACTGAAACGCGCAATATTACAACAAGCTATCTTTTCAGAGCAGACGGTACGAAACTGAATAAAATTTATATGTATGGGGTCGGTAAGAACCAGTCTGAGGCTTATAAAATAACGGAATATCTGGATGGCTTCCAGTACGAAGGGCAGGGTTCCTCTTTAAGGATAACCCGGACATTAAAGTTCGTTCCTACAGCAGAAGGTTACTATAATTTTGAAAATAATAAGTATATTTACAACTACAGTGACCATTTAGGAAATGTACGGCTGAGCTATTTTAACAATGGAAGCAGCGTAGAAGTTCTTGAGGAAAACAATTACTATCCGTTTGGGATGAAGCATGAAGGTTATAACGTCCTGGCCGGAAACCCGGCTTACAAATACGGCTATAATGGAAAAGAACTGCAAACTGAATCCGGGATGCATGATTATGGAGCGAGGTTTTATATGGCGGATATTGGGAGATGGGGTGTGGTGGATCCGCTGGCGGAGAAAATGACTCGACACAGTCCTTACAATTATGCTTTTAATAATCCGGTTAGATTCATAGACCCAGACGGAAGACAGGTAAAAGACATACGATTTTCTCAAACGGTCAGAGAAGACGGTACAACAGTTGTTACTATGACAGTTACAGGAAAGGTAATCAATGATTCAGGAAAGTCATTTACTAGTGAACAGATGAATGCTTATGCTGATAGAATAAGTAGTTCATTAAAAGATGTATATGGTATAAAAGACGATAAGTTTGAAGTAAACGTGGTTACGAATATTACAGCTGTATCAGAAGATAACCCCTTGACTACTACGGATCATGCTTTTAGAATTGTAGATAATGGTAAAATACCAAACGGGTTAGGGGGATATGAACCTGAAGGCACTTTAGGGAAAGCTACTTATGGTGAAAATGTTGTTTATCTTGGTACACAAACTTTAAATGGGACAGAAGCTAAAACTGGTCAGTATGCAGGAACAGGAAAGACTGAAAGTGGTTTTGCAACATTGGAACGTACTTCCGCTCATGAAATAGGGCATTCTGGTAATCTGCAAGGACATCCTGACCCCAAAACAGCACCAGGAAACATTATGCTTCAAACGCAATCATCAAGTGCAGGAAAAACTGTAACACCAGAGCAAATTGATCAAATGAAAAGTTCATATGATAATAGAAAACTCAATAATGGAAAGCAAATAATACCTGTAAGACAATGATAGATTCTAATATAATAAGAAAATTTTTTTTAATACTAAGTATGCTCATTGGATTGAAATATAATGCTCAAAAGAATGATCGTAAGCTAGAAATATCTTTTCAAGATCATTTTAAAGGGGATACTGTTTCTTTAGGAATAGGAAAATGTGAGATGTTTAAAAATAAAATTCTTACTTCTAGAGAAATTGGCTTTGCAGGAATAACGATAACACTTTATGAACTAAATAAAATTGTAATTTCAGAAAATGGAAATATAATTCTTGAGAAAAAGTGTAATATTAATTTAAATAAAAAACTCAATCTTAATTTAGAGCTAAATAATAGAAAGAAAGTTTTGAAAGTTAATATCAATACGGGAAAATATATTGGGTTGAATAAAGATAACAATAGTTTTGAACTCCGGCAGCTTAAAGTTCCTTTTGAGTATGAGTAATACACTCTCGCGGATTTGTAATCCGTGAGCAATATTAAATAACCCACCGCTTTGCGGTGGGTTACTAAACTTCGAAAACAATAAGTATTTCTACGACTATGTAGATCATTTAGGAAATGTACGTTTGAGTTATTTTGACAACGGCAGCAACGTAGAAGTTCTTGAAGAAAACAATTATTATCCGTTTGGGATGAAGCATGAAGGATATAACGGATTAGCCGGTAATTCTTCATATCAATACAAGTACAACGGAAAAGAGTTGCAGATGGAATCTGGAATGTATGATTACGGGGCAAGGATGTATATGCCGGA
>NZ_JBHGAQ010000008.1:0-192970 GCF_042610505.1 Chryseobacterium sp. sg2396 | reverse complement strand
AATCACCTCATGATTTTTACCCGAGTTCACGTTATATAGCAGTGTTTATTATTTACATTCATCATTTACTTACTTTCCAATTTTACTTTTACTAAGGATGCTTGAAATTACTAGAAACACTAAAACAGCTACATATGATCATCAAGGAAGAAATCCTGTATTCTGCAGGATCCACCATAAAACAATACAAACCGGCTGAAATTATTTTCAGTGAAGGAGATCCGCCCAATTATTATTATCAGATAACCACGGGAGAGGTCAAGCTTAATAATCACAACGACGAAGGAAAGGAGATTATACAGACCCTACTTGAAGATGGGCAGAGCATCGGGGAATCCTTTCTTTTTATGGATAAACTTTATCCCATCAATGCCATTGCATTGACTCACTGTAAAGTTCTCAAACTTCCGAAAAATAACTTCTTCGAATTGCTTAAGGAATATCCGGAAATTTGTTTTGATATGAACAGACTGCTTTCCCAGAGACTTTACTTTAAAATCATCATGGCGCAGAACCTATGTTCACAAAGTCCTACGGCAAAGCTAAGGGTCCTGATGGATTACCTTAAAAGCTCTCAGGAAGAACAGGCACCCTATTCTTTTATGATTCCCCTTACACGTCAGCAGATGGCGAGCTTTACAGGATTGTGTGTAGAAACAGCTATTCGGACCATCAAAACAATGGAACGCAACAAGATTGTTAAAATAAAAGACCGCAAGATTCTATATTAATTTTTTTTTCGGACGGAGGCTCATGGTCTTTTTTTTGATGCAAATCTGAAAAAAAGATATGAAAACAATAAGCTGTATGAATATCGATCCTGATCTCCTGTATTCTTACGGAGGTGAAGATAAATATTATAAAAAAGGAGATATTATCTATAAGGAAGGAGACCATGCGCTTTATTATTATCAGATCGTAAAAGGGAAAATAAAGCAGAACAACTACAATGAGGAAGGAAAAGAATTCATCCAGAATATACTTGGAGACCAGCAGAGTTTTGGGGATCCGATGCTGTTCCTTGAAAAATTTTACGTGATGAATGCGGTTGCACTTACCGCAGTGGATCTGATCAGGGTTCCCAAAAAGAAGTTTATCGAACTTCTGAAAAAAAATCCGAAGCTTTCCCTGGAAATGAATGCCTGCCTTTCGCAGAGACTTTATTTTAAAGCCATTATGCTACAGAATCTGTCTTCTCCAAATCCTCTTTTAAGACTGCATGGGCTGCTTAACTATCTTAAAAGTTACCATGATGGAGATTGTGACCACTGTTTTCATGTGGAACTTACCAGACAGCAGATTGCAAATCTTACCGGTTTACGGGTAGAAACCGTAATCAGAACCCTTAAAAAAATGGAAAAGGAAGGGATTATTAAAATGGAAAACCGTAAAATTTTATATTAATTCCGGATAATTTCAGATTAACATGACTATAGTCATAAAAAAGTGAATTATTCTATTGTAAATTTGAGTAAATAATTCATCCATATTTCTTTAAGTTCCCGATTTCGGGGAACCGATATTTTAATCTCTAACCGAAAACCAAAACTCATTGCTGTCTAATACTAGTTACGGCCGGCAATACTTATCACTTAATATTAGCATAAAAAAAACAGTTATGAATACCAGAAATTCAGGAAATCGCAGCAGAAGAACAAATTCCGATTCTTCAAGCAATCTTGAGGAAATCTATCAGCTAGGCACGGGTATAATGATGCCCAGAATGATGAAGATTATGATGATGACTTCTCGGAATATGAAGATTATTTTGAGGACGAAGATTACGATGATGGGGATTATGACTACATGAATACGACGACGACTATGATGATGGAGAAGATGACGATTATGACGACGAAGACGATAACCGAGGCCGTGGCAGAGGAAGCAGCAGCAGCGGAAACCAGCAAAGGGACAGCCAGGGAAGATTTACTTCGGGAGGCAACAGAGGGGGCTTCCGTGGAGGATCAGGAAGAGGATCTAACTCCGGAAGGTCAGGTTTCGGTGGAGGAAGAGGAAGGTCCTCATCCTCAGGAAACGGAAACTCAGGAAGAGGTTTTGCATCGATGAGCCGGGAGCTTTTCTACAACAGCCAGTCGGCTTACGAAAAAATTCACCTGCAGAACGCATTGATTTTTGAACTTTCCAAAGTAACGATTCCGTCGATCCGGGAAATAATGGTTGGACAGCTGAACTTCATCAATAAGGAATTGGCTCAAAAAGTAGCCGCTAAAGTAGGAGTACAGGTAACGGAACTGGAATTTCCAAACCAAAGTCTTCCTGTGGACAGCAACTACCAGGATCTTCAGAGCGAAGAAAGAGAAGCCCACACCAAACTTTCCGCTGCCCTGAGTATGGATAATGCCATCAAAAGTACCATCAAAGGCAGAAAGATCGGCTTTATTATAGCAAACGGCGTAAATGCATTACATGTTCAGGACCTTAAAACCAAACTGGAAGGTGAAGATGCCGTTGTGGAAATCATCGGCCCGAGTATGGCCCAGGTTACGACCAACGACGGATCAATGGTTACCCCGAAGCATTCCCTGACCAGCATTGCCAGCGTTGCTTTTGATGCCCTCTACATCGCTGCAGGGGAAGATTCCGTAAAAGAGCTTCTGATGGCAGATAATAAGCCCCATGTACTGAATTTCATCAATGAAGCTTATAAGCACTGTAAAGCTATCTGTTTCGGGGAAGGATCGGAACCATTGTATATGAACAGCAATATAAGCTTGAAAAAGCATATAGACCCTGCGATTGTATCATGGGAAGATGAAACACCGGACAATAAATTTATCGATGCCATCGCACAGCACAGAGTCTGGTATCTTGAACTGGAAAGAAATACACAGGACTGATTAAACAACACATCTTACACCACTATAAATATTACATTATGAAAGCTGCAGTTATTCATTCACCCGGAGTTATCACGTGCGATACCGTAGATGATCCTATCATTAAAGATTCACATGACATTATCCTTAAAGTAACGTCCACGGCGATTTGCGGAAGCGACCTTCACCTTTTTTCAGGCGGGATCCCCCAGGCAAGGCCAATGGTTTTGGGCCATGAATTCATGGGTATCGTGGAGGAAGTAGGACAGCGGATTACCAATTTAAAAGTAGGGGACAGGGTTGTGGTACCCTTCCCGGTTTCCTGCGGAAGCTGCTTCTTTTGCCAGCATGACCTTCCTACTGCCTGCGAGCACAGCAATCCCGATCACTATGGTCCCGAAGGCGGAATATTAACCGAGAAAGGCGGTGCCTTATTCGGTTACAGTGATCTTTATGGCGGCTATGACGGCGGACAGGCCCAATATGTAAGGGTTCCCTATGCTCATGTAGGTCCGAGAAAAGTTCCCGATCACCTTACGGATGAACAGGTTTTATTCCTTACCGACATTTTCCCGACGGGTTATACCGAGTGTTATGGGGCGAGCTGAAAGGCGGGGAAACAGTTGCCATCTTCGGAGCGGGTCCGGTAGGATCCATGGCTGCTAAAAGTGCCATCCTTAAAAATGCTAAAAAAGTTATCGTTGTCGATACCCAGCAGTACAGGCTGGACCAGATCAAAAGGCTCACCGGTTGCGATACCATCTTATGGGAAGATGCGGACAGCGTGGTGGAACAGATCAGGGATATGACGGACGGACGCGGAGCAGATGTCTGCATCGAAGCCGTAGGTTTTGAACCTGACAGAAATTTGATCGACCGTGCCAAAGCAGTTCTGAATTTCGAAAAAGGCTCTGTTAAAGTCCTTGAAGCATGTATGAGTGCCGTAAGAAGGGGCGGGATTGTTCCGATTTTAGGAGTTTATCCGGTAAATTACGATAATTTCAAACTTGGACAGATTTTTGATAAAGGTATAACGATAAAAGCCGGACAGTGCAACGTCCATACCATTATCGATGAACTGATGGATTACGTACGGAACGGCAGAGTTACTTTAGACGATATTATCACCCATCATCTCTCATTGGAAGATGTTTCTAAAGGTTACGAAATTTTCGATAAAAAGATTGACGACTGCGTAAAAGTGGTCCTTGATCCTTGGAAATCTTCTACGCTCTAGAGATTAAATACACACAAACACATAAATATTAAGATTATGGAATTTCAAAAAAACCTCCTGGAATACATCAGCCAGTCGCTGATGACCACAGATGAAACGATTTCAGTGGTAGAAAGTGTTACATCAGGCTGCTTACAGTTAGCCTTTTCACAAATGCCCAATGCCTCCCTGTTTTACAAAGGAGGAATGACAACCTATACCCTGGCAGAAAAAGTAAGACTGCTGAATGTAGACCGTGAAGAAGCCGAAGAGTGCGACTGCGTTTCCGAAAATATTGCTGAAACCATGGCTTTGAATGCGGCCAGGCTTTTCGAATCCGACTGGTCTATTGCTACAACCGGTTATTGTACACCGATCAGAAATTCATCCTATAAGATCTTTGCCTATTTTTCTTTTTCTTACAAAGGGGAAATTGTACTGACAAAAAAACTGGAACTCCATCCTAAAACCCAGGCCCTCAATGCTCAGCTGTATTATACCGAATTCATTTTAGGATGTTTTAAAAGTGAGATCAATCAGCTTTTAATTTTAAAATAAAAAGAAATGAACCGGAAGAATCGGTATGCTTTGATCACAGGCGCTACCAGCGGAATCGGCTATGAACTGGCAAAACTGTTTGCCAAAGACGGCTATGATCTTGTTATGGTAGCAAGGAACCACGATGACCTTCGGGCCAAAGCCAATGAATTTAAAAGCTATGGCATCAATGTGATTACCATGGCTAAAAATCTCTTTACCCAGGAGGACGCCTATTCCCTGTATTCGGAATTGAAATTACACGGGATCAGCCCCGAGATTCTGGTGAATGATGCAGGGCAGGGAGTTTACGGAAAATTTCAGGATACTGATGTCCATCGCGAAGTGGATATTATCAACCTGAATATTGTGTCCGTTATCATTTTAACCAAGCTTTTTTTAAAAGACCGCTTACCTAAATGCTCAGGAAAGATTTTAAATCTGGCCTCCATTGCCAGCAAAGCACCCGGTCCCTGGCATTCGGTGTATCACGGTACAAAGGCATTTATTCTGTCCTGGTCCGAGGCCATCCGTGAAGAACTGAAAGATTCAGGAATTACGGTAACCGCGCTTTTACCTGGACCTACCGACACGGATTTCTTTAATAAAGCCGATATGAACGATAGTAAAATTCTTGAGGACAAAGACAACCTGATGTCTCCTGAAGAAGTTGCAATAGACGGCTACAAAGCCCTGATGAACGGCGATGATAAAGTAATATCCGGCTTAAAAAATAAACTTTCCGTAGCGATGACAAATATTGCGACCGACAGCATGGCGGCGCACAGGATGGGAGAAATGCAGAAGCCGGTAAACGAAAAGTGAAATTAAATGGGGAAATTGAAATTAGAACATAAATCCGTTCTCATTACAGGAGCGGACAGCGGAATAGGGAAGGCGGTAGCAGTGCTTTTTGCAGAAGAAGGAGCGAATATAGCCATTGTTTACCATTCCAATAAAGAAGATGCGGATAAAGTAAAAGCTGAAATAAAAGGACTCGGAAGAAAGTCCATCATCATTCAGGGAGATGTCAGTGACTATGAATTTTGCAGAAAGGCTGCAGAACAGGTCGTTTCGGAACTCGGAGGCATTGATATTCTTGTGAATAATGCCGTACGGTTTCCTTCCGAAAACATAGAAGATTTGGAAGAAGAGAACATCAGGAAAACTTTTGACTCCAATATTATTGGAATGATCCTGCTGACAAAGGTAGTTTTCCCTCATCTTAAAGGAGGAAGTGCCATCATCAATACCACTTCTGCAGCAGCCTATCAGGGACATCCGGAACTATTGGATTATTCCGCAACAAAAGGTGCCATTGTTTCCTTTACCCGTTCGCTGGCCCTGCAGGCAAAACCGAAGGGCATCCGTGTGAATGCGGTAGCACCCGGACCGGTAGCCACTCCGCTTACCGAAGAAACCTTCGGGGAAGAGAAAGAAGATTTAAGCAAGCCTCCTTTCGAAAGAAATGCCTCACCTGATGAAGTGGCCCACAGTTTCCTGTTTTTGGCCTGCCGGGATTCGGCACAGATGTCAGGGCAGGTACTGCATCCGAACGGCGGACTCATCGTGAGCGGATAAACTGATTAAAATCCTGATAACAGATTAAACTAAAATTTATGAAAACCAAAATCATCATGATTCTGGGAATGATTTTCCTATGGACTTTCACGTCATGCCGATTTGATCTTCTTTCGGATGAACCGGAAGATAAAAATAAAGGAGAAAACATCCAACAGCTCACATACCTTACGTTAGAAAATGATTCTCTATCTTAAGTAAATAATCCTGAGTATTTCAACAATCACTAATCATAAAACATTAACGCTATGTACAGAGACGGAGCGAGAAAAAGTATATGGCAGGAAGAAATCAAAAGATTTTCTTCGGAAGCCGGACTTCACCAGATGTTTGATGCAGCCATTGTGGGAGGAGGCATCACCGGTATTTCCACGGCCTTACAACTGCAGCAGTCCGGTAAGAAATGTATCCTGCTGGAAGCGGCGAACATCGGTTCCGGAACCACCGGCGGAACCACTGCCCATTTAAATGATTTTTTCGATACTACTTTTACCGAAGCCATTAATGATTTCGGTAAAGATAATGCCCAATTACTCGCTGAAGTAGGGCAGGAAGCCATCGGAATAATAGAAACAAATATTAAGAATTACAACATCGACAGCAATTTTGAACGAAAGAAAGCCTATCTCTTTGCCCTGGATGAAAAACAGGAAAAGCAACTTGAAGATATTGTGGACGGCGCGTCAAAGGTTGGACACGAAATGATGTATGTGGATGAAATCCCTTTTCTGATCCCTTTTCTGATCCCTTTCAAAAAGCAGTCTCCATTCCTGATCAGGCACAGTTTCATCCCGTAAAGTACATTAAAGCTTTATGCGAAGCGTTCATCAATACAGGCGGAATCATCCTTGAAGACTGCCTTGCTGAAAAACATGACGAACAGGATGATGTAATCATTTTAAAAACGTCAAAAGGTGAAATTAAAGCGCAGCATCTGATCTATGCGACACATATTCCTCCAGGGTTAAGTATTCTGCACACCACCAATGCCCCGTACAGAAGCTATGCGATGGCTTTCAGCCTGAAAGATGAGAATTACCCGAAAGACCTGGGCTATGATCTTATTGATCCGTATCATTATTACCGCGTTCAGGAAATAAATGGTGAAACTTTGCTCATTGCAGGCGGCGAAGACCATAAGACCGGGCACGAAGAAGATACCGGCAAATGTTTTTCAAGGCTTGAAAATTATGTACGGAAATACTTTGATGTGGAAACGGCTTATTACAGCTGGTCCAGCCAATATTACGAGCCAACGGACGGTTTCCCGTATATCGGAAAGCTTCCGGGCAGCAAAGGAAAAGTATATACTGCGACAGGGTTCAGAGGAAACGGGATGATCTTCGGAACCATCTCGTCCCGGATTATATCCGATTTAATTATAAACGAAAACAGTAAATATGAAAATATTTTCAATCCTTCACGGATAAAGCCCATTGCAGGATTCACCAGTTTTGTGGAAGAAAATGCGGTCGTTGCTTTTGATTTTATCAAAGACAAATTGTTTAAGGAAAAGATTACGTCTTTACATGAAATAAATGAAGGAGAAGCCAAAGTTGTGAAATACGAAGGTGATTCCTACGCTTTATACAAGGAGGCCACCGGAAAAGTACATCTGGTGAAAAGTACATGCCCGCATGCCAAATGTGAAGTCCGCTGGAACAGTGCAGAGCTCAGCTGGGATTGCCCTTGCCACGGTTCGAGGTTTAATATCAATGGGAAAATCCTTACGGGTCCTTCCGTTATGGCTCTCCAGAGAGTAGATCCCGAGGATTCTTAATCTTAAATTTTATGAATATTATAAAGAACAAGGTACCGTTTTTTATACCGTAATTGCGTACGCATTATTTACTTGAAGCTGATGATTAATTTTGGGCTTAATTCTTACTGACTGAATACCAAGTCCTACTTTCTCACCGTCGTATCGCTGGCTATGCTATCGATTTGGCTGCGTGAAAAAGGTTCCCCGGAATCAAAGCCGAGGATATGCCGCACACTGAAACACCTTAAGTTCCCTCGTTTTAAAAACATTAAAAAAACCATACAGCCTTGTGTGGTTTCTTTGTTTTATGAGCTTATAATACAGCAAGCCGATCAGTAACCTTTGTTTATTTTGCATGACAGACAAATTAAACCCTTAAGGATTAATAAATATTATGGACTGATTAAGATAAAGGGCAATATTTTATTTAGCAGTATTCTTAAAGCGAAGCCTAACTTGATATCTCTAAACACCTAATACAATACTAATGGTTTAAGTTTCAGGTAAAAGAATAAGACCGTAAAAAAAAATTACGGCCTTACATTATTTAATAGTTGATGTATTTGTCGGATCAGTTGATTTTTAAATTTTAGCGTTTCCCTCGACGCCGTCGGAATTATCGGTAGTATTACCGGTAACGGCTGCCGCTACAAAATTCAGCATGCTTACCAGTTTTCCGGCTTTGGTATCCCAATAGTAGGAATCTTTGGGTTGTACCCTGATAATAGACACATTAGGATCATCTTTCCCGTCTTCAAACCAGGCTTTGGCCATTGGCGACCACTTGTCTTCAATGGTAGACCGGTCTTTGTAAATGGTAGCATCTCCGAAAATGGAAAGATATTCGTAATCCCCGTTGTTCATGAAGAACAATTGTACTCTTTTATCGTCTTTTATTTCAAAGTTTTTATTGCTCGTATCGCCGCTGATGAACCATAAGTTCCCTTCATCATCCGTTTCCTGCAGGCTCATCGGTCGGGAATTGATAGGAAGGGTTTCAAGCTCCGTGCAGAACATACAGATTCTTGCACTTTCCGAAAGTTCTTTAATTTTTTTGATTGCGTCTGTGTTCGTAAGATTTTCTGTTGACATAATAAATATATTTTAAGTGATTGGTTTGATTAAACCTGAATTTAATTACTGTTACCATTCAAAAATCCGACCACAATGAAGAAGTCCGACGGAAAATACTTTACAGAAATAAAAAAAATCAGATGCTGATCTCGAAGCTTTGCGGTTTATCTCCGCTGATGATGCTTTTGTAATAAAGAGAAGGAGTTTTACCGGTGATTTCTTTAAAATAACGGTTGAAAGAAGATTTGGATTTGAATCCTGCTTCATAAGCGAAGGAAAGGAAATTGATGTTTTCATCCTTTTCAATGGCCTGTTCCAGCATATTTTTAAAATACTCAATGCGGTATTCGTTGATGTAGCGGTAAAAAGGTTTTTGCTTGTAGCCATTGAGCATTTCACTGATCTGATATTTGTTGATCTCCGTCTGTAGAGCAAGTTTATCAAGATTCAGGTCACAGTCTCTGTACAGTTGTTTCTGCCGCACCAGCCGGTCCATGTTTTGCCAGAGTCCGCTGAATTTTATTTCATAATCTATATAATTTAAAGCCGGCTCTTCTTTATCTATATCATTAATTCCAAGATTTTTATCGGAGGGGTTTTCAAATGGATCATTCATGCCTGTTTTCAGGTTCTTCCTAATGATTAAAAGGCAGATGATCAACAGCAGGAAATAAACAACTATTCTCGCTGAAATATTGATGACATGATATTTTTCCGGGTAAAAGTGAAGGAATGTTTTACCGATAACTACCGTGGATTCCATAAAAAGAATGCACCACGAGATCCGTACAATAACACCATATTCATTCCTGTTAAGAAGATCTGTTTTATACCGGTGCACAATAAGAAGGCTTTTCAGGGGATAATATAAATTAATGGCAAGCATTGAATATAAACTTAGATTGTTATACAGGCTTAGCAGGGTCTGGTCCGTACGGTTCAGAACGAAAAATACGCAGGAAACCGTTAAATAAGCAATCATTAAAATAAAAAGCGGAATAAAGGCATACCATTTTTTCGCTGCTGAAAAATCCTTCTGCGTCTTGCTCAGGGCATACAGATAGATTAGCGGACCGTAGGAAGCGGCGATGAAAGTATTCATTTCGTGCCTGATCCTTTCATCCGGAATAAAATTAAAGATGACAAACTTTATGGTAAGGTGAGCGGCAATGGCCAGAAGAAGGCACATAAAAAGATAGCTTGAAGATGATTTTTTATCCCTAACCTGCAAAAGCCACAGGGCTACCAATGCCTGAAAAGCGCCGATGATAACAATATATTGCATTCTTCCTTGAGGTTTGCACAAAATAAATACATAATCTATGATCCGGCAGATTAAATGCTGTTATGTTTTCATTAAAAATTCTACCGCCAGATTAATATTACGTTCATAAATAAATAACAAATAATTTAAATGAATTAAACCATTGAAATTCAAAATATTAATGGTATCAAACCAACGAGTGATACGTTTTGAAATGTAGTTTTTCCATACGGACGAACAAAAATTCCCAACGTCTCAAATTTGCAGAAAAAAAATTTATGAATCATTCTATCGGTTTTTCAGGATCACGGATCATGCAGGTTTCGGCCTTTTTTCTGATGTCATCTCTGGGAATCCTTCACGCACAGACCATCCGGGGAACGGTGGTCGGCAAAACAAACGGCGTGCTTCCGGGTGCCAATATTTCGATTGTAGACTCCGACGTAAAAGCGGTTTCATCATTAGACGGGGATTTCAGCATTCTTTCCCCAAAATTAGGCGAAGTAAACATCCGGGTAGAATACATCGGCTATGAAACCAAAATTTTTCCCGTTACGCTGAAAGAAGGAACCAATGATCTTGGCTATATTAGCATTACTCCCGAAGAGAATAAGAAAGATCGTACCCGAGACATTGAGAAGGTAGTTATTTCAAGACCGAATGCCTTAACCCAGGCAAAAGCTTATGAAATCAAGAAAAACAATAATGCCATCATGGAGGTTATTGCTGCCGATGCCATCGGAAAGCTTCCGGACAGAAATGCTGCGGAAGCCGTACAACGGGTACAGGGTGTTGCAGTAGCGAGGTATCACGGTGAGGCCGACCAGGCGACGGTACGGGGAACTCCTTTCGCCTGGACTTCGGCATTGTTCAACGGAAACCGTCTGCCCAGCTCCAATGTCCTCGGAAACCGCTCTTTTGTACTGGACGTCGTACCTTCGGAGCTGATTCAGTATGTGCAGGTCTCAAAAGCCGTAACGCCGGATATGGACGGTGACGCTATCGGAGGAAGCATTAATTTTATCACAAGAACCGCTCCTGCAAGGAAAACCCTGAGTGTGAGCGGAGCAGGAGGATACAATACGTTTTCCCATAATGGAACCTACAATGGTTCTATTGTTTACGGCGACCGGTTTTTTAAAAACAAATTAGGGATTATCCTTTCCGGAGCCATCTGGGACAGGCAGTGGGGAGCCGATTCGTTTGACGTGACCTATAATACGGCATCGGCGAATGAAGCGGAAAGGAAATCAATCGGTACTGTAATGATGAAACGGTATATGGGAACACGGAGAACCATCGGTTTAAACGGCGGGCTGGAATATAAATTTAACGCCGACCATAAAATATATTTCCGCGGAATGTTTAATAAATTTGATGACATCCGCCCGGTGTACGAATCCTATGTGGATTATAACAACAGCCGTTACCAGTACAACTTCAGGTATTCCCATTACCAGACGGAGTTATACGGGACGGAATTAGGCGGAGAACACAGTCTGTCGCCTAAACTGAATATCGACTGGATGCTGAGCGATTACCATGCAAAATATTTTTTGGATACTCCGCCGACTAATGACATAAAAGGGCTTCCGATCGCTACTTTCAGGCAGAAAATCAGCAGCGGATTCAATAATCTTTCCGGCAATAAAAAAAGATACTGGGGATTTGATTCGCCGGACGGGGTCGGGGGAGAATATCAGGATTACAGCTTCGATGTAAAAGACCCGGCAGAAGTGATGAACCCCAATAAGCTTTTGCTTTCCCAGCTCGTTATTGCCAAACTGGATAATAACGAACGCGACCGGATTGCCAGGGCAAATGTAAAATTTGATCTTAATGAAAGCATCATTTTAAAAGCCGGTGCAAAATACCGTACAAAAGATCGGAACAGTACCTACGGCTACAATGCCGTGTATCTTCCGGGAGCCGCTTTAGGAATTCCTAATTCGCCGCCGTTACTGGCTCTGTCACAGCTCTCGACCGGTGAACCAGCGAAAGGTGTTCCTTTCTTAAACGGAATGAACGGAAATTACGATTCTTATGTAATGAATCCGCCGACAAAAGACCAGCTTTTCCAGATGTTTTCTCCTAAATTTTTACAGCAGAACGGGTTTGGGGATTTTTCCAATGCTGAAACCAACGCAACCAGTGTGTATACCGGTGAAGAAAATGTTTTTGCGACCTATGCCATGGCAGAAATCAAAGCGGCTGAACAATTGAAAATTGTAGCCGGTTTCAGAAATGAGACCACAAGACTAACGTTGACCGGATCCAAAGCCACGAAAAGCGGAACGCCTGCCGCAACGGTTATCAGCCCGTCGGTGGTGGAAAGTAATTACAATGCCTTCCTTCCTATGCTCCATCTGAAATATAACCTTTCACCGAAAGCCAATCTGCGGTTTGCCTATACCAGATCATTCATCAGGCCGAATTTCGGAGATATGTCACCGGGATCCAGCATTGACAATACGACAAGCCCAAACAGGATTACCCGTGGAAACCCTGATCTGAAGCCTACTTTTAGCCATAACCTAGACCTCATGGGCGAATATTATTTCAGCAATATCGGGATCTTATCCGGAGGCGTCTTTTACAAAAAGATTTCCGATATCGTATTTCAGGATAGTTCTATTCTTAACTTAAACGGGACGGATTATATGGTTACCCAGGCCAAAAACCTGCAGGATTCCCATGTGCTCGGTTTTGAAGCAGGCATCAACAAACGCCTTGATTTTTTACCCGGTTTCTGGAAAGGTTTCGGGGTGGAATTCAATTATACTTTTATCAGCTCCGGGGTAAAGGTGCCGAGAACAGCTAACGGGATATCGTATTTCGATAAAACAACGCTTCCGAACCAGTCCAAAAACCTGTTCAACGCCATTCTGTATTATGAAGGCAATAGACTGATGGTCCGTCTGGCAGGAAATTACAGGGGAAAATCGGTAGAAACCATCAACCAGAACCTGGGGCCACAATACTACATCTGGTCAGACAAAAACTTTACGATTGACTTCTCAGCAAGTTATGATCTCAGCAAAAAAGTAAAATTATTTATCGAGTTAAACAACATCAGCAACGAAGGCCTTCGATTATACATGGGCGACAACAGGAAACGAGTTACTTCTGCCGAATGGTACGGAAGCAGGGGACAGATGGGAATCCGTTGGCAGATGTTCTAAAAATTTATATATGAAACAAATACTATTAACAGCAGCCGTTATGGCTATGGGAACTGTAGCAAATGCGCAGATTAAAGACAGCCTGCGAAGAGTCGTTAAAATGGAAGGTGCCTACAATTTCAGAGATGCGGGAGGCTACAAAACCAGCGATGGCAAAGAAGTCATTCCCGGCAAGGTTTTCAGGAGCGATGCCATTGACAAGCTTACCGACCGTGATCTGAAAACCTTTCAGGAGAAAAAGATCGCCGCCGTTATCGACCTGAGAGGAACCGAAGAAGCCAAAAAAGCCCCGGACAGGCTTCCGCCCGGCACAGATTACCTGCTTTGTCCGGCAGGAAGCAATAATCTGCCGACTGCACAGGATATGGTAAAGATGCTTAAAGACAAAAATTTTCTGTTCGATATGTATGGAGAAGGCGGGCTGCCTTATTTCGGCGAACGGTACAGGCCCCTTTTCGTTCAGTTACTGACCTTAAAGCCCGGTGAGGCCTTGCTGTTCCACTGTACCGGAGGAAGGGACAGAACAGGCATGGCTGCAGCCCTGTTCCTGAAAGTTCTGGGCGTGCCCCAGGATGTTATCGAAAGCGATTATCTGGCGTCCAACTTTTATCTGGCAAAAAATCCGATTATGAATTCTATGTATAAAGGATTGTCCGGAATGTCGGGCTTATCTGAAAACAGCATCAGACAACAGATGGAACTGCGACCGGAACTGATCCGGAATTTCTTTAATGCCATCAATCAAAAATATGGCAGTATAGAAAACTTTTTCCAGGTAGAAATGGGCATCGGACCGCGGGAAATTGCTATCCTGAAACAGAAATATCTGAAATAAAGAATTGTATGTGAATGGCCAATTGTCAATCCGCTACGCTTGTCAATTTTTAAATAGTTCAAAAATTCACTTGCAAAGCGAAATTCACCATTGGCTATTTCCCTTTCACTTCCACATCGGCAAATCTTTCATAAAACCAGAACAGCCCGAAAAGATAAACGCAGTGCAGCAGCTGTGCTTCAATGGCGGTCCAGTTTTCAATAGAGCAGCTGCCGGCAATAAGGATGCTCATTAATGCCAACGCCGAATACAGGGTATATTTTGTCTTAAAATTAATCAGCAATAGTAGACCTATGATGGCTTCCGCTACCGGCAGAACATAGCTGAAAGGAACGATCAGGCCTTCAGGAATAACCGATTTCTCCATCGTTTTCACCATCCAGCCGCTGAATTCGGGAAGCTTTGGCAAACGGACCAATCCATGGCCCAGAAGAGAAACTGCCACCGGCAGCCTAAGAAAAAAGAAAGCCGTTTTATAATCTTTCATTTTCATTATTTTAAGTGATAATGCTATAATTTGAACCATTAAGATTAATATACAAATTTAGAAGTATTAAGAAAGCTTTGCTTTTTGCAACATCTTCATAATCTTAATGGTTCAATTCTTTTTTGTAAACCCAACCTTTTACCCTGGCTCTTGTAAATACCGAATAATTCCGATCACATCATCCTTTCCATAACCTGCATTGCTGGCTGCCTGATAAGTCTGGATCAATGTTTCGGATAAGGGAAATTCCGCACCTGCATCTTTTGCCAGGCGAATATCTTTCAGCATCAGGTCGAGAGCAAAAGCGGGATCATAATTTTCGGTGATCAGAAGGGGAGTCTTCACTTTTGTAGCACCGCTTCCGCTGGCGCTTTCGTTGATGATATCCAGCATATCTTTACGATCAATGCCCAGCTTATCCGAAAATAGAATCGTTTCCGCCAATCCCTGATACAGGCAGGAAATAAAATAGTTCACGGAAAGTTTAGCAGCTATACCTTTCCCATTTTCGCCGAGGTGCCGGATCTCTTTTCCCATTTTTTCCAGATAGGGAAGGGCCCTGCTGATATCACGCTCGTTACCGCCGGCCATAATAATCAGCGTTCCTTCCGCTGCCGGCTTGGTGCTTCCGGCGACCGGGGCATCAATAAAAGAAGCTTCTTTGATAATCACGGCACCGGCAATTTTACTGCTGGCTTCGGGAGACACCGTACTCATATCCACAAACAGCTTTCCCGAAATATCGCGGCTCAGGATGTCTTCAAAAACCTCCCGTAAAGCTTCATCATGAGTAAGCATGGTAAATAGGATGTCGCTGTTTTCTACCACATCCGCAATAGAATCACAGACAATGGAACTCTCCCGGAAATCCTGTGCTTTTTCCGGCGTCCTGTTGTATACAGACAATTCAAATCCTGCTTTTTCAAGGTTTTTGGCCATTGGATGGCCCATATTTCCAAGGCCGATAAAGCCTAATCTTTCTTTATTCATTTTTCTCAGTTTGTCGTTTATGGTAAGTAACTAATAGCAATTAACTTCTTGCTGCTGGCTTTACATTCAGAATTTTAAAATTCAAAACGTATTATTAAATTATTTTAAGTACTTTTAAAACTGGTTTACCAGATCATTGATGGTGCTTATTTCTTCAGCCGTAAGATGAATATCGGCCGCACCGGCATTCTGAACTGCCTGTTCCGCATTTCTGGCTCCCGCAAGAGCAACGGTGATTCCCGGTCTTTCGATGGTCCACCTTAAAACCAATTGTCCAAGGCTTACATGGTGCTGTTCGGCGACAGGTTTTACTTTATCCAGCATTGCATTGGTTTTTTCGATAAAGTCCGGCTGGAAGTGTTTGTGACTTGCCCGATGGTCACCCTCCTGGAATTTGTATCCCGGGGTAATTTTACCTGTCAGCAGGCCTCTTTCAAGCGGACTGTAAGCCAGAATTGATTTATTGTTTTCAATACAGTAAGGAACTGTTTCCTCTTCAATCCCGCGGTTGACCATACTGAACGGAATTTGGTTAGAGACAATTTCAAGCGTTTTCTCAGCTTCTTCCATTTGCTGGGAATTGTAATTGCAGACCCCCGCAAAACGTACTTTCCCCTGTTCAATAAGCCTCGAAACCGCTTCAAAAGTTTCATCGATCGGGGTGGTGGAATCCGGCCAGTGAATCTGGTACAGGTCTATGTAATCCGTACGCAGCCTTTTCAGGCTTTGTTCGCATTCATAAATGATACTGTCTCTTCCGGAATATTTATAAACGTCAATATCCTGTCCGTCATTATTTTTACTGTGCATGGCAAAATCTCCTTTGGCAAGATCCCAGCGCATTCCGAATTTGGTTAAGATCTGAACTTTATCGCGGGAAATTCCTTTGATAGCTTCGCCAACAATTTCTTCACTGGTTCCCTGCCCATAGATCGGAGCAGTATCGATCGAAGTTACCCCTGCGTCATAAGAAGCCCTGATGGCTTCAACCGCATCGTTTCTGTCCGTGCTTCCCCACATCCATCCTCCTGCTGCCCAGGCGCCGAAAGTAATGGCTGAAACTTCAAGATTACTTTTGCCTAATTTTCTGTATAACATATTTTATAATTTTAATAATACCTGATAAAAGAATTTTACCCTCCTCGATACCGGTGATAAAACAGTCTTTTCATATCAAAAAAGCCACCAAATTACCCTTTTGTATTAAAAATCCGTAGGATTTTATTCATTACATATTTTTTAAACAGGAAATTCAGTAAGATTCTTTACATGTAATTTTTTTTAATTGACAAACTTACCGAAATTTGTACCTATGGAAAGAATGAAGGTAATCGATATCAACAGCTGGAAGAGGAAAGAACATTTTGAATTTTTTTCCGGCATGGCCAGTCCGTATTTTGGGTTTACCTCGGAAGTAGACTGTACAAAAGCCTATGATGAGGCCCAAGAAAAGGGACATTCTTTTTTTGCCATTTATCTTCACAAATCCATGATGGCTATTAATACAGTCGATGAGCTTAAGCTCAGAATTGTTGAAGGCCAGATCATCCAGTATGACGAAGTGCATGTCGGAAGTACCATCGGAAGGCCGGACGGCACTTTCGGGTTTTCATTTTTTCATTATTCTGAAGATTTTGAAGTTTTCAATGCAGGCTTACAGGAACAAATAAGAATGGTACAAGCCTCTACAGGCCTTTGCATACGCAATGAAACTTTACCGCTCAATCATGTCAGGCATACGACAATTCCATGGAATGCTTTCAGTGCAGTACTGCATCCTACCAATTTTGATCCGACAGAATCCATTCCTAAGATTACCTTCGGGAAATTCAGTATCAGACAAGGCAGGAAATTTATGCCGGTATCCATAGAAGCACATCATGGCCTGACAGACGGTCTTCATCTGGCAAAATATTTTGAAGAATTTCAGCGGTTGCTCAATATGTAGTTGCGCTCATCATCATCGCATATTAATTGAATTCAATTTTCATTGATTGGAAACTCACTCTACGAAATACAAAAACCTTCTAAGATCATTTCTCGTACATACTTTCAGCAGAAATACTACCACTTCAATACCATGAAATAGGTACTGTATATTACATAGATAAATGATTTTGAGTGCCATATTATAAGTTATTTATATTTTTTGAAATTCATTGATTATAATCATAAAAAATACACTCCAAAATCATCTAGATTTGTAAATAAGTAAGGCGTCTTATATATTAAGTCGTATAAAAATGAAAATATTGGCGTGGTATGTATGTGGTATTACGAGTACACGGATTTTTAATCATTTTTTCTTTCTTTGTCTTTGCCTAAAAGTAAAATTACAGATCCCGTAAGAAACATTTTTAGTTTTAAGCCAAAATTAAGAAAAAATACCCACCCGTATATTTTAAAGCAATACTGAACTAAATAATACTCCGGAAAAGAAAAAACGTAGCGGAGCAAAACGAAGAGCGATTAATACTGTAGCTTATCATAAAAGTAAGCAACAGCCAAGTAGAGATGAGAAAAATATGAAAAACGAAAAGACTGAATTTAATTTAGAAGATATTAACCAAAAGATTTTTGTGCAGGAAGAAATTTTAACATTAGCAAAAGAGAACTCACCGCGTCTGCTGAATAAATTAAGACTGGTGGATCCGGATTTTTTTAATAAATTATCAACAATTCAGCCTAATCTGAAAAATTCTGAATTGATATTTTGTATTTATCTGAAGCTTAATCTGACGACCAAGGAGATTGCAACCTATACGTACGTAACTCCGAAAGCAATTCAGAACCGTAAAAACAGGCTCCGCAAAAAACTGAGCATCGCTTCAAATTTAGATATTTATAAATGGTTTAATGAACTTTAAACCATTTTTTATTTAAATTAAATTTATCCTTTTCTTAACCTGAAGAGTAAGCAAGGAATGTCTTGTTTTAAATTAAATTAAGTAAGAGATGCGCGTTAATTTATTATGGGAAAAGCTACATTAAAATTCCAGGACAGCTTTTTCAAGATCGTGATACAGTAATACTTTCCAATGATTTTCTGCAGCATCTTTGGCCCAGCGTATCCTCAGTTCCATCGCTTTCCTGCCTTCGAAATCGCTCTTGTAGGCCAGATGATATTTCAGGTAAGATTCCTGTGGCAGATCGTCTGCACCGTAGAAAACGGTTTCATTACCTTCCCGGATCAGGAATGTTTGCATGAAAGGCGTATGGCCGCCTGCGACCTCAAAGGAAATTTCATCCGTGATGTTTCCGCTGTCTTCATCCATCAAGACAATGTTCTTGAGCTGTACCAGCTTTTCCAGCGTATCAAAATAAAAAGAATGGCTTCCCCTGTTTCCCATAGCAAAGGCCAGCTCCCTTCTTTGTATATAGATTTCCGCATTAGGAAAAGTAGCATAAAAGGTGTTTTCGATACGGGTAATCACCGTCTCAATATGGTCTTTGTGCAGATGGGAGAGCAATACTTTTGTCACTTGTTCCGGATAAATATCTTCCTTTTCGAGAATTTCAGAAATTACAATCTTTCCTTCATCATTTTTCCATCCGATCCCGGCATCCAGCAGGATAATATCATTTTCAGTAATGATCAAAAACGGTGTAACGGACATTTTTATTCCTTTTAACGCATCTTTATTTTCTTCCGCTAAAAGGGTAAAATCTTTCGTCTTGCTTACCGAAAAATTCCCTTCTTTCAGTGGTATGATTTTCATAGGACAAATTTCATCATAATTTGTATAGGGTAAAAGTTTTTCCGTCAATTCTCGTCATTGCTGAAAGCGATAAAATGAAACCGGATTTTCATCTTAAATAAGTATTTTTGCAATAGGTTTTTCAAAAATCTTTAAACGAAAACGTATGCAGTTGAATTCTTCCGGCGGTATCTCGCGTACTGTCATCTGGCTGATGTCTGTTATTTCCGGGCTTGTGGTGGCCAATATTTATTATAACCAGCCTTTACTGGGCCTTATTGCCAAAGAACTGCATGTTACGGAGAGTGCTGCCGGCAGAATTTCGGTACTTTCCCAGCTGGGATATGCCGCGGGCTTACTGCTGATCGTTCCTTTGGGTGATAAGCTTTTCCGTAAGAAATTAGTCCTTACCGATCTGCTTCTTGTTTTCGCAGCTTTGCTCTGGATGGCTTTCGGTACCGAACTTTGGATGCTGTACATTGCCAGTCTGCTGATCGGAGTTACTTCGGTTATTCCGCAGCTGTTTATTCCCATTGCAGCAGAGCTTTCTTCCGATAAAGAAAAATCGTCCAACATCGGAACGGTAATGTCAGGATTGCTGATGGGTATTCTCCTGTCGAGATTCATCGGTGGCATTGTGGGCGAATTGTGGGGCTGGAGAGCGATGTTCGGTATTGCTGCAGGACTAATGGTTTTGGTATGGTTTGCAGTCTATAAAATGCTTCCTGAACTGCCGCCCAATTTTAAGGGTAATTACGGAGAACTGATGAAATCGGTTTTTCACCTGGCTAAGACGCAGCAAGTACTGCGATTGGCATCCTTTCGCGGAGCAATGGCTTTCGGGTCGATGTGTGCATTGTTTACCACCCTTGTTTTTCACATGGAAAATCCTCCTTTCAATGCAGGTTCCTCCGTGGTCGGAAGCTTCGGACTGGCAGGTGCGGTCGGGGCGCTGGCAGCAGCAAAAGTGGGGAAACTTCAGCACTATTTCAGTCTCAACAGGATTATTTTCTTTGCCCTGCTTGTGGTTTTCGGAAGCTGGCTGTTCACTTATTTTGCAGGAGAAACCTATTGGGGGCTTATTGCCGGGGTTGTTTTAGTAGATCTCGGTGTGCAGTCTGCCCACATTATGAACCAGACCAATTATTTCAGCATTAAATCCAATGCCGTCAACAGGCTGAATACCGTGTATATGGTATCCTATTTTATCGGTGGGTCCCTGGGAACATGGACAGCCTCTATCGCATGGCAGTATGCAAAGTGGGGTGGAGTATGTTTTGTAGGTGCAGTCCTGGCCTTACTGGCACTTACCGCACACCTGATGTTCAGCAGAAGAAAACCGTTTAATTCATGATATGTGTTTTAATTATAAAAATCAATCTAAATAAAAAACAATGAAAATAGAAATCTGGTCGGACGTGATGTGTCCGTTTTGCTATATTGGAAAGAATAATTTTGAAAAAGCTCTGGAACAGCTTCCTTTTAAGGATGAAGTAGAAGTGGAGTGGAAAAGTTTTCAGCTGGATCCTTCGTTGAACCCGGAAGAAACAAAATCCACCGCTGATTATTTCAGGGAGAAAAAAGGTTTTCCTGAAGCACAGGCCCGGCAAATGATCAGCCAGGTACAGCAGATGGGTATCGGTGCCGGGATTAATTTTCATTTTGAAAAAGCTTTGATCACCAATACCTTCTCCGCTCACAAGATCCTGCATCTGGCGAAAAAATACAAAAAAACAAATGAAATGGAAGAAGCCCTTTTCATTGCACATTTCATCGAGGGAAAAAATGTCGGGGATCATAAGACATTGATCGATCTGGCTGAATCTTTGGGAATCGACAGCGAAGAAACCCGACAGGTACTCGATACCTCTACGTTCGATGATGAAATAAAACAGGATATCCAGGAAGCTAGGGCTAACGGCGTTTCAGGCGTTCCTTTCTTCATCCTGAACGGCAAATATTCTGTTTCCGGAGCCCAGCCGGCTGAACTTTTCACCAGTGCACTTCAGCAAACCTACGATGAAACAGTGGCACCTTTGAAAATTCAGGCAGACAATGGGGCTTCATGTGATGCAGACGGTTGTGAAATTTAACAACAGCAACGGAAGCAAAACCGTAAGCGTTTCTAAACATATGAGATTACTCTACAGGATTCGGTGATCCGCCTTTAGCCGAAATTTATTTTAGGATTCGGCTAAAGTTAAATTTCGAACAATATGCCTGACATCGGGCTGGAGCCCAACGCTATTGATGATTATAAAAATCTTAAATAGTAAAGCATTACAGCGAAAACAATCATCCGTTAAAATCCGTAGTTAAAAGAATTAAATAAAAAATAAATGATCAGAATACAAGAAGGACAGGAATTCCCTATTGAAGATACGCTTTTCGTATTTGCTTTGGACTCCGAAGCAGGAAAAGTTTTCAATAATAAAAACAAACTCATAACGGGCATCGGTAAAGTAAACGCCGCTATGGAACTGGCGAAAGAGATTTATCGCAAACGCCCGAAGCTTATCGTCAACCTGGGCTCTGCGGGCAGCCAAAGTTTCGATAAAGGCGATGTGGTCTGCTGTACAAAATTCATCCAGCGGGATATGGATGTGAGAGGTTTGGGTTTTAGTCTGTATGAAACACCATTATCCGGAATACCGCCTGTCCTGGAATACGGGCTTAAACATAATGGCCTTCCGGAAGGCATCTGCGGTAGTGGCGACAGTTTTGAAATGAACCATTCGGAAACGGTGTATAATATTGTTGACATGGAAGCCTATCCTTTGGCCCTGATCGCTATGAAAGAAAAAATCCCTTTTCTCTGTCTGAAATATATCTCCGACGATGCCGGCAGTGAAGCGGCAGATGACTGGGCGATTCAGGTTCACCTGGCATCAGAAGCTTTTAATAAAATTTTATTTTCCTAAACTTCAAAAATGACATCAATCCATATTATAAAAGCATCTGCTGACGAACTTCAGACAATACGGGATCTTGGAAGGCAGACCTTTTACGAAACCTTTGCCCCGCACAATACCGAAGAACAGATTCAGCAATATCTGGCAGAAAGTTTTGCTGAAGATAAGCTCAACCGGGAATTGAGTAATCCGGATTCCCAATTCTTTATTGCCTGGGAAGAAGAAAATCCGGTCGGTTATTTAAAAGTAAACACAGGAAAAGCACAGACCGAACTCCAGGATGATACTTCGCTTGAAATCGAAAGAATTTATGTTAAAAGTTCATATCACGGTAAGAAGATCGGGCAGCTGCTGTATGGCAAAGCCCTGGAAACAGCAGCTGAACTGAAGAAAGAATACCTCTGGCTAGGTGTTTGGGAAGAAAACCATAGAGCCGTAAGCTTTTATAAGAAAAACGGCTTTGAAGAATTCGGCAAACATATTTTCAGATTGGGTAGTCAGGAACAAACCGACCTGATGATGAAGAAAATACTACATTAACGTGAACTCGAAGTAGATACTGAGTTTACAGGCTGGAAGAAAGGAAGCTGGAGGCTGGAAGTCTATTCGGTCACCTTATCGATAACAGTCTCTTGTCTTTTTTATTTTAATAACTGGAAACAAATTAAATATCATCGAATTCACGTTATATTAATGGGTTAATCGGCTGGATGCGGGAAGTTTCTGAAAATTCGACACTGTTTTATTTATGTACAGTCGATTATTTAAATAAAGGATTCGGATTCAGTCTGGTGAATCAGAATTTCATCCGGATTTCTTACTTATATATCACATATAATCAAAAACGGCCTCGATGGATAACTAATCCATTCGGAAAGTAAGCGTGATAAACTTCCAGCATCCAGCTTCCTTCTTCCAGCCGTTATACCTTAAATTTCATAGATTTCAGCATCCGTAAAAACATAGAATCTTCCTTTTTTAGGGAGATTTTTTGTATCCAACCCGGTAAATTCACTGAAAGCAGGAAGCAAAAGCTGATTATCGGTTACGACAAAGCAGGGCAGCTTGATTTTTTTTACGGAGGAATGGATCACAAATCCCGGATGAATATGGCCTGTCACCTGGAATTTTTCCTGCTTCTTTTCAAAATCGTGGATGAATAAAAAGTCTCCGTTCTCAAAAGATTTTGATCTGAAATTTAAGCATAGTTTGGATTCCAGACTTTTTGAGATCCGGTCATGATTGCCTTCGATAAGGTAAAACTGCAGATCCGGATATTGGTTTCTCCAGCTACAGAATTCGTCGACATCCGAATTATCTCCCGCATGCAGCAGGTCACCGACCACAATAAATTTTTCAGGCTGGAAATATTCAATCAGGATTGAAAGCCGTTCCAGGTCGTTTTTCATCAAATGGCTCGTCAGTGCAATGCCGTTTTTCCTGAAATGAGCGGCTTTCCCGATATGCAGATCGGAAAGGACCAACGCTTTTTCTTTTTTCCAGAATAAAGCTCTTTGATTGGTTAAGGTAAACTGTTCGTTTTGAAGAGTTATATTTTTTGTTACGATTTTCATTTTTTAATTTTGCAAAGGTGAAAGGTGAATGGTCAATCCGCTTTGCTTGTCAATTTTTATAGTTTGAATATTCACTTGAAGAACATTCAATGGTGAATGGTGAATGGTCAATTCGCTACGCTTGTCAATTTTTTATAGTTTAAATATTCACTTGAAGAACATTCAAAGGTGAATAGTGAATGGTCAATCTGCTTTGCTTGTCCATTTTTAAATAGCTCCAAAAATTCACCAATCACCATTGACCTTTACGATAAGTGGGTTATTGAATAGTGAATTTAAGACGTTTGTTAATTTTACAATCATAATATTCACTTGCGAAGCAAAATTGACTTGCAAGGCAAAATTCACCATTGACCCTATCATTTCACTTTCTTTGCCTGCTGGATCAGCTTTTGTATCCTCGAATCCAGGTCTTCGCTGGAAAGCGTCTGCCGCAGGCTGTCTACTTTTATCGGGAAACTTAATGGAGTAAACGTATTGGCAAATTTCAGGATAATTTTTGACTTTTCAATCCTTTTGAAAGCTTCCACCAACCGCTGTTCCTGTAACTGTGCGTTGAAAACCTCGGTGTAGGCCTGTCGTACAAGGAAATGATTCGGGTCGTAATCTTCCAGCACTTTAAAGATCAGTCCGGCCGAACTCTGAAGCGATTTGTTGGAACGCTGCTGCCCGGGGAAGTTCTGGACCACCATTCCTGAGATCACGGCAATATCCCTGAATTTACGCCGGGCCATTTCCGCGGCGTTAATACTCGAAATCACGTCATTCATCAGATTGTCCCTTGTTAAAATACGTCCTAAATTATCCTCATTCAGCGGAATTTCCTTATCGCTGAACAGCTCAAAGCCGTAATCGTTCATCGCCATGGAAAAGGAAATCGGTGCCAGCTTGGAAATCCTGTAGGCAATTAAAGCCGCCATAACTTCATGCACAAGCCTTCCTTCAAAAGGATACATGAATAAATGATAGCCTTCCCGGTTTTTAATGAGCTCCACAAGGAATTCATTTTCCTCCGGAATGTGGGAACGTTCTTCCTGATTAGCCAATAACGGATGAAGGAATTTCAACTCCTTTTCAGAAGCCTTTGGATTGAGCGCACCGGATAATTTTTCTCTCAAAAACTGTCCGAGATTGGAGCTTAACGGCAATCTTCCGCCCAGATAACTAGGGGCAAAAGCCTTTCCTTTGGCAGCACGTACGAAAACCGTCATGTCTTTGATCATCGCAACTTCAAGCACGCGTCCGGCGAGGATAAATTTATCTTCTTTTTTTAATCTTGAAATAAAATATTCCTCAACCATCCCAATGTAACCGCCGGAAATAAATTTAACCTTCAGCATGGCATCGCTGACGATAACTCCCATGTTCATCCGGTGAAGCATGGCAATTTTACGGGAGGTTACTTTGTACAGTCCGTTTTCATCAATAACAATTTTATGGAATTCCTCATAGCTTTTGAGTGCTTTTCCGCCGATGGTCAGGAAGTCCAGCATTCCTTTCCATTCCTCTTCGGTCATTTCCTGGAAAGCATACGTTTCTTTAATTTGGGGATAAAGTTCATCCGGGAAAAATCCGTCTCCGACTGCCAGCGTCATCAGGAACTGGACCAGAACATCAAAACATAAAACCTGTGGTTCCCGCGGCTCTATAACGTTGTTCTTTACCGCTTCCTTTAAGGCGGAAACTTCGATCAGTTCTAAAGAGTGGGTAGGGACACAGTAAATTTTTGATGTTTCAAAAGGAGAGTGCCCGCTTCTTCCTGCCCGTTGCAGAAACCGTGCTACCCCTTTGGCTGAACCGATCTGGATCACCGTATCTACCGGCTTAAAATCAATTCCCAGATCAAGGGATGAGGTTGAAACTACTGCTTTTAATTTTCCGCTGCTGAGGTTTTCCTCAATCCAGATTCTCAGATGTGCATCGATCGAACTGTGGTGAATGGCAATCTGTCCGGCAAAATCCGGATAGGCATTCAACAACAATTGATACCACATTTCGCTTTGGCTCCTTGTGTTGGTAAAGACAATGGTGGAATTGGAATTCAGGATAATCGGAACCACCTTATCCGCTAATTTATGCCCGAGATGTCCCGCCCACGGAAGAATCTCCACTTCATCCGGGAAAACGGAGAGGATATCGATTTTCTTTTTTTCTTTGGCCGTAATTTTTGTTTTTTTGATGTTATAAGGGATCAGTACTTCCATGGCTTCGTCAAGATTCCCGATAGTGGCGGTGATTCCCCAGATTTTTATCTTTGGAACATAAGTCCGGAGCCGTGAAATGCCCAATTCGATCATTACGCCCCGTTTTGAACCCAATAATTCATGCCATTCATCAATCACAATGGTTTGTAAATTTGTGAAAAACCGCTGGTGATTTTTCTGACCCAATAAAAGATGTAAGCTTTCCGGAGTTGCCACCAGGATTTCCGGCATATTCTTGACCTGCTGCTGGCGGACTTTCGGATCGGTATCGCCGTTCCTTACACCCACGGCCCAATCGAGGCCGATCTCGTCAATGGCTTCCTGCATGGCTTTCGCAATATCTTTGGAAAGAGAGCGTAGCGGCGTGATCCAGATCATTTTCAACCCTTTTTTGTATTTGTCGGGATGATTCAGAAAGTCGGAAATCAAGGCCAGAAAAACGGAATAGGTTTTTCCGAAACCCGTCGGCGCCACTACCATTCCGCTGTATCCGTTCCCGAATTTCCACCAGGTTTCCGTCTGAAATTTAAAAGGCGAAATGCCTTTATCGCCCATCCAGTGATGAATGATTTGGTAACCGTCGGTATTTTCGAATGCTGTCAAATTTTTAAATAATATTTATGTTTAATGTAATGCCGTAGAAGCGGTAATCAACTGTTAAAATAATTTGAAATCAAAACTTATTAGTTTTCCTGGACCATCGTTATCATTTGCTGAACATGAACTGAAAATTTACGAACATGGTTTAGCCCTCGCTGTCTAAAATATTTCAAATATGATCAAACTCTTTGCGTTTTCCAGCGTTGAAAATTTTACTGTATCAGTTTTTTAATTTCCTCCAGGTCATCGATTTCTTCCACCGTTTTGTCTTTCCTCCATCTTAATATCCTGGGGAAGCGCAGAGCAACACCACTTTTATGCCGGTTGCTGAAACCAATGCCTTCAAAGGCGATTTCAAAAACCAGTTCAGGTTTTACGGTTCGCACAGGTCCGAATTTTTCGATTGCATTTTTATTGACGAATTTACTGACTTCCATAATTTCCTTATCGGTTAGCCCGGAATAAGCTTTAGCAATGGTTACCAGCTTATCTTCATTTTTTACGGCAAAAGTATAATCGGTGTAGTAGGCACTTCGCCTTCCGCTTCCTTTCTGTGCGTAAATCATTACGGCATCGATCGTCAGCGGATTGATTTTCCATTTCCACCAGTCGCCTTTTTTCCTGCCAGAATGGTAGAGCGAATTTTTCTGCTTCAGCATTAGGCCCTCACTGTTGATTTCCCTTGAAGCCTCACGAATTAAATCAAGTTCATTCCATTCATTAAATTCGATGACTTCAGAGATTTTAATATTTTCGGGAGTTTCGTTTAACAACAGCTCTTCCAGCATCGCCCGTCTTCCGGAGATCGGTTTTTCCCTTAAATCGTTACCTTCCAGTTCCAGAAGGTCGTAGGCAAAAACTTGTATCGGGATTTCGGATAACATTTTTTTTGTTAATGTTTTACGGTTAAGCCGTTTCTGCAATTCATTAAAGTTTAAAACCTTATCATCTTTCACAGCTAAGATCTCACCGTCGATCACAAAATTACCATTCATCTTTTCTACCGTTTCCTTCACTTCCGGAAACTGTTCGGTCACGAGTTCTTCACCTCTGGACCAGATGAATACTTCACCGTTTCTTTTGATGATCTGCCCGCGGATGCCGTCCCATTTGTATTCGATCAGCCATTCGTCCGGCTGTCCCAGGTCTTCCAGGTCTTTTTCCAAAGGATAGGCCAGGCAGAACGGATAAGGTTTTGAATTATCAGGATTCACATTCTCGGCGGCAATCAACTCCTGAAAAGAAACTTCATTCGGCAGCCATTTTCCCATCAGGCTGTGCATCAGAGCACTTGATTCCTGCTCAGAGAATTTCGTTAAGGCATTGATCAGCGTTTTATCTGAAACCCCGATCCTGAAGCTTCCGCCCAACAGCTTATTGAAGATCAGCCGTTCCGTGTAGTCGAGTCCGTTCCAGGAATTCAGGACGAAATCTTTTTTTTCAGCATCGCTCTTATCTTTCAGACCAACAATATCATCCATCCATTCAGACAGCGAACGCTCTATTTTTTCGGTAGGCGGAGGAAGGATCAGCGAAATGGTTTCTCCCAGGTCGCCAACGGAAGAATAGCTTTCCTGAAATAGCCAGAAAGGCAGCTGTGTAATGCCCAGTGCCCATTCTTTCATATAATTGCTGTTGACATTCCGCTTCGGCCGTTTCCCGGTAAACAGGGCTATGAACCACACTTTGTCATCATCAGGGGCACGCTCGAGGTAGTCAATAATCGCATCGATTTTAGCATTGGTTTTATTGGTACTCTCTAACGCATTGATCAGTTCGGCAAAATTCTTCATGGCTCCTGATTTTTAACGGTTTTTTTTTCCACTTCCTCTTCGTCATCATCACCGTAAAGTGTTTCCACCACATCAGACTGGATTCCGATTTCATTTAAATATTTAGAGAACACCTCGGTCTGTCCGTGGGTAACGTGTACAATCTCTGCTTCTGTGGCTTTGATGGCCTGCAGTAATCCTTTCCAGTCGGCATGATCACTCATGGCAAAACCGGCATCGGCACTTCGCCAGCGTCTTGCACCCCGGACCTGCATCCATCCGGAACAGATCGCTATCGCTGCATTGGGGATTTTTTTTATGACATTGGAATCCATCAGAGCAGGAGGAACAATCACGATTTCGTCCTGCACATGTTTTACACTTTCCCTGAAATCCGGGATTTCGTATTCGGGAAGTTTAATACCTACCGTTTCAAAAGCTTCGTTCAGTTTACCGATCGAGTAGTGGACGTGGATTTTTCCTATTCCTTCAACCGCTTTCATGATTCTCTGAGCTTTTCCCAAGGAATAGCCGATGAATACGGACGTTTTCTGATTTTCTTTATTTCGCAATACCCAATTTTGAAGCCTCTTATTAAGATCATCTACTTCCAGCCAGTTGTAAATGGGAAGTCCGAAGGTACTTTCTGTAACAAATTCATTGCATTTTACCAGCTCAAAAGGCGTGCTTAACCCATCATCTTGAACCTTATAATCTCCGGATACGACACTTACATAGCCTTTGTATTCCAGACGGATCTGTGCAGAACCGATGATATGCCCGGCAGGGTGAAAAGAAACCTTTACGCCGTTCATATTGATGACTTCGCCATATTCTACACTCTGGCATTCGATGTCTTCGCTGATTCTTTTGTATAAAATAGGTTTGGTAAAGTGATGGCAGAGGTACTTTTTCATTCCCCAGCGCGCATGATCGGCATGTCCGTGGGTGATGACTGCCAGATCAACCGGCCGCCAGGGATCGATATAAAATTTTCCCTGCGGGCAATAAATGCCTTTGTTTGTGAATTTGATTAGCTTCAAGGGTGTGTGTGATTTGAATTTTAGTATTCAAAAATCTAACCAATAATATTATAATTTGATACAAAAGATTGTAAAACTCTATTTGAATACGATCCATATTCCGCTTTTTATATGTTAAGCCGCTGAAAATATTAAATATTATCGAATTCATATTATTTAATTCTTTATGCAGCTGATTTTTAGCTGATCCTCAGATCATCGTTTTTACCATTTCCGATAAAATCTCTACGGATTTTTCCATCTCTTCCTTATTCAGGTTGCCAAAACCCAGCCGCATCGCGGAAAGATGCTTATTCTGATACAGGAGCGTTTTGGGAATAAACAGGTTGTTCCTGGCACAGTTTTTAGCCAGCTGCATAAGATTCACCGGAACCTGCCATTCCAGCCAGAGGGCCAGGCCGCCGGAAGGCTTTTCAAACCGCATAAAATCCCCCAGACTTTCCTGAAGCAGCAGTGAAAAATAATCCCTTCTTTCCTTATAGACTTTTAATGACTTCTTTAGGTAACGGTTGATTTCCCCTTCGGCAATCAGTTCCCCAAGTACATGTTCCATCAGGATGTCTCCCTGCCGGTCGATAATTCCGAGGTATTTTCGCATTTCGGCCATCAGGTTTTCAGGAGCGACAATAAATCCGGTACGGAATCCGGGAGCCAAAGATTTCCCGAAGGAGCCGATGTAAACCACCATACCGTTCGTGTCGGCACTGGCGAGCGGAAGAATCGGGCTTTTATCGTAATGAAATTCATAATCATAATCGTCTTCCAGGATGACAAACCCGAATTCCTCCGCCAGCTGTAAAAGCTCAAGCCGCCGCTGTGCATTCAAAGTAACGGTGGTAGGATAATGGTGATGCGGGGTAAGGTAAAGCATTCTTATTTTTTTTTGCCTGCAGACCTTCCTTACTTCTTCTACATTGATGCCTTCATGATCGATCGGTACCGACTCTATTTTTACACCTGCTTTCTGAAAGATCATATTGACGGAAAAGTAGCTGAGGGCGCCTACCAGAACCGTATCTCCTTCCGACAGAAGGATTCTGGAAACAATATAAATGCTCATTTCCGTGCTTCGGGTGATCAGCAGGTTGTTTTTGGAAATCGGAAGCCCTCTCGAAAGGTTTAAATATTTTGAAAGGTGCTGCTTGAAAAATTCGCTTCCGTCCTGATTGTACTGCCCGATCTTGTGGGCTTTTCTTTTTAGGATGGAACTGTAGATCCGGGAATACTGATCGACCTGCGTCAAACGGATATCGGGAATACCGTCGTTGAAAATGTATTCACAATGCGACTGCTCAAAAGGATTATCTAAAATATTGGTGGTTTTAAAAGAAAAACCGGTCTGTTTAGGATAATTTTCAAGATGTTGTTTCTCGAAAACTTTAATTTCCAGAGTCTGATCCTGGGTTTTTCCGATCACAAAAGTTCCTTTGTTGGGAAAGCTTTCTATCCAGCCCTGTTCAAGAAGTTCGTCATATACTGAAACAGCCGTATTGCGGTGAATATTTAAAATCATGCTCAGGCTGCGGGTTCCGGGAAGCTTGGTCCCGAAAGGTAAAAAACCACGCTGAATTGCATTGATCAACTGATTCGCTATTTGTAAATATATAGAAACCTCAGAATTTCTATCAATTTTAATAAAACTCTGGTAAGGAATTTCAACCGGACTATCCATAATCTTAAAACTGGCACCATACAACCATCCGGCAATATACTACTTTTGAACCAAAACAAAAATCAGAATGGAATTACATCTTCTTCTTGAAAAAATCGTACCGGATGATGTGGCGCATGCGAAATGGCTCAATACCCTTTCATTTATGGAAAATGCGGGTGCAAGGAAAATCTCTGCCTGTGAACATTCTTCGGAAGTCAGTTTGGTCCAGCTGAAACATGCTGCTGAAGAACACCGCCATGCTTATTATCTGAAAAAGCAGATCTTAAAAATAGATCCCGAGATCTGTAAAACCTATATCTGTAATGAACTGCTTGCTTCGACGGCAACGAGGCATTACCTTCATTCACTGGATATGAAAACCTGCCGTTACCTTCAGAAGCATTTCGGATTGTCCGGAGAAAAGCTGAAATATGCGGCCTACCTTTTCGTCACCTACGCTATTGAAGTGCGGGCGGATGAATTATATCCGGTTTATCAGGAGGTTTTAACAAAATATTCTTCCAAAATTATGGTCAAATCGATTATTCTGGAAGAGGAGGGCCACCTGGAAGAAATGGTTCATCAGCTGGACGGATTTTCAGAAGACTGGAAGATTCATGCTGAGATTATTCTTGATATGGAACAGGCACTTCATCAACAATGGATCATGGCCGTTTCGCAAGAGGTTATGCAGCCTGATTATGTTTAGCCATTCATACTTTCAGAGAGCTTTAGCAAAGAGGGAAGACAACGGATCATTAAGAGTCTTAAAATCTAAACAACAGGGGACCGATTTTTATTCCAACGACTATTTGGGTTTGTCCGGAAATAAAGATTTTCAGAAACTCCTGCTGAAAAGTATTACAGAAAATCCGGAACTGTTGACAGGCAGTACGGGATCACGGCTCATCAGCGGAAACAGCAATACCGTTACAGAAGCTGAAGAATTTATTGCGAAGGAACACGGATACGAATCGGCACTTCTTTTTCCGTCCGGTTACAATGCCAATCTCGCTCTGTTTTCTGCGCTGCCGACGCGTCATGATACGATTATTGTGGACGAACAGATTCACCGTTCGGTTCATGATGGCTGTAAAATGTCGAATGCTAAAAAACTGAAATTCAGACATAATGATTATGATAACCTGGAAGAGATTTTAAGAAGACAGACCGGAACCTGCTATATTGCGACAGAAAGCCTGTATTCGATGGATGGAGATATAGCTCCGATTAAAGAAATCACTGAGATAGCCGAAAAATATAATGCCGGATTAATTGTGGATGAAGCCCATGCTTTTGGGATATTCGGATATGGTTTGGTTGATCGCTTCCAACTGCAGGATCGTGTTTTGGCAACGGTCGTTACGTATGGAAAAGCTTTGGGAACTCAAGGAGCCGCAGTGCTGACAGATAACCTGATAAAATCTTATCTTGTAAATTTTGCGTCACCCTTTATCTATACGACTTCCGCCCATGATTTTTTGTGGATGAGCATCAGTAAAGGTTATCATTTCCTCAAAAGCAACAAGGAACTGTCAGATATTCTTCAATATAATATTCAAATATTCCGTGACGAGCAGCTGCAAAGTCCTTCTGCTAAGAACAGTCCGATCCAGGCTATTGTAATTCCTGACAACAAACGATTAAAAGCATTACATGATATTCTATCAAGCAACGGTTTCCTTACCTATGCGGTTTTCAGTCCTACCGTAAAAGAACACACGGAACGCCTGCGGATCTGCCTGCATAGTTTCAATACGGAAGAGGAAATTAAAATGCTGGCAGGAATCATTAAAGAATTTATGTAGAAATTAATATCTCATCTTTAAATAATTTAAAATCAAATGAATATAGATTATCTGGAAAATCCTGAGCAAAAAACACTCTTTATCACCGGAATCGGTACGGAGATCGGGAAAACCATTTGTTCTGCGGTACTCACAAAATATTTCCGGGCAGATTACTGGAAGCCGGCTCAATCCGGAGACCTGGATTTTTCCGATTCGATGAAGATAAAAATCTGGGCAGGTGAAAATACTGTTTGCCATCCGGAAACTTATCGCTTTGCACTGGCAGCTTCTCCTCACCAGTCGGCAAGAGAAGAGGGAATTACCATTGATTTAAATACAATCCACCTTCCCGAAACTGAAAACAATCTCATCATAGAAGGAGCCGGAGGACTGATGGTTCCCTTAAATGATAAAGAATATATCATTGATCTGATCGCCAAACTGAATATTCCGGCCGTTCTGGTCGTAAGGAATTACCTGGGCTGTATCAATCATACTTTGTTATCGATGATGGCTTTACAATCGAAAAATATCAGGCTTCGGTATATCATTCTCAACGGAAGTTTCCCAGTAGATACGGAAAGTATAATCTGCAAAAATATTCCGCCCGGAACCGAAATCATAAGAATTCCCGACCTGGAAGAAGTAACCGGGGAAAACATAGAAATTATAACAAAAACATTAAAAATTTATGACCGATAAAACTGCATTACGAACCGACTGGACTAAAGAAGAAGTTGAGAAGATCTATAACCTCCCGCTTTTGGAGCTGATCTACAAAGCCGCTACCGTTCACCGTAAATGGCATAATCCGGAAGAAATCCAGATGTCCACACTGCTTTCCATTAAAACAGGAGGCTGCCCGGAAGACTGCTCTTACTGTGGACAGGCCGCGCGTTATCATACCAACATTAAAGTTCAGGCTTTATTACCAACCGAACAGGTAATCGAACATGCCAAAAAAGCCAGAGAAAGCGGATCTTCCCGTTTCTGTATGGCCGCCGCCTGGAGGGAAGTCCGAAACAACCGGGATTTCGACCGGGTGATTGATATGGTGAAAGGTGTGAATGAGCTCGGCATGGAAGTCTGCTGTACATTAGGAATGCTGACGGAAGAACAGGCGGTACGGCTTCAGGAAGCGGGTTTATATGCCTATAATCACAACCTGGATACTTCAGAGCAGTATTATGAAGAGATTATTTCTACCCGGACTTTCGATAACCGGATCAACACGATCAATAACGTCCGGAAAGCCGGGATCACCGTTTGCTCGGGAGGAATTATCGGTTTGGGAGAGACGCACAACGACCGTATCTCCATGCTTTTAACCTTATCTACCATGCCGAAACATCCGGAATCCGTTCCGATCAATGCACTGGCAAGGGTGGCGGGAACACCGCTTGAAGACAATGAAAAAACAAATACCTGGGAAATGGTACGGATGATTGCCACCGCGAGGATCATTATGCCTTCTTCCATGGTCCGCCTTAGCGCAGGAAGGATTGAAATGACGGAATTTGAGCAGGGCTGGTGCTTTATGGCCGGTGCCAATTCCATTTTTACCGGGGAAAGGGAAACTCTTTTGGTCACCCCGAATCCGGGTGTTTCGGAAGACCTTCAGCTGCTGCAGACGTTGGGGTTGAAGCCTATGGGGCGGACAAAGGTGAATTGTGAATTGTAAATGGTCAAATTTTGAGGTTTATTTCAATGGTTGTTCTGTAATGAACTTTGGTTGGCTTAGCTGTAGCTACAATGTCAATAGTGAATGGTCAATTTTAGTAGATCGTTGAACAGTTGCAATTTTGAAGCGGCCAGAGTTATTCATTTATTATTTTAATTCAAACCTAACGATTTATCGTTTGGATTTTTAATTAAAAATTACAGATTAAACGGCTCTTAGAATTCACTATTCACAGTTGACCATTCATTTATTCTCGCTAAAGTTTATATCAAAAAACATTGTTGATACCATCAACTAAATTCACAATTGACCCATCATTTACCACGATCAAATCATTAAACTGATGTTCAAACTAACCCACAAATCTAAAACTATCCAACACATGAATCTCTCTCAACGTGACCGCGCCGTCAACTGGCATCCGTATACCCAGATGAAAACCGCCGAAGATGCCATTGCTATTGTAAAAGGAAAAGGAATTTACCTTTTTGATGATGCGGGAAAACAATACATCGATGCTGTGTCTTCCTGGTGGGTGACGCTTCACGGCCATGCGCATCCTTATATTGCCCAGAAGGTTTCCGAACAGCTTCACACCCTGGAACAGGTGATTTTTGCCGGTTTCACACATGAGCCGGCGGTACGGCTTTCCGAAAATCTTCTTAAGCTTTTGCCTGAGAACCAGAAGAAGGTTTTTTATTCTGATAACGGTTCGACCGCAGTGGAAGTGGCGCTGAAAATGTGCATCCAGTTTGCTTATAATATGGGTAAACAGAAAACAAAGATATTAGCTTTTAAACATGCTTATCACGGCGATACTTTCGGGGCGATGTCTGTAAGCGGCCGGAGTGCCTGGACACAGCCTTTCTGCGAAATGCTCTTTGAAGTTATTTTTATCGATCCGCCGACTTCTGAGAATATTAATGAATTAAAATCAATCATTCAGAAACATTCGGAAGAACTGGCCTGTTTTATTTATGAGCCTTTGGTCCAGGGAGCAGCGGGAATGCTGATGCATGCGTCGGAAGATTTATCGGAGCTGATGCGATTATGCAGGGCAAATGGCATTTTAATGATCCAGGATGAGGTATTTACCGGTTTCGGCAGAACGGGAAAACTGTTTGCAGCTGATTATCTGGAAGAACAACCGGACATTATGTGCTTTTCCAAAGGGCTGACCGGAGGAACCATGCCGATGGGAATCACAACCGCTTCCAACCGGATTTTTGAAGCTTTTCTTTCGGAGGACCGTTATAAAACCCTGTTCCACGGGCATTCTTTTACGGCAAATCCTTTGGCCTGTGCGGCTGCACTGGCGAGTATGGAACTTCTGCTGAAAAAGGAAACGTTGTGTGCTATTGATCTTATTTGTAAGAAACATCAAAGTTTTTCAGAAGAGCTGATGCAGCATCCGAAGGTTGAACACGTAAGACAAACCGGAACCATTCTGGCGTGGGAAATAAAAAATAACACCCGCACTTCTTATTTTAACGAAACCGGAAAAGCCGCTTACCGGAAATTTTTGGAAAGAGGAATCATCATGCGTCCTTTGGGGAACGTTCTATACCTGGTTCCGCCCTATTGCATCACTTCCGAAGAACTCGATGTTGTTTACCGCAATATCATGGAAGTTCTTGATGAATTGGAAGTCTTACAATCATAATAATTCTATTTTTGTAGGAAAATATACGATGATGATGCAAGTTTATACGGAAAGATTATTGCTGCGGGATATGACCATCGAAGATGCCCCGGCTATTTTTGACTACCGTTCTGATGCAGAAGCCAATACATTCCAGAGCTGGATTCCGACAAGCCTTAAAGAAGTGGAAAACTTTATACTGAGGAATCATAAAGAATTCAACCAGCCGGAAAGCTGGTACCAGATCCTGATCACCGATAAAGAAACGAAGGAAGTCATCGGCGATATCGGAATTCATTTTTTCGGAAACGAAAACCTGCAGGCTGAGCTTGCAATTACCTTGAACAAAAATTTCCAGGGAAAAGGTTTCGCTGCCGAAGCACTGAAAGGAATAATCAGTTTGTTGTTTACCGATTTCGAAAAGCATCGGATTATGGCATCCGTTGACCCTGACAATCTTGATTCCATCCGGCTGATGGAACGGGTAGGGCTCCGCAAAGAGGGTCATTTTGTGAAAAGCCTGTTCTGGAAGAACCGGTGGGTAGATGACGTCATTTATGCCGTTCTCCGCGAAGAATGGATGGAAAAATAAGGAAAACCGTTTCAGCTAAGGCGGGTTTTTTTAGACTGCATACCGTAAGCTTTTCCGATAACCTCATTGGTGAGTTAAACAATTTGCCTTCTTGGCGTATTTTTTGACGTCCGCAAACTAAACAACTACTATGTTATCTGTATTTCTCCAAGAATTCAGCTGGAAAGAACTGTTGATGGGCCAGGAAGAATGGCCTTTCATTCTTGAAATCGTTCTCCGTACCGTTATCATGTTCATTACCATTATCATCGGTCTCAGGGTATTAGGGAAAAGAGGAGTGAAGCAGCTCTCCATTTTCGAACTTGTCGTAATTATCGGTTTAGGCTCTGCAGCCGGAGACCCGATGTTCTATAAAGAAGTTGGTATTGTTTCATCTATCATTGTATTTGCAGTTATTATCATCCTGTATACAGTAATTACTTATTTAATTGCAAAAAATAAAAAATTTGAGGAAATGATTGAAGGCAAATGCATCTGCCTGATCGACGACGGTGAATTTTCCATTGAGAATTTTAAGAAAGAAAATCTTGGCAGCGATGAGTTTTTTGCAGAGCTTAGATTAAATGGTGTTTCCCACTTGGGCCAGGTTGAAAAAGCGATTGAAGAAAGTTCAGGGGAAATCAGCGTGTTTTTTTATGAAGATGAAAAAGTGAAATACGGACTCCCGACAATGCCGGGTTCTCTGGATGATCCATTGAACGAAATCCACAAAATGGGATATTATTCATGCACCTTCTGCGGACATACTGAAGAGAAGCAGAAAGGAGAGGCGGGATCATGTGGAAAGTGCGGAAAAAAGAAATGGGTACCGTCCAGTAATAAACGAAGAGTTACCTAAAATAAAAAAGGCTCCTACGAATAGGAGCCTAAAAAAACACAAATGATGAAAAAAAATTATTTCGATATACAAATATAATAAAAATATTAACATCACAAGAATAGATTGATATATATTTTTAAAATATTTTATCTGTTTTCACTATCCTGCATTCAGCCTTTGGGAAGTGGTAAAAAGCCCAAGGGCCAATAATGCTACAATACCCACTGTCAGTGCCTTTGCACCATCTTTTATTTTTGCGGAATTTCCGCTTCCTGCTGATTTCTTTTTGAAAAAATCAGACCAGAATTTCTTTGTTTTCATAGTATTTTTATATCAAAATTCAAACCATAACTCCATTTTTTTCAGAATGGATTGTGGTCCTGTTCATTAACTGGCTTTCGTTATAAAAAAATAAAATAAACTCGACGGTATGATCGGTTAATTAACACAATTTATTGATTCCTTATTTTTAGGCTTAGTAGATTGAAATCCAGTAACATTTACAATCTATCAAATAAAAAATCCCTTTCTGAATTCAGAAAGGGATAACAGCTAAAATTAAGGACTGATCAGACAATAAACAATCCTGCAATTGTCTGAGCATCACTACCACTTAAAATTTCGTCGTATGCTGCAGAACCTGCTGCTGCGCCAAACGAAGTACTTGTATTGAAACCGGCCTGGTTCACATTATCTTCTCCGGCATATACGGGATTGGTTGCGGAAGGCATATTACCTCCGTTAGCCAATTCGATCCAGCCTTTATTTGCTCTCATCCTCCTTACCTGTGAAGCATGTCTCGCCTCTACGGAGTGGATTTGTAAAGCAGCCTGCAATACGGTTTTATTAGACATCACATTTCCTGCCTGCCCTTTGTATGCTCTTACTCCAGTGTCTTCAAATGCCTGGGCAAGAATCAGAAACTGGCTGTAGCTCGTAAAAGGCGTAAAGTTTCCTTTTGCCGTAAAATCGAAAGTAGGCTTGGCTCCAGGCGTTGTTCCTAAAGAAGTAAGTGTATTTTTCAGGAATGTTACGTGGGCAGACTCATGTTTTGAGATTTGTGTGAAAACCGTTCTATCCGAACTTGGGATTAATCCTGCAGTGTTCAATCCTATTCTGTAATATTCATCTTCAAGATATTCCAGGACCAAAGCCAATTGTAAAGCATCAGTCAGTGTACTTTTCAAAAAAGTGGCATTTTTCTGATTGTTTACGGTTTCCGCCTTGGCAGGTGTACTCATTAATGCTCCGAGACCAAGCGGAAGTGCAGCCACCGCTGCTTTTTTACCGAATGATGAAATATTGGTTAGGGTTTCTAATCTTGAGGTTTCTGTTGTGAAAAATTTATCGTCAGAAAGCTTATCTAGTAATTTAAGAATGTTCATAATGTAATTTTTTGAAGTGAATAATTAACCGATTCCCTGTTCTTTCCAAGTGAAAGGTGTTTTGATAAATCCTCCTGCTACCGATACGATATCTTTCGGCTCTTTTGCAAGATCCAGCCCGTTGGCATCGATCACATCATCTCCTGAAAACGCTGCCGTTCCCGGATTAATAAGGTTTCTGATTGCTGAAGCATGTCTCGCTTCAACGGAAACGATTTTTCCTGCAATAACCAGATAATCGGCATTGGTGATGTATTTTCCGGCACCGTTATAAGCAGCAACTCCGGTATCTTCCAGGGCTTTAGCCGTTGCAAGAACAGAGTTTCTGTCGTTAAAGTTAACATTAGGATACTGGAACTCAAGTGTTGGCAGTACATTGGAAGTTGCTCCGCTGATGGCTGCTTTGAAGAAATCCCTGTGAATTACTTCGTGATGGTACAGGTCGGTAAAGATCTCTTTCTCGGCACTTGAAATCCCGGAGTAGAAATTGTTAACCACTTTAGTGTAAAAATCAGCTTCCAGCTGCTCCAATGCATAAGCGTAGTTCAGTACCCCTACGTCTCCTTTTCCAAGATCGAAAACATTTACGTCTACGAATTCGAATTCCTTGTCTTCACAACCGATTAAGGTAAGGCCGGCCATAGCAAGGCCTATACCGCTCAGCTTCAAAAAATTTCTTCTGCCTGTATCCAGGGTTGCTCCCTGGTTAGACACGTGGATCGTTTTTTTCATAATATTATTTTATTTAAGCGTTTATATTATTATAAGAGAGAAATAAAAACAGCATAAAAAATTTATGCTGTTTAAAAACTAAGAAACCATTACGGCATCAACACCGTATCTATTACATGAATAACACCATTGGACTGATTTACATCAGCAATCGTAACTCTTGCGTCATTTCCTTTCATATCTCTTACATAGAGATTTTTACCTTTTGCCCAGAAAGTCAAATCTTCACCTTCCACCGTTTTCATCATAGCTTTACCGTTCCCTGCCTTTACTTCAGCCCAGATCTGCTTTGCGCTGTATCTTCCCGGAAGAACATGATATGTTAAGATTTTAGTAAGCATTTCCTTATTTTCAGGCTTTACCAGATTATCAACAGTTCCTTTTGGTAATTTTGCAAAGGCCGCATCCGTTGGAGCAAATACCGTAAAGGGTCCTGCCCCCTGTAATGTTTCAACTAATCCTGCTGCCTTTACAGCCGCTACCAGTGTTTTATGATCTTTGGAGTTTACCGCATTTTGAATAATGTTTTTAGAAGGATACATCGGAGCACCACCTACCATTACCGTTTTTTCTTTCATTTGCTGAGCTGTTACCGTTCCGCTGAATGCGAAAGAGAGGATTACCATTCCTAAAGCTGTGATTTTTGATCTTGTGTTCATTTTTTTGATTTTTAAGTTCAATGTTGTATTTGACTGTGTTCTGATGTCATTTACGAGAGCGGTTTCATTTCAGATTTAAAAAAAATAAAAAAAAACACAAGTCGAATTCAAATAATTGATTATCAGACAATTATTTTTCACATTAGCATGAGGATTTATTTTCTTTATTAATATTTTTATATTAAATGGGCATTTTGTCTGAATTTTTTTTAAATGATTTTAGAATTTTTCAAAATATTGAACAATATGGCTTTAAAATTGTTTAATATCTGTTTTATTTTATTACATTTGAAAACAAAAATATCCACTATTAAAACAAACTATTCGGAAGAGCAGCTCATCGTTTTACTAAAAGATAGAAACGAAACCGGTTTTCATCATCTGTATGATAACTATTCCGGTGCGTTGTATGGGGTTATTCTCCGAATTGTTCAGTCCAGAGAATATACTGAAGAAATTATTCAGGATGTTTTCGTTAAAATCTGGAATTCTATTAGCCAATATGATGCGACCAAAGGCAGGTTTTATACCTGGATGATCAATATTGCACGGAACACAGCGATCGATTACTTAAAATCTAAGAGTTTTCAAAACGAATTAAAAAACCAATCGCTTCCCGATTTCGTATATGATTCTGCAGAACTTTCAACAACGAATGATTCATCTGATTTTATCGGATTTAGTAAAGTGTTGGAAAATCTGGAAACTGACAAGCAGGAACTTATCAATCTCGCGTATTATCAGGGTTATACTCAGCATGAGATATCCGAAAAACTGAAGATACCCCTGGGAACGGTAAAAACCAAGATGCGGAATGCGCTGATGAAATTAAAAGATTTGCTAAAAGATTATCAATAAATTGAATACTAAAGAGTACATATCATCCGGAATTATAGAATTCTATGTTCTAGGTCTTGCTTCTCCAGAAGAGGCTGGGATTTTGGAGTGTGTCATGAAGAACAATGCTGAAGTAAGAGCCGCTTTCGAGGAAGCACAGAAAACTTTGGAAGATCTCGCTACAGCAGAGGCTGTGACGCCTCCAACGGATTTGAAATCAAAAATCTGGAATACGATACAGCAGGAACAGGCTGCTGGAGAGAAACAAACTGTATTTGCCGTGGATATTCCTGCAGCAAAGCCACAGGAGGAAATCAGGATTCAGGGAAACAGCAACTGGAAAACTTACGCCGTTGCCGCTTCTGTTCTGTTCCTGATCAGCATTGCCGGAAATATTTTCTGGATGAATGAACAGGCCCGGACGAAAAAAGTAATTGCGGGAATGCAGGCTGAAAAAAAATCCCAGGATTTTGCCATGCAGAAAATAAATCAGAAGATGGAAATGGTAACCAATCCGGATATGAAAATGGTAATGCTGAAAGGTGTGGAAAAACACGCTGACTCTAATGCGATGGTATTTTGGGATACCAAAACCAAAGCGGTCTATCTGGATGCGGAAAAACTGCCGAAAGCTCCGGAAGGTATGCAGTACCAACTTTGGGCGATTGCCGATGGAAAACCGGTAGATGCAGGAATGTATACCGAAGAAAAAGATAGTAAGATTGCTCTTGCCAACATCCCGAAAGCACAGGCCTTTGCCATTACCCTGGAAAAGCAGGGCGGAAGTCCGGTTCCAACGATGGAAAATATGTATGTGATGGGAGAAATCTAATTTGAAATTATTATACCAAATATGAATACCGGCTTTTGAGCCGGTATTTTTTATTGAATGTGTTAAGTCTCTGGATATAAGAATTTTTTGAACTGCATTTAAAAGTTTGGTTTCACTGTAAGTGATAATAGGTGAATTTACGAAAGCTCAGATCATCGGAGAAGGTACCAGATTCCGACCCCGGCACCTGCATACACAGCAATCGTAATAATATCGGCAATGGGCTGCGAAAAACGCTTTTCGGCGATCCTCTCTGCATTGATCTGGTTCTTGTGGAATTTCAGAACCCCTTTTGGATTGTGAACAGGGTGGGCGATAAGACTATCTCTTTCCCAGCGGTCAACAATGATCTTATATGATCTACCGTCAACATCGATCTTAAAATTTTTATTAGGAGCCAGTTTCTGCTGAACATTTACCGGAACCGGCGGCTGGGCGTTCATATTCTGGGATTCAGAAGCCTGATTTTTCACTTTCCCGGCTGAATTATTTTTGGACTCTTGCTTATTATCAACAGCCGGATCAGCAGGTTTCTTAACCTGATAGGTATAACAGCTTATAAGAGAACATGATAAAATGATGAGATAAAAATTCTTTCGCATTGGCCAAATTTAAGAATTAAATATAATATTCGGCATTTTCTTTTAAATATTACCTCATAAATGATTTTAAAGATGAAATATTGAAAAAGGGAGTAATATAAAATTTGATAGCATTAAGTTTTCACCATTATCTTCTTTTCTGAAATATATCGGATTTACACTAATTATTTGTTTCTGAATTTCTGTAATCTACCTTTTTAACCAATATATTAATATGGATTTAAATGCCCAGAGCTTCAGTTCGCAGTCAAAAGTTTCAATTATTTCATCAAGAAAAATCCGCCCGGAAAAATTCTGGGCGGATTTTATATGTGATATTTTCTAAAAAATTATTCCGAGTACTCTTTCAGCAGCTGCCGGTAGCTCATCAGGATCGTCGATTTGGAAATAAACCCGATAAATACATTCTTAGAATCCACTACCGGAAGATGCCAGGCTCCGGTATCATCGAAAGACTGCAGGATTTCCAACGGCTGGTTTTCGGGGTGCACCACTGCAGGCGGCGTTTTCATTATCTGGCTTATATTTGCTGAGATTTCTGCGTTTGTAAACAGATATGGGCGGATATCATCCAATGTTAAAATTCCGCGCAACACCTTATCATTGTTTATTACGGCAAATATATTTTTATTCCCGTTTTTCACGAGTTCAAACAGTTCCGTAATTGGTGCGTTTTCGTTGATGGATTGGGAATAGCGGTCGATAAAATCTTCCGTTCTTAATGAAAACAATAAATTCTTGTCGTGCTTGTTGGTGAAAATTTTACCCTGATCGGCAAGTGATTTTAGTTCTGGGGAAATAGGGGAGAACCATTTGGCAATCAGGTATGATATAATCGAGACGATCATCAGAGGAATGAAAAGGTCGTATCCGAAGCTTGATTCGGCAATCAGGAAAATAGCTGTTAACGGGGCATACATCACACCACTCATCGCTCCGGCCATCCCAACGAGCACCAGATTGGTTACGGGAACATCCGTAAAACCGATCTGCTGGCAGACAATGGCAAATAAATACCCTACCGTTCCGCCGGCAAAAAGGGAAGGTGCGAAATTTCCGCCATTCCCGCCACTGAAAATGGTAAAGGAAGTGGCAAAAGCTTTTAACAATAGAACAAGGATCAGGAAAATAATGATGGTAAAATTTTTAATCTCAAAATACCTGAAGAAACTGTTCTCAATAATATAATGTGTATTGCCATTGGTAAAAGCTTTCACCGTATCGTAACCTTCTCCGAACAAAGGAGGAAAAAGCACACAAAGTAAAGAAAGAACGGCTCCTCCAAACATGGCTTTTCGTAGCCGTGACATTTTCAGTCCCTTAATAAAATGCTCCACTTTTTTCGATATGATCACAAAATATCGAGCATAAAGTCCGGTAACAATTCCCAGGATCAGGTAATACGGAACATTTTTATAATTGAATGCTTCTCTTGTATAAAACCTGAACAGTACATCTTCCTGAAGAAGAATCCTCGACAAAAGACTTCCGCAAACGGCTGCTACAACCAAAGGAATGAAATCTGTAAAAACCACGCCCGTAAGAAGAATTTCAAAGGCAAACATGATTCCGGCAATCGGTGCATTAAAGGCAGAAGCAATCCCTGCCGTAGCCCCGGCAGCGAGCAGTAAAGTGCGTTCTTTATAGCTTAGACGGTACGTTTGCGCAAAATTGGATCCGATGGCTGCACCCGTTACGGCAATCGGGCTTTCCAGTCCGGCAGAACCTCCTAATCCAACCGTAACAGCACTCTGCACGATCTGAGAATACATTTTTACAGAGGAAACAATACTTGAGTTCTGTGCTATTTCGTAAAGAATAGCCCCGATCCCTTTCCGGTCCTGCCCTTTAAATATCGTCAGGACAATCATCGTTGTAAGGACAATTCCCAGAAAGGGAAAAACTACATAGAAAAGAATCTGGTATTCAAAATGAACCTCAGTCGTTATAAAATGATGGATATTATGGACTAATGTCTTCAGTACAACTCCTGCCAGTCCGGCAGAACAACCCACCAGAATTCCGGAAAGGACGAGAAACTGGTTCCGGCTGAGCCTATTGTTCAGCCAGTGAAGGATAATTTCGTAACTGCGTGCTTTTTCAAGGCCGTACTTCTGAAAGTCTCTTTTAAACTTCAGAAAGCTCAGAAACTTTTTTTTATTATGAATATTCACTCTCGGGAAATTTAGCCGCAACCGAATTGCTGCGGTTCCGTAAATTTATGAAATATATCAGGAAATATAAAATTGTTCCTACTGTCCAGTGTCTTTTTTCGGCCGTAAAATGAGCCTTATCGAAGGATTATTGGTAATGAAAAGCCTTAACCAGTTGAAAGCCAGACGGGCTTTGCTCCTGAAAGTAATGAGTGGGATGATATGAATAAAAAGCCAAGTAAGCCAGGCAATAAATCCTTTATAGGAAAACTTCGGAAGATCGACTACCGCATTGAATTTTGAAATAATTGCCATGCTTCCTTTGTTGTTATAAGAAAAAGGAACCAGGACTTTATCATCTTCTAGTCTCTTCAGGTTTTTCCCCAGATTCACAGCATGCTGAATGGCTACCTGCGCCAGTTGCGGATGTCCTTTTGGGAAGTTTTTATCGGTAAACTGCAAGGCTATGTCTCCCAACGCATAAATATTTTTCGTGCCCTGTACCTTATTGTAAGCGTCCACAAGAATTCTTCTTCCTTTTCCCAAACTTTCTGCCGGAATTCCAGGTACTTCGCGCCCGATAACACCGGAAGTCCAAATCAGGGTTTCGGTTTCAATACTTCTTCCGTCGGCTAAGATTACTTGTTGATCTACGTAATCTTTTACGGCTACATTTAATATGATTTTTACTCCAAGTTTCGTCAATCTTTCGTGCGCTGCTTCCTGAGCGGTCTTACTCATGGGTGAAAGCAAAGCTGGAAGGGCATCGATCAGGTAAATATTGGAAAGGCTGAGCTTAATTTCAGGATACTCTTTTTCAGCGATATAGCTGCCCATTTCGGCAATCATCCCTGCAAGCTCCACCCCCGTCGGTCCCCCGCCGGCGATGACGATATTCTGTAATTTCTGGGCTTTTTTGATGTCTTTGTTCCGGGCAGCCTCTTCCAGTGTCAGCAGCATATAATTCCGCAGGTACAATGCTTCATCGATCGTTTTCATTGACAGGGAACATTTTTTAACGTTCTCCATTCCAAAATAATTGGTTTCCGTACCCAATGCCAAAACAAGATAATCATACTGAAGAATACCGTTGTCCGTTTCAATTGAATGATGTTCATGATCCACATTCACAAGGCTTCCCATGTGGAAATTTACATTTTTATATTTTGAAATCATTTTCCGGAAAGGATAGCTGATGTTGGATGCTTCGATAAATGAGGTCGCAACCTGATAGATCAGCGGCGGAAAAAAATGGTAATTATTCTTATCGACCAATGTAATTCTGAATCGTTTGTCATTCACCAGGGATTTTATCAGGTTGATGCCGGCAAAACCTCCGCCTACAATAACGATGTGCTTTTTCATATCAAATGATTTGTGGTGGTGCTGAACAAGCTTCAAGAATAACGCCAAAGGATGATGCTGGGTGCAATTATACAAATTAATTAAGCTTCCGGATATACAAAAAAAAGAATGAGCCACCGGTTCATCCTTTTTAATTTATCTACTGAAAAATTATGGATTTCTGCTTTTTGTTTTAATTAAGATCAGGATGGCAGAAGAACAGCTAAATGCACCGAAAATATAAACCGACTGATAACTGAGCCAGCCCGCTATTAATCCTGCTACAGGGCCGGCCAATCCTAAAGACAGATCAAAAAATGCGGAGTAAGCTCCCAAAGCGGTTCCTCGCATCTGAGGAGCTATTTTCCGGATCGCTAAAACTCCCAGGGCCGGAAAAACCAGAGAAAATCCAATACCCGTAAGTGCACAGCCCACAATAGCCATCCATCCGGAAACTGAAAATCCGATACACAATTGTCCAACAATTTCAATGATAAAGGAGACCAAAGCCACTTTATATCCTCCGAATTTATCTGGATACGATGAAAAAAGAAGGCGGGTAAGAATATAAAAACCTCCGAAACAGAAGAAGCCCAGAGAGGAGTGGTTCCAGCTTTTCTCTTCGAAAAGAAGTGCAATAAAAGAAGCAATACATGCAAACCCCATGGATGAAAACGCCAACGCCAGGCCCTGATCCGAAACTTTTCCGGTTATTTTATAAAAAGGAACCCGCACGAATGACGGATCTACCGGAACGGCCGGCAATGTAACGGTAGAAATCCAACTTACGCCAGCCAGAAAAATAATCACGCTGAACGATACCATGATCCCTGCCTGCGCGTTCATCCATAAGCTTAAAGGTGCGCCCAGTGCTATGCCTGCATACATGGCAATCCCGTTCCAGGTCATTACCTTTCCTGAATGCTGAAAACCCAGGAGGCTGATTCCCCAGGTAAGAGAACCCGTGACCAGCATACTTTCGGCAATCCCATGAATAATGCGTGCAATCAAAAGCAGCCCTAATGCAAGAAAAGTAATTTTAGCAGCAGAAACTGCAAGAATATACATCATCCCGGCCGCCAGAACGATAAAAACACCGTAGCGGTTACTGGTATTGGCGCCTGAAGTATCGGTGATCTTTCCTGCATACGCTCTTGTGAGTAAAGTAGAAAGCGACTGAAGGCCGATAACGGTACCTATTATAAAATTTCCGGATTTTAAATCATTTTTAATAAATCCGGGGAGTGAACCCAGCGCAATCCCCATTGTCAAGTACATTGCAAAAACCGAAAGTACAATCGGAACAAGAACCTGTACGGTAGTTCTTTGCTTTGTGATATCTCTGTGATCTGGTGTAAAAGATTTTGTATTTTTCATTGTCAACCGTTTTTACTTATTAAAAGTTTACGGTAACAAAAGTAGTTCTGCGAAAGGAACGTAACGATAGCGAATTAACTGTTATTATTAGACAAATAATGGTTTATGTTCCTAAATTGCGAAGCAGTATTTCCTGTACTTTTTTTAAAAAATCTGCAGAAATAGGCATAATCATCATAGCCCAGCCTGTACGCAATTTGTTTAACATCAAGGTCCGTATAGTATAAAAGACGTCGGGCTTCCAGGATAATTTCCTGTTGAATCCAATAGCTCGCAGTGAATCCTGTTATTTCTTTCACCTTTTCATTGAGGTATAACGGTGTAATGTGGAGCAGAAGAGCATATGCTTTTACTTGTTTCAGTTCTTTATAATGATTTTGCACCAAGCATTTAAATTCAATGACAGTTCTGTATTTTTGCCCGTTTACCGGGTTTTTAAATTCCTGGTCCGCAATTAAATTCCTGACAAATAAACCGAGCAGACCATCTGCAAACGAATGAATGATTAAATTCCTGAAAACTTCCGTCCGATCTTTCAGCACAGCTTCAAAAACAGATACGAACTGAAATATTTCATTGTCACGGTCAACAGAAACGGACTGGTAAGAGTGAAGACCTGCATTTAATATTTCCAGATATGGCTTTGCAATCAACGCCCTTTCGATAAATACAAACCAGCCTTCGGAATTTTCAAAATTCAGATACCTGTGAACCTGTCCTTCCGCAACATAGCTGATGGAAGCTCCGGATAGAATCATTTCCGTAAAGTCCAGTTCCCACACAAAAGTTCCTTTTTTCTGAATAATAAGCATGAAATGATCGTCACGATGTATGACCTGACCTTTTTGATTATGCTTATCAATGGCAGCAATCTCAATGCCGGCAGATCCGATTTCGTCTTTATGAAGAAGTATCTCTGTTTTTGCCATATTGTATTAAATTAGGGTAAAATTAAAAATTATAGTGGTTTTAAAAATAAAGTCTGCATAATATTTGTACCCTTCACAGCACCAAATCTTAAATAACAATATAATGAAATCAGACATTTTAACGGAAAAGCATCAGCTGGGTATAGGCGGAGTAGCGATCGGTACTGCTTTTGAAGCGCTTACAGACGGACAATCTTATGAAGTTTTACAGAAGGCATGGGATCTTGGAATCCGCTATTACGATACCTCGCCGTGGTATGGCCTCACAAAAAGTGAAAGACGGTTCGGGAATTTCCTGCACGGGCAAAACCGTGATGAATTTGTACTGTCGACAAAAGTAGGGCGGCTGTTTGTAGAAGTCCCGGAAGATGAAGTTCCTCCGACAATGTGGCAGGATCCTTTACCCTTCGATTTTGAACATAATTATACCGCAGATGCCATCAAAAGATCCATCGAAGAAAGCCTGGAAAGGACAAGACTAAGCCATATCGATATTGTATATGTACATGATCTTTCCGAAGATCAGGTTGGAGACAGGTATCCGTATTTCCTGAAACAGGCCAGGGCGGGAGCTTTTAAAGTCTTATCGGAACTGCGTGATCAGGGCGTAATCAAAGCCTGGGGAATGGGAGTCAATAAAATAGAACCGATTTTAGACTGCCTTGAATCTGCTGATCCTGATATCTGTCTTTCGGCCACACAGTATTCCATTCTGGAACATGAAGAAGCTGTAGACAGGCTGTTACCCGCCGTGAAGAAAGCCGGGGTAAAGCTGGTTTCCGGAGCCGGGTATAATTCAGGATTCATTAACGGAAGGCCACGGTATAATTATAAGGACGTAATCCCTAAAGGAATGAAGGAAAAGCGGGAAAAGATCGCTGAAATTGCCAAAAGATACGGGACAACCATTACCCATGCAGCCCTTCAGTTTGTATTGGCAGCTGATGAATTTGTATCAATTATCCCCGGAGCCAGCAAGCCGGAGCAGGTGGAAGATAATGTAAAGGCCTGGAAAGAAAATATCCCTTCAGACTTCTGGAAAGAACTTAAATCCGAAGGGTTGATTTATGAAAAAGCACAGGTTCCTAACTAAACATGAAAAACATATTTTTCTAAACCTCCCGGCCGGGAGGTTTTTGTGTTTAAAGATTTAAATTTAGAGTTAAAAAAAGCTTAAATTAAACTTAAATCCTGAAAGGCCTGTCATTACTGGATTTTTGAATAATTCCGACAGTAAAAGTAAAATAAATCGTATATCCAAATAAAGCTTTTTAATTTTTTTTTAAGAAACAGTTAAATATTTTGTTATGTAATGTTATCCGTATGTTAACGGGAAGAAATATACTTCTGAATAATTTTGCCATACAATTTTGAAGTATAAAAAAAATGAAAAAAATAATTTGTGCAGTCGCATTATTATCTTTCAGCCTGGCGTTTTCGCAGGAAACCAGCTCTAAAATTTTCGGAAGGTTAAAAGGAACCACTTCGGAAATGACCATCAAAATCACCCACGTTCCGACCAACAGCAGTTTTGAAACCAAGACCAATAAAAACGGTCAGTTCAGCTTAGATAACCTGCAGCCTGGCGGGCCTTATACCATTGAAGTTACCGATGGAGCAAAAGTAGTATATTCCAGCAATAATGTACAGCTTTCACTTGGAAATAACGACCTTCCGGTGGTAGAGCTTGGCAGCAAAGAGAAAATGATTGATGAAGTAAAGCTGACTTCCAAGAGAACAACGGCCGCCAAATTCGGCGTAGGAATCAGCCAGGCACAGATTTCAGGATTGCCAAATATCAACAGAGGAATTCAGGATGTTACGAAGCTCGTTCCCCAAAGTGCCAATAACTCCTTCAACGGAACAAATTTCCGTTATAATAACGTTACCATTGACGGTTCTATTAACAATGACGCGATTGGATTCAGCCCTTCTTTAGGCGGACAGACCGGAACTTCGGGAATGCCGGGAAGCAGCACGCGTTCCAATTCCATCAGTCTGGATGCCATTCAGGACGTGCAGGTCTATATCGCTCCTTATGATGTAAAATTAGGGAATTTCCTGGGCGGAAGCATCAATGCCGTTACCCGAAGCGGAAGCAATAATGTGGAAGGATCAATGTATTTCTATGGAAGAAACGCTTCAATTACCGGTAAAAACAGGGTAGGTGACAATTCCAGGATGCCGAATTCTTTCGGAGATTATATTTATGGCGGAAGAGTAGGACTCCCTGTGATCAAAGATAAACTTTTCCTGTTCACCAATATGGAATATACGAAAAGAACGGATCCTGTTTTCTATAACGCCGGCGACCAGGGATCACTGGTAAGCGGTACCGTAGCTCAGCAGATTTCAGACTTCGTGAGAAGTAAATACGGTTTCAATGCCGGAAGTTATGACCAGTACACCAACTTCTCCGAGAGCTCCAAACTTTTCAATAAACTAGACTGGAAAATTAATGATAAACATACTCTATCCATTAAAAACAATACGGTATTCTCACATGCCTCCAACCTGGAAAGGGACGGTGCGAATTTCCGTTTCTCCAGCATGGATTTCATTCAGAAAAATACATCTTCTACCACAACCCTCGAGCTTAAAAGCCGTTTCAATGACAGATTGAATAACAATTTGGTGCTGGGTTATTCATCGATCCACGATTACAGGGATCCGACTTCCCAAAATGCCATGTTCCCGCAGGTGGAAATCGCTTACAACGGCGGAACCATTCTTCTCGGAAACGACAGGGAAGCTACGGTGTTCAATATGAGGCAGAAAACATTTGAGATTACAGATAACCTGACCTATAAAACAGGGCATCACACATTCTTATTGGGAACCCATAACGAGCTGTACAACATCAATTACGGTTTTGTAAATGCACTTAACGGAAGGATTTCATATAAGAGTTTAAATGACTTTTACAACTCAAACCCGGCCAGGATAAGAGGGACGTATTCTTTAACAGGAGCAGACCGACAGGATTTATTTGACAATCCTTACGCACAGTATAAGGTAAATCTTCTGTCAGCTTATTTTCAGGACGAAATCAACTGGGGCAGGCTGAGACTGACACCAGGCGTGAGGGTAGATTATACGGATCTTCCGAACAAGCCGGTATTAAGCCCGAAAGTAACAGGTTCTCCTGCAGATCCTTATTACGGAAGCACGTACACCTATACTCCTCTGAGCCAGCTGACCAACAATTATCTTAACAAGCCGACCATTTCCCCAAGATTGGGCTTTAATCTAGACCTGACACAGGACCGCTCATTAATTATGAGAGGAGGATCGGGGATATTCGTAGGAAGAATTCCTTTTGCATGGCTGGGATATGCTTATTATAACGACGGGGTAGGATTCGGAAGCTACGACTATAATGCACCAACTGCTGCACAGCTGGCAGCCAACGGAGATCCTCTGGTAAGCGGAAATTTTCCGAAATGGCAGAATTCCTCCAAAGTACAGGTGGATTTAATCGATAACAATTTCAAAATGCCGCGTGTATGGAGAAGCTCACTGGCTTTCGACTATACCTTATCCGGATATAAATTTACCCTGGAAGGAATTTATACTAAAGTATTGTATGATCTGAAGTTCCAGCAGGTAAACAAGACGGATAACGTAACGTATTTCAGCTATGATACGAACCACGAGATGCCGATTTACACGACCAACATCAACAGTAATTTCTCCAACGCCTATATGCTTTCCAATACGAAAGAAGGATACCGTTACAACCTGACGGCCCAGCTTTCCAAAGCATATAATTTCGGATTGAATTTCTTCGTAGCTTATACCTATGGTGATGCCAAAGACATTACGAACGGAATCAGAAACTCTATGGAAAGCAACTGGCAGATGAACCAATCGTTAACCCCGAATGATCCGAAGCTTTCGACCTCCAATTTTGCCATCAAAAACAGAATCGTAGCGAACCTGGGATATTCCGTACCGCTTTCCCAGTCGAACAGGCTTTCAGCAAATGTGTATTTCAATGCACAATCCGGAAACCCTTTCTCATGGGGATTTGTAAACAGTACGATTGCCAACAGCGGGCAGGCGGCAGGTCTGGCATATATCTTTAAAGACGCTACCGAAGCAGCCAAGTATATCGCTCCGATAAAAGATGCTTCAGGAAATATCCTGGTTACGGCAGCACAGCAGGTTGCAGATTATGAAAAATTCATCAGCGGCAACGACTACCTGAACAGCAGAAGAGGGAAGTTTACCGAGAGAAACGGCGATTTCACTCCGTGGAATATCCAGGCGGACTTCAGGATCATGGACGAAATCCGATTGAGTGAGAAATCCAAAAACAGCCTGCAGATTTCATTCAGCATCATCAACCTGACGAATTTGCTGAACAAGGACTGGGGGAAAGTCTATTTCGTACCGAATACCTTTAATTCAACAGCAAGTGTAGGCTTAACGAAAGTAGGAAACGTTGCGGCAGGGCAGCCTTCTGCAGGAGATCCGGTATACAATTTCAAAACACCGGGATTGCCCTATACGATCGATCAGTTTGCTTCAAGATTCCAGGGACAGCTTGGCATCCGATATAATTTCTAATTTTCTTTTTCAGATAAATAGACTTACTAATTCTTTCTTGGAAGCCCGGAAAATTCCGGGCTTCCTTTTATCTTCACTGCATACATACATTTCTTTCGATTGGCTGGGAATAACTTTGCATACTTCTATTGAAATTCACAGCCATCTTTATAGTGGACTTATAGTAATTCACACAAAAAAGCAAACATCTTTCCCTTTACAACTAAGTATGTAGTTATATTTATTATATTTGCTGACTTTTATAACGAAAAATAAAAAAATAATAAGATGAAAAAGTTAATCACAACGTTTTCTTTAGCCGCAGGACTTTTCCTGACTTCCAATTTTGTAAGTGCACAACAGAAAATAGGACATGTAAATTCCGACGATGTTTTCAATAACCTTCCGGAAGCCAAAACGGCGGAAGCATCTTTGGATACCTTCACCAAAACCAAACAGGGAGATATCGAAAAGATGATCACTACTTATCAGACGAAGCTTAAAGCTGCTCAGGATAAGGAAAAAACCATCAGCGAAGCCAATAAGGAAACAGTAATTAAAGAATTAACAGCTGCACAGACCGAGCTTCAGACGTTAGGAAAAGATATTGAAGCGGCAAGAACGAAAGCTGCGCAGGACATCAGCAAAAAACAGACTGAATTATTTACTCCGATCCAGCAGAAGGTAGCTTCTACAATTTCCGTAGTAGCAAAAGAAAAAGGACTGGCTTATGTATTTGACGTAGCAAGTTCGCAGGGAAGCAATATCGCTTATATGGATGGAGGTGAAGACATTACTCCGGCAGTAAAAGCAAAACTTGGAGCAACTGCTGGTAAAAAGTAATTTTCTCCCACAGATTTACAGATTTTCTTTGATATACTGGAAATTGTCAGTCTGATGAGTATATATTTTAATTAACCACAGATCTGCGCATATTTTATGAGACTGCATCATGTAATACTCAATATTTAAGAGTTTCAACATCTTGCTTGTCTATCCCGTAGGAATCTAAACGTAGTATTAGAGAATCGCCCGAAAAGATTCCTTCATAACTTTTGGTGTGAAAATTATGAGATGATTCATAATAAAAAAGCTGGAAACGGAGTCTCCAGCTTTTTTATTCAATTTCTATCTTAATCTAATCCAGGGGCCTTCTGCCTGAAATAAGGTTATACAGCACAACAATGATGGCGATTACAAGCAAGATGTGTACTAAATATCCCGTATCCATTCCAGGTACGATGCCCAACATTCCTAAAAGCCACACGACTATACAGATAACTGCAACTAACCATAATATACTTCTCATAACTAAAAATTTTAAGTGATTTGATTTATGCTATACACATACTGTGCCTTTTTTTTAAAAATTCGTTAAAACATATACCATAAAACCAAAAAATCTTAAAATTTTTCATCAGTAAAAACATTATAAAAGCCCGAACCTGAGCAGTGCTTTTTCAATTCCGTCATCATCCACATCGCCCGTCACAAAATCGGCGATTTCTTTTACTGCATCATTTGCATTTCCCATAGCAACGCCTATTTTCACAAATTTCAGCATTGAAATATCATTCCCTCCGTCGCCGAAAGCCATGGTATCGGCCGTATCGATCCCGAAATGTTTACAGAAATTTTCGATGCCCAGCTGCTTGGTAATTCCTCCCGCATTTACATCCGCAAAAAGAGGAGTCCAGCGTGAAGAAATGCTGTTGGGCATGACGGTCTGCATAAATTCTTCTTCGGCTTCCGGACGCAGAAAAATATTGGCCTGCAGCACATTCTGCAAATCAATATTTTCTTGATCGTGAACAGGAGGAACCGGAAGATTGACGTGGGCATACATCCCGACCACTTCGGGCGTAGCATCATTTATTTCCACCTTATTTTCATACATTAAAGAATAGCTTAACGGTGAACCTTCGGAATAACGGACCAGGCTTTCAATATCTGCCGGATCGATCGCATATCTTGAAATCAACTTTTTGTCCGTGGTGATACAATACGCTCCGTTGAAGGTAATAAAACCATCGAATTCCAGGTGGCTGATATGATGTAGGGAATTAACGGATCTACCGGTCGCTACAATGACTTTAATTCCTTTTTCGCGGAGCTTTTTTAAGGCATTCTGTGTTGATTCCGGAATTTTCCCGGTTTTAAAACTGATCAGGGTTCCGTCGATATCAAAAAAGACCGCTTTAATCCGGTGAGGATTATTTTCGTGTGAAATAGTCATGAATTTAATTATTTTTTTAGATGAATAAATGTACAATATTCTTGTTCCTGATTTGGCGGTCAGCGCTTAATTTCTGGTTATATTTCTGTTAAATTAAATAGATCCCGATTAAAAAGTTGAAAAAAGAAAACTGCATTATAGAAGTTTTGGTTTCACAGTATTTCGGTACCACAAAAAGCAGTTTTCCGTTGTGAAGGTACGGTTCTTGCACCATTTCCGCACATCACAAAATATTTAATTATGAAAAATCAGGAAGAAATATCCGTCTTAAATGACCTGTTGCACATTACAAACGACCGGATCGAAGGTTTCGGAAAGGTGGAAGGCAAAGTCTGGGAAAATTATCCCGATGTAAAACCCGAATATGCCAAAATGAATTCCCTTACCAAAGTTATGAAGAATGAGCTTATCGACCTTATCGCAGAAAATGGCGGTGAAGCGGAAGACACCCCTTCGGTAGCCGGCGCCCTGCACAGAACCTGGATCGACATTAAAAATTCCTTTACCCTGGGAAATAGGGAAGAGTCTACCATAGGAAACGTCATCTTCGGTGAAAAAGCAGCGATTGATGCCTACCAGAATGCCATCGACAGTGGAAAATTAAGCGAGAAAAGCTTGCCGATTGTTTCCGAACATTTGAAACACATCAAAGATTCCTATCATCAGTTCAAAGGAATCAGCGATTATAAAGACTAATACTCGTACAGTCTGTCTTTCTTTAGGAACAACTTTTCAAATAGAATTGAAAAGTTGTTTGTATTTAATCAATTCAGCTTTCCGTTCATTTCCGTTAAAATGATGGGCTTTACGTAGGTCTTTCAAATTTTATTGAAAGTTTAAAAATGGGGAAGTAGAGTAGTATAACATCCTATCAGATGATAGCATTGCAGAAAGATAGGATATAAAGCCACAAATTCAGCAGAGAATTTGTGGCTTTATATTATGTTAAATAGGATTTCTCTTAAAAATCTTCCGGGAAAATTCCGGTCGCATATTGCCAGACTTCAACGATTTCGTTTAAAGGAATGTCGTACGGTTCATAAAACGTATTGTCAGAAGCTACGGTAAGCGAAGCTTTATTCTTAGATCTCAGTCGTTTATAGGTAATCCCGTCGTTCAGCGTAATAAAAACATACGTATTTCCGGATTTCAGATCGTTAAGGCCTTCCATATATTTTCCAATAATGAACGAACCGTCCTTAAAAGGCGGCATCGAATCGCCATCAGCCGGGAAAGCTCTGAATTTTCCGTTTTTCAGGAACGGCAGCGAAATCGTTTGCAGGCTTTCAATATAATCAGGATCGCTGTAACCCCGGAGATAACCCATGGTAGCTTTCTGGGGAACTATTTCAATGCTTTCATTTCCTTGCTGATCTACAACAACCGGCAGGACGATCCGGTTATCCGGAAGTTTCAGCATATCTTTCAGGGAATGTTTTTTTAAATCCACCGAAAGCAGAAGATCGACGCTCACATTAAATATTCTTGAAATCCGGATCAGCACATCCACAGGAGGCTTGGATTTACCGTTTTCGTAAGAACTGTACCGGGAAGAGGTAATCTGTATCTGTTGAGACAATTCGCGCTGGGTTTTCCCGAGAGTGCCACGCAAGAGTCGGATATTTTCTGAAAAAACTGACATGTAAAAAAGTTAGGAAGACAAAAGTACGAATGTTTTAGGGAGACACCAACTTTAAAACCGGAAAAAGCCAGCCGCTACAAGGAATTCAGCGGATCAGTAAAAGCTCAGGGATTCGTGAATCTGATTCTGAAAATATATTCAATTTAACATAATATAAATTATAGGACTTTTATAAAAACATGGAAACAGGGGGTTAACCAGCTAAAAATTATTATTTTCCATATATTTTAACTGACTTATTTAAATGCGATTCTAAGACGTTGAAATCCAGTAAGAACCGTAGCTATCTGACTCATATTAAGTCGCTGTAAAAGTCCTGAAATTCAGACTTGTTCTTCTGCCTGAATTTTATAAATTTAAGTCATAAAATATTTTAATGCTTAATAATTGAAGCTAATCAGGATGGACTAAATGAGAATCACAAAGTTTTTTAATAAATTTGACTTCGGCTGATTCAGTTAAATTTAGAAACCATGATTTTTAAATAAGTTTTGGTGATTAAAATCAATTTAAATTGAACTCGCAATACATAATCTTAATTTTCAATTCCAAAATTTTGTGCAAGCCATTGACTTGGCGTACTTTCAAAGAATTACATAATACACTTTTTCAGATCATTAAATCATGTAAATAACAGATAATCAATGAATAACACCAATCCTAAAGCAGATTTTTTCTTTAACAAAACCGGAAAATGGCAGTCCGATTTTGAAAAACTGAGAACCATCGCACTAAGTACCGAACTTCAAGAAGACGTAAAATGGGGCTGCCCCTGCTACACGTATGAAGGTAAGAATATCTTTTTAATCCATGGCTTCAAAAACTATTGTGCCCTACTCTTTTTTAAAGGTGCTTTACTGAAGGATCCTACGAATATCCTGGTTCAGCAGACGGAAAATGTACAGTCTGCCAGACAGATCCGTTTTACTGATGTGCAGCAGATCATTGATTTGGAAAATGTTATCCGTGATTATATATTCCAGGCTGTTGAATTGGAAGAATCCGGCTCCAAAGTGGAAATGAAACCTACGAAAGCCTTTGAAATACCTGAAGAATTCCGTCGGAAACTGGATACGGATTTCAAACTGAAATCTGCTTTTGAAGCCCTCACTCCAGGCCGGCAAAGAGCTTACCTGCTGTATTTTGCTTCAGCCAAACAATCCAAAACACGAGAATCAAGGATTGAAAAATACATTCCCGAAATCCTCGCTGGAAAAGGTATGAATGATTGAAATTCAAAATTTAGGGTTTATTTAAAACAATTTTCTATCCATATAAGAATACAATTGGTATTTTAGCATGATCGAAATTGATTAAATTATAAGGATATGAAAAAATTAATTGCGTTAAGTGCTTTATCCATGTTGCTGATGAACTGCAACAAAAAACCTGAAACTCCTGTGGCTGATCCGGTTTCTACCGATACTACCACAGCGACAGAGAAAGTTACCGATACATTAGGCCCGAAATCTTTCTGCTATATGGGCATTACCGGAAAAGACACCGTTTTTGTAAGTATCGACGACAATCTCGGCACCGTTACCGGAAAAATGGCCACTAAAAACAGCGAAAAAGACAGCAATAAAGGAGAACTAAGCGGTTTTAAATCCGGAGATACCCTGAAACTGACGTATACTTTTGCAGCAGAAGGCAAAAATGACAATAAAAACGACATTTATTTTATCCAGACCAAAGACGGACTGAGCGAAGGAATCGGCGAAAGAGATGCGGAAACCGGAACCAAATATGCCAACGAAAAAAAGATAAAATATTCCGGCGGCAGAATCCTGAAAACAGCGGACTGCAATAAGGTCGCCAATGCACTGAAATAATAATCTCAACATCGTTAATAAAAATGCAACCGGAAATGGTTGCATTTGTTCTATAGTTCAGTGTTGATGATTTCGATAAACTCATTCACCGGTTCGTCTCCCGTATTCCAGGAAGTGATAAGCCGGACCACTGAAAACCGGTCATTCATCTTTTTCCAGACATAAAAATCAAATTTTTGTGCTAATTTCTCAATCAGTTCATGACTTAGTATCGGGAAAATCTGGTTGGTGTAGGTATCTGATAAAAACTGCACTCCCCTTTCCTGCATCGCATTTTTCATCTTCATAGCCTGCCGGTTCGCGTGTCCTGCCAGATCAAAATACAGATCATTTTTCATGAGCTCCATAAACTGGATGCCTAAAAGTCTACCCTTCGCCAGCAAAGCACCTTTCTGCTTGATATTGAATGCAAAATCCTGCTGCAGTTCCTTATTATTGATAACGATGGCTTCCCCGATCAATGCCCCGTTTTTGGTTCCTCCCAAATAGAAAATATCCGTTAATTCCGCTACTTTTTCCAATGTGAGGTCACTGATTTCCGACGTCAGCCCATGCCCCAGCCTGGCTCCATCCATGAATAGGTAGAGATTATTCTCTTTACAGAATGTAGAGAGATCTTCCAGCTCTTTCAGTGTATAAACCGTACCCAATTCGGTGGAATTGGAAATATAGACCAGCTTCGGCATTACCTGGTGCGGGATGTTCCGGTGGCTTTCCAATACCTGGATAATATCTTCCGGAGTTAATTTTCCATCTTCTTTTTCAATGCTCAAAATTTTGTGGCCAGTGGCTTCTATCGCTCCGGTTTCATTATTCAGAATGTGTCCTGTAGATGCTGAAACTGCACATTGATAAGGTCTTAAAACTGAAGAAATAACAATGAGATTGGCCTGCGTTCCTCCCGAGACAAAGTAAATATCGGCATCCGGATTTCTCATCTTCTCCCTGATCAGGTCTTTTGCTTTTTTTGAATATTCATCTTCGCCGTAGCCCGCCTGCTGATTGAGATTGTGTTCTAAAAGTGCCTGTAAAATATCAGGATGGCAACCTTCCGAATAATCGTTTTTGAATGAAAATTTCATAAGGTAAAATTAAAAAAAGTTCATCGGAAAAGCCTCATTTATTCCCAATATTTTGTTAGATTTGTCGTGAATATCATCTAACATTTTGAGAACAACATTAACAGAAGAAAATTATCTGAAAGCTCTGTTTCACCTGGTGGATCATGAAGGAAAGGTTACGATTAACGAGCTGAGCAAATTTTTAAATGTAAAAATGCCGAGCGTTAACAACATGATGAAGAAATTCGCCGAGAAAAACTGGGTGATCTACGAAACCTATAAGCCCCTGAGGGTAACGGATAAAGGCCGCCGCGAAGCTGCGCTGGTCGTCAGGAAGCACCGTCTTACAGAAATGTTCCTCGTTAAAAAAATGAACTTCGGCTGGGAAAACGTTCATGAGATCGCTGAACAGCTGGAGCATGTGCACTCGGCTGTTTTCTTTGATAAAATGGATGAAATCCTAAACTATCCGAAATTTGACCCGCATGGTGAACCCATTCCCGATAAAGACGGAAATATTATTGCACAGGATTTACAGAAGTTGAGCAACTGCACCGCCGGAGAAACCGTTGTTTTTGCCTCCGTTACGCTTTCTGATGATTCTTTTTTAAATTATTTAACAGAACGGAATTTACTCCTGAACAAAAAAATAGGCATCCTCAAGATCGAAAGTTTCGACAAATCTTTTACCATTGAAGTAGACGGAAAACAGGAGATCCTGAGCCGTAAAGCCACGGATAAAATACTGGTGAAGAAGTAAGGTTTGGTCGTTGACGCATTTAGAGCCGTAAGATCATTTGTGAAATCTTCGGCAGATTTTCTTTACAGATTGCTAATACTATGTTGTGATCCCTACGGGATAGACAAACAAAGTGTTTAAAATTTTAATATATTGAGCATTACATTTGTGCAGTTTAATAAAATACGTGCAATCATCTGTGAAAATCCGTGCAGATCTGTGGTTAATAAAAGTATGCACTCACTAATTAGCCGGCTTCCAGCATACTAAAACAACCATCTGTAAAATCCATATCTGTTCTCAATCAACTTACTTTAAACTGCGTTCCAGTATTTCGGATACCCTCTCTATCTCCTCTATTGTATTGAAGTAATGGGGCGACAGCCGTACGATCCCGTTAATATTTTTATTGGTGAAATCAATCAGTGCAGAATTTTTGTAGGTTACTGAAAAGTAAACATTGTTCTCTTTCAAAACTTTTTGAATATTCTCCAGATCGCCATCCGGCCCGGAAAAAGTGACGATACTACTCAGGCGGTTGCCCAAGTCCCAAACATCAAAGCCGCTCTCCTTTAAATTAGTCCGTAGTTTTTGCGATAAGTTCCGGTTATATTTTTCTACCGGCTCCATTCCGACCTCATTTGCATATCTGATGGCGTGTTTTAAACCCAGCATGGATGCATACGAAATTTCCCAGTGTTCGAACCGTTTTGCCGTCGTGAACAATTTGTAATCATCATATTCGGTCCAGTTTGCTCCTCTCATGTCCAGCAGAAGGGGTGCATATTCCTGTTCCAGGATACGGTCTGAAACATACAGAAATCCTGTCCCTCTGGGCCCGCGCAGAAACTTTCTTCCGGTAGCCGTCAAGAAATCACAGCCGATTTTCTCGACATCAACCACCATCTGCCCGACCGACTGGCAGGCATCCACCAAGTATAAAATATCATGTTTCTTACAGATCTTTCCTACCGCTTCCACATTCTGGATCAGCCCGGAATTGGTAGGAATATGGGTTACGGCAAGGAGTTTAGGGTGATATATCTTGATCAGATGCTCCAAGTCTTCCAGATCCAGTTCACGATCCGGTAAATTTCTCATTCTCATCACCTTCACTCCTAGTTTTTTATGCAGGGAAATAAAGGTGATCTGATTGGAAATATAATCGTCTGCCGTCGTAATGATGACATCCCCTTCTTTAAAAACAATACTCGACAAAGCCTTGGCATATGCTTCGGTAGCGCTTGTGGCAAAGGCGATATTACCAGCCTTGGCATTAATCAGCTTTGCGGTTTCATCATAAAATTCTTCCAAAATATCAGCATTGACATTCGCTATATGATAACCTCCACTATATTCTTCCGATTTCAAGTAGTCGATCATAGCATCGGTGACTAGATCCGGCATTAAAGACGATCCCGCATTGTTGAGAAAAACTTTTCCGTCTCCCAGGCCGCGGGTATCCTTTCTTATTTTATTAATATCCATTGTCATTGTATTGAAATATAATGTTACGGATTTTTTATTTATTCCGGAAATGACCTTGTAATTTTAAGCTAAAATATTTTTACTGGAAAGCACGGAGACGTAAGATATAACGAAAAGAATTTGACGCTGTAAACTTTTCATACCGCTAATACTAACCCATGAAATTTTATTATTTCTGGTCAGTAAGCGGTTTATAATTTTATCAAAAATGAGATCCTAGTAGCTTATCCACGCACAGTATTCAAAATGTTTTGCGCATTAGTGCTTTCCAACAAAAAATCCCGGCAGTATACTCCGGGACTTATATGGATATCGATTTTCTGAATTAATCCAAAACACTCCAGCCTCTCTTCGGATTGTTATTGTTGGAAACTTCCTGTTCGTTGACAATAATATTTTCTTTTCGTTGGCCGATATAATCAAGTTCGCTTAATTTGGCAAAGATCGTTTCCAAGCTTTTCAGCATCTGCTGGATGTAGATAAAGGGTTCGCCACAATTATGATGGTCGTAATTCGTTTCGGCAACAATAGATAATTGGTTCAACAGCGTGTGAGGGGCAATTTCACTCCATTCCAGGCTATAGTTCAGCATCTCTTCCAGTTCGGCAGGAACCAGCACCTGTGTGGCATTGTACAGGCGGAGTGCCAGTTTTGCAAAGGATTCGATTAAAAACACCGGCGGCTGATACGGTGTAATATTCCTGAACTGAAAATACATATCGCCGAAAGTATCAATCATCGTATTACACAAAAACTTAACGTTCTGCGCCAAGGCCGTATTCTGGTTTTTATGCGAAGCTTTCTGAATGATTTTGAAAGCGTACTGCTGTAAATTACCGACGGATTTTGCAAAGATATTATAATAATCCAGCAACGCAGGATGGCTTTGAATAGAGGTACACGGGGGGATAAAATTGGAATCTACCTGCGCAATATTCCCTTTCAGATCTACCTTTCCGATAATCAGATAATTCCCTCCCGAATAATTGCTGTTCAGTGAAGTTACCGGCAGCAATTCGAGGTGATGGTTAGACTGTGTATTCGGGTGGCGCGGCGGGATTTCTTCCGGATCGATATCGCCAAATGGCACTTTGTCGAAAGGATTAACGGAGATCAGGATAAAATATTCACCGTCGGCCTGTTCCTCATTCATGGATTTCGCCAATGATTTTACACTCACTCTCCTGTCGTTCAGTTCGATCCTGTAGCCTGCCATGGTTACGGCGCTGCACCGTTTAATTACCAGCTGCACATCGTTGGTGGCCGTATTGTGGACATCGAAAATCGTACGGTCTGTAAATTCGTTTGAAATCGGCAGAAGTCCGTAATTATATGTTGTGATCCCTAATGAATTGGAATCTCTTATGGTATCAATTAAAAAATTATCCTGGTCATTAAGATGTCTCTGGGAAACTTTCATCCCGTCAACCCAATTGATGGCAAAATGCTTAATAGGCTGTATCATATTCAATATTTTTTAAACGGTATGTGATTGTGGTTTTCTGAATCCTTCCTCTTCATGCTGGATCACTCTTTTACAGATGACCACATCGTTTTCAGAAATGCTGTTCTCCGTAATGTCCTGATCGAAATCGATATATTTCCTGAAACTGAAAAAAGACTTTTTGGTATAGAAGATCCAATAATAGGCTTCTTTAGTTTCATCTGTAAGGTGGATCACCGAATTCGGATTTTTATGGTTGTAATCGTCCACAACCCGGTAGAACCAATCGCCGAAAGTAATGCCGGTCGGAAGGGTTTTGGCTTTTATCCTGAAGCGGTTGGCTTCCTCGAGGTTTTTGCTTAATTCCACATTAAGAACCATCAGCCGGTCGAAATCCGCCCCTTCAAAATCCGGGAGCTTCTGCTCCGGTGAATACCTCCATGTTTTATAGATATCCACAGGAATGCTGATCAGCTGTACGTAGCAGTAATGGAATACCAGTGGAACCATGAAAATGAAGATGCTGGTCGCCGCCATGATCGGATATCCTGTTCCTCTGCTCATCCAGTTGAAGATCAGGTAAAAAAGATAGCCTCCGAAACCGATGCAGGTTAAAGTAAGGATGGATTCAAACAAAAAACTCTTTGTGGTAGACGTAAAATGCTTTTTGAAATACCGGTCTGATAAATTGACATGAACGATTCCCAAAATAAGGTAAACGATCTGCGCAATGAGATACCAGTACGGGTTAAAAAGATTTCCTGTGAAGCCGAAGATCCCCGGTACAGCCAGGCACAGACTGCACAGCAGAAAATAAATAATAATGGTTTTAATTTTTATAGCAGGTCTATTTCTTCTGATGGCTCCTAAAACAGCCATCATGATCACTGCAAACAAAGGCATCATGATATACCTTAAAAAGATTCCTTTTACTGACGAAACTTCCATCTGTCTTTTCGAATTAATATTTTTTCTTGGTGAATGTAAATATAGTTAAAATTTTCACAGGAAAGTAGAGTATCCGAGCCGGTTTGTATTTCTTTCATCATCTTCCAGGGCAAAAGAATATTTTTTCTTCTCGGTAATGAATGCTTCTTCTATTTCAACGCTTACCGGAAGGAAATAATCATACATGGTTTTCAGCACTTCCCGGAAGGGGCTTCCGTCAATATATTTCTTCATTTCCTGATAGGGAATCGGCCCGATATTCACCACCCAGTTCCGCTGTCCGTCCATATGTCTTCCGCTCGGAATATAGGTTACACCAAGCCTTGAGTTTCCCAGCAGCATGGAATTGTCTTCCTCCTCGATCCTGTCGACCACATTCGGTGTGAAGGTAACTTTTACGGGAATCTGCAGGAAAGCGGTCATGCATCTTTCAAACCAGCTTTTATCGCCCCGGATCTGGTGAAAAAAAGGCAGGATGTAGATAAAGATATAGGCATTTTTTATATCAAGCTTATTGATGAGCGGCCATAATTCGCTCACGGTATCCAGCAACGCACCGGTATCGCTGGAAATATCGAAATCAAATTCTTTCAGCAACGCACTGATTTCCGTAAAAAAGATTTCCAGCTCAAAAGGTTTGAAAAATTTCCGGGCGTCCTCCTCTACTTTTTTCTGCCGGCGGATCTCCCGTACCACCGTATCGACATTTTTACGGGATGCACCCAGTGAAGGCGGATGAAAAAGCCCTTCCGGCAGGTAATCGTAAATACCCTCCCGGTAGGTTTCTATGGTGAAAACCTCTTCATCAAAACCCAGGTAATCGCTTGTAATGCTTTTGATATCCTTTAAATAAGCACGATCATTGATCCCGATACGGTCGATAAAGATATTGCTTACCGCCCTGTGGTATTTTAAAAGGTTTACTGCCACCGCCTCCGCCCTGAAGTCGGTTTGCAGCTTATTGTAATGCATCTCTACAATATTATTCTCATACATGGTACTTCCTGTGATTTTGGCTTGTAAAAATAATATATCTCAAATTATTGAAAAAATAATTTCCAATGAATTATCTCTTAAAAATACTAAATAATTGTGATTAAAAGAAGAAAAAGAAAAAATAAGGCTGAGGGTAAGATTGAGGGTGAAGATAAAAGATCAGTAATTCGCGCAACCCTTACCTTTACCTTTACCTTTATCTTAAATTAATATTTGATTAAATTTTTCCGCTCATTTCCCTCCTGTTGATGGCAGCCTTAAAATTAACCTTATCTTTGCCTTCTGAAAATGTTATTTACAATGAAAAGTATGTATTCTAAAATTCTGGTTCTTGCACTTATGTCCTCTTCGCTGTATTCTTATGCGTGGGGACTTACAGGGCACCGGATTATTGCAGAGATTGCAGAAAACCATCTTTCCGGAAAGGCAAGAAGAGAGATCAGAAAAATGATGGGGAGGGAACGTCTTGCGTATTGGGCCAACTGGCCGGATTTCATTAAATCCGATACCACTGGTGCATGGAAACAGGCTTCGGCATGGCATTATGTAAACATCGATCCGCAGACGGATTTCAAAGTGTTTGAAGAAAAACTGAAGGCACAGGCCGGCCCGAGCTTATATACTCAGGTGAAGACCCTGTCCAGCCAGATCAAAGATCCGAAAACTTCTGAAAAAGACCGGAAAATTGCATTGATCTTCCTGATCCATATTATGGGCGATCTGGCTCAGCCTCTGCACGTGGGAAGAGCGGAAGATCTGGGCGGAAACAAGATCAACGTGACCTATTTCGGGGAAAAGACCAATCTGCATTCGGTGTGGGACGGAAAGCTGGTGGACTCCCAGAAATACAGCTATACTGAATATGCCAATCTTCTGGACATTAAAACCAATGACGAAGTAAAACAGATCCAGACCGGAACGTTGGAAGACTGGCTGTACGATTCCCATAAAATCGCCAACAAAATCTATGCACAGACGCCGAATGATTCCAAACTGGCATACGACTATCAGTATAAATTCAACGATACGATGGAAAGACAGCTGCTGTACGGCGGTCTGAGACTGGCGAAATGGCTGAACGATCTTTTTTAAGGTGAATAGTTCAATGGTGAATTGTAAATTTACTGTTCGTTAAAAGATATTAGGCGGAGCTTCGGTTCCGCTTTTTTTGTGGTGAATAGTGAAAGGTCAATTTTTCATTTGTTAAGTTATATGAGGCAGGGCTTCGGTTCCACTTTTTTCATAGAAGGCAATGATGAATGGCAACTGTCAATCTGATCTTGTTTAATATAGATAAAGTTTTGATTACCGGTTTGTTACCGGTAATCAAAGGGAATTAAATTCCCCTCCTTTGGAGGGGTGGCGAAAATTCTGAAAGAATTTTTGACGGGGTGGTTTTAGAAGGATAAATTGCCGTGCAAGTAAATGTTGAATGCTCAATTTACCCTACACTCCATCGAGAATTACCATTCACCCGCAACGCCGAATTCACAATTGACTTTAAATTTTCCTATCTTAAAAATATCCAATTAGCCGGCTAAAGTAAGTAAAAGACCACTGCCCTAGCCCGGATAGAAGCGGCTACCCCACAGCGGGGTTGGACTGCGGCGGCGCGAGGAGTAATAGCGAATAGCCGGATCAAGCTCCTGAAAAAAGAATTCCTGCCGGCCTCTTTCCGCCTTGAAACCTTCGTTCTGTATCGTAAGAGCCATAATTTACGACTAATTTTTCAAAATCGGTTTAATTCAATAAAAAATTTCTGCAACTACTGTAACCTTTTTGATATTCGTGACGTATAATATAATAGAAACTCTTTTTGAGGATAAAATAGATGAGACAATTAAAAATCACTAAGCAGGTAACCAACAGGGAAACTGCTTCATTAGACAAGTATTTGCAGGAAATTGGTAAAGTGGAACTGATCACTGCGGACGAAGAGGTAGATTTGGCGCAGAGAATCCGTGCAGGCGACAGAGCAGCGCTGGAAAAATTAATTAAGGCCAACCTCCGTTTCGTAGTATCCGTATCCAAGCAGTACCAAAATCAGGGTCTTTCTTTACCCGATTTGATCAATGAGGGGAATTTAGGACTGATGAAGGCGGCAAAAAGGTATGATGAGACTAGAGGTTTCAAATTTATCTCTTACGCGGTATGGTGGATCCGTCAGTCGATTTTACAGGCTTTGGCTGAACAGTCGAGAATTGTAAGGTTGCCATTGAACAAAATCGGTTCCATCAATAAGATCAACAAAGCGTACGCGCACCTTGAGCAGGAAAACGAAAGACCACCTTCTCCGGAAGAATTGGCCGAAGTTCTCGATATGAGCGAAGAAGATATCAAAGAATCAATGAAAAATTCCGGAAGACACCTGTCCATGGACGCACCTTTGGTAGAAGGTGAAGATTCTAATCTTTACGACGTATTGCGTTCAGGAGAATCTCCAAGCCCGGATAAAGACCTGATGCTGGAATCCCTTCAGATCGAGATTGAAAGAGCATTGAATACGCTGACGCCAAGAGAAGCGGATTTGGTGAGACTGTATTTCGGACTGAACGGGAAACATCCGATGACGCTGGAAGAAATCGGTGAAACTTTCGACCTTACAAGAGAACGTGTCCGTCAGATCAAAGAAAAAGCGATCAAGAGATTGAAGCACAACACCAGAAGTAAGATTCTGAAATCTTATTTAGGGAAGTAATTTTTAACGAAATATACATACGCGGAGCTCGATTTTCAGGCTCCGTTTTTATTTTCATGGATGATGGTAATTTATTCCGACACATCAGGCACAAAGAGATTTTTATTGGCTTTCGTATATTTTAGAACACACAAGAAAAAAATCAAAAATGTCTAAAATTTGGTGCGTATTTTATACAGGTTAAATATCTTTGATTCTTTTCCGTTACATTTTTATTTATGGAAGGTTTCTACTTTTTTATCGGAGGATTTATCCTGATTTTTATTTTTGGAAATATTTTCATTTACTTTTTAAATAAAAATAAGCACAAACGTTTTTTCAATTTTATCAGAGATAGAAAATACGATATCATCAGAGACGTGGAAACTGAGATTGAAGCGTATTCAAAATTGGGAGCAAAAATAAGTTATCGAAAAGATGATGTTATTTTTCTGGATGATGAAATCTTTATTATTTCTTCCAATAAATCGATTATCCAACTTACCAAAAGCCAGGAAAACTTCCGGGGCATTTTCTATAAATATTCTTATGACTTAAAGCAAAAAGTAAAAGAAAGGCTTGAAATAAAAAATTCCAATGGCAGCATTAAAGTATATCTTAATCTCAAAAATACCGGTTTTGATTTAGAAAATTATCTAAAGAAACATATTTGACAACGGTTTGTTTTGGTTCCTTTTTCGACAACGTAAACTTAACAGATAATTAACCCGAACGAAATCCCGTTCATCAAATAATCCGATAGCTTCGCATCCAATTCAAAACACTGTAAATTATTAATTATGATTCAGAAAAAATTTCCTGGATTGATGCTTTTATGTGCCCTGACCGGCGTCGGATGCCAGAACAATGCCCTAACTCCACCGGAAGAAGAAGCAAAGACGGCATTCGTTATCTTTTGGTCAGCTGGTATGCTAAAGATGAAGCTGCATTCAAAGGGTCGCGCATTACCCTGATCGACATCAGTCCGAGTTCGAGCACTTATCTTACCTATCGTCATATTCTTCTGGTTCAGCCTGACATTCCGGCAAGCGTAACGGACTACTCACAGTATGCTTCGTACGCTCCCCTGAACGTACACGCCGGTGGAATGGCTTATTTTAAGGGTAAACTTTATATCAGCAGCACGAATTTGGGAGTCCGTGTATTTGATCTGAATAAGATTATTGAAGTAAGCACCGGAGACACAACCAATGACAAATGCGGTAAAGATTCCAACGGGAATTTGTTCGCTTTTAATTACAGGTATATTCTGCCTCAGACGGGATATCAGAAAATCAACAATGCCAATCCATTTTCCACGATCCAGGTTAATGATGAAGGAACCCAGTTCTGGACCGGACAATATTATTCCGGCAGCGCCGATGCTCTTCCATTGTGCCTAAGGTCTTCGGATTTCCCGTCGATGCAAACGGGATCCTTCAGAATAGCGGAATCGTATCCGTAGCACCGAAAAACAGCCTTTTTACCGAAAACCATGCCCACGGAATACAGGGCGTCTTCAGAAAAGGAAACCGGATCTGGCTTTCCTGTACCGGATCCCCGAGCAATTCTTACGGATCCAATGCAAGATTGGCCCGTTATACCGACGGTGCCGATGATACGGTGCGCTTCCGGTGGCCTTACGGAGCGGAATCGCTTTACCATGAATCCCAATATAATTACCTGTGGAGCCTTACCGAATTCGAGCCCAATGCAGGCGCACAAAACGGAGGACAAGTGAACCGATGTATATTTGCAGTTGATTTTTCTAAATATGAATAGAAAATCTGGGCATGAATTAATGCATACCGGAATGTATGTTGGAAAAAGGAAGCAGGAATTTTTGGCTATTCACATTATACCTTAAGTAAAAGAGATAGTTTATCTGAACTATCTCTTCTGTTTAATACTCAACAATAAACACTTTATCATCTGAAAAATATATCAATATAATTGCATGTTCCAGCTTATATTTATATTAAGAAATACATATTATTAACGCAAAGTTTTATGAGTATTCCGGATATTTATAAGGAAGCGAAGTAAGGCGGCAAAGCCGCTGATTAAGCGAATGCATCACGCGTATGCTTAATCAGATCAGCTTGCTGATCCTTCTTTGATTCCTTTCAGTATATATAAATAATAATAAACTTTGCGTTAAAGAGCGGGAAATAAACTAAATATTGGCTGCACTTATTTCTGTCTGTCTCATAAGAGTAAAGTGAAGTTAAAGTTCATTGATTTTAAACATTTAAAATTTTAGGCTATCTTCAACGCACAATAAGAAAGATGAGCAATACTCCACAAGAAAACAGAATAGCAAGAGATAAAAATATTCTGGTTGTTTTAAATAACCGTCAGGAAATCAATCAGGAAATTCAGTATCTGATCGATAATTTCTGCGGAACTGTAGCTGATGACTTCAGTGCGGGTTTTAAGGATAAAAAAATATACATCTGCGGGGATTTAAATAACCTTACTGAAAGCACTTATTTTCTGCATGTTATTAAAGAGTTGTCAGTAAATTACGAAAACATCCATGAAGATCAATACGAAATTCTAAATCTCGGAACGGTCCCTGTAATCATCAGCAATGCTGGCGTTTATTTCCGGAAACTTTTTCAGGAAGAGAATATTTTTGATAAAGTAAAATCCGAACATCAATTTCAGGAGCTTACAGAATCTGATAAAGAAGCAAAAGCTTTAAGGAAAGGCATCTATCTGAGTAAAGTAACTAAAAAATCTGGTGAAGAAACTCTACACTTTAATCTTCTCCGGTGTTCCAGTAATCTGACAGGCCCAACCGATAATTTCAGGGAAACAGACCATAAAATTATCGCTTTGCTAAATCAATGTGCAAAAGAAACTTTCGAATATAAGACCGATCTGAATCATGCTTTGGTGCAGATCTATGAAAATAAAAAGAAAACATCAGATACTGAAAAGGAATCTAAGGCCAGGATAAAAGCCCACTCCGACAAAACGAAAGATATGCCACAAGAAGGGCTGATCGCGTTCTGTACTTTTTATGACGATTCCAATTTCAGGCATTTGAAGCCATCGGAAACGGACCGTTTTGATGTTTGCTATAAGCAGACCAGTGCACTGACAAGACTTTATTTCAGACTTAAGAAAACCGTTGAAGACGAATCGCTGGCAAAAGAATTTACCGTGACTTTATATCCGGATTCAGTATTCATTATTCCGTTATCTACCAACAGGCTGTATACGCATGAGATACGTCCTTCTATTCTGGGAGTCGACCAGATTCCGATAAGAATGGGATATGTTGTACGCTGCTCTGATCTGGAAGCGGTTTATAAAGACAATCAGACTTACATTATAGAAAACGGTGAGTATATTAAGCTGGAAAAAATGATACCTGAAATGCAGGCAGAGCTGCGAAATTCATATTATGAGGAAAATATGACGGAAAATATGGTAGAATATAATAAAACGCATTTCAGCATGAATCTGGGCGATTATAAAAAACCTTTGTTGTAATGGATGCTTATGGTTTTTATAAAATAACACTGCCGGCAAAGCAAAATTTATTTGAAAGTCTGATGAACTCCGCTGACTTTGAAGAAATAGGAAAAGGCAGACTTGGAAATCATCTTGTAAAAGAAGATCACGGAGTTATAGCTGTTGTAAGGACAACGACACGATACAGTATTCCTGCGAATTTATTTTCGGATGTTCATTGTTCGGTTATTGCAGAAATCAACAAAATTATTTCAGCCACAGATACGGCATTGCCGGAGCAGAATTTTAACAATGCTTTGATCGAAGTATACGATCTCTCCTATTCCAAAATGGGATTTCACTCCGACCAGGCGCTCGATCTGGAAGACCATTCTTTTGTTGCTCTGTTTTCGTGTTATGAAAATCCCGACGTTCTACAGGAAAATCAGATAAGAAAACTGGTCATCAAAAACAAAATGACAGGAGAGGAATCTGAAATTATACTGGATCATCATTCTGCTGTTATATTTTCAGCAGAAACCAACAAAAAGTTCCAGCATAAAATTATCCTGGATTCAAAGCAGAACTCTAAAGATTATACCGAAAACCGATGGCTTGGGATCACCTTCAGAACTTCTAAGACTTTCATAACCTTTAAAGATAAGCAACCTTATTTTTCAACCGGGGAATTATTAACCTTAGCTGACGAAGAAGAAGAAAAAGAGTTTTTCCAGCTGCGCGGTCATGAAAACCGATCTTTGGATTTTACTTATCCTACATTGTTTTACACGATAAATCCTGCTGATCTTCTGATTCCTCAAAANAAGAAGAAGAAAAAGAGTTTTTCCAGCTGCGCGGTCATGAAAACCGATCTTTGGATTTTACTTATCCTACATTGTTTTACACGATAAATCCTGCTGATCTTCTGATTCCTCAAAACAAGAATAAACCATAGATACATACCATGAAAAAAACATTACTTACCACCACTCTACTTATCCTGTTATTTTCCTGCAATGAAAACAGGCCTGAAAATAAACCTTTGATTGAAAATGCGGTTGATAATACAGATTCATCTTTGAAAGGTTCATTTGAGAGCAGCCGGTACGATGACAATATGATCGATAAAATTTATTCTGAATTAATTAAAAATGATAAAAAATTATCTGCTCTTGACGAAAAAATTCTAAAAATCCATGAAGAGGAATCGAAAGTTATTCGTGAGTACGAAAATATTTTCATTAAATCGGAGGCTTATTACCGTGATGCCAAGAATCAGAGTAACAGCATTACGGATTCACTTCTAAAACATCAGATTAAAAATCAGCTTAAATTAAGTGCTGACAAATATGATATAAAAGTAAAAAACATGAAAGCTCTGATTTCCCGGATTTCCAAAAATACGGAGACAATAAATAATGTGTACATTGTATTTAAAATCCGCAAGACCCTTCCCGAAATCGAAAAATACCAGAATGCCCATCCTCTGAAAACCGATAATCTGGAGCATTTTATCGGGAAACAGGACCAATTGCTGAACGAGCTGAAAAACATAAAATAATGAACCCCATCTCAATCATCGGTGCCGGAATCGGAGGTTTAACCCTTGCGAATATCCTGAAACGACATAACCTGGATTTTAATCTCTACGAATCCGCCCAGGAAATAAAACCGGCAGGATCAGGAATTATGATGGCCATCAACGCCATGCAGATCTTTGATACTTTGGGATTAAAAGAGCAAATTGAAAGAGCCGGCAATAAAATCCATAGTGTTTCCGTGACCGATCAGCAACTTAAAAACATTTCCACTACAAACGTCCTTGCGCTTGAACAGAAATACAATTCCTGCAACGTCGCCATCCACCGGGCAGATCTGCAAAGAATCCTGGCAGAAAACATCGGTTTTGAAAGGATTAACCTGCAACATGCTCTGACAGAGATCAAGAAAGAAGAAAATTACCGGCTCCGTTTTGAAAACGGCAATGAAATCGAAAGCCGGATCGTTTTCGGCGCCGACGGGATCCATTCAAAAATCAGGACCCAGATATTGCAGACCGGTAAAATCCGGGATACCGGACAGATCTGCTGGCGCGGACTTGTTGAATTCGATCTGCCCGAAAAATATTATCAGGAAGCCTTAGAAGCGTGGGGAAAGGGAAAACGGTTCGGCTTTGTAAAGATGACGGGCCAAAAAATATACTGGTATGCCGTTATCAATAAAGGATTGCATAAGCGCTACCAGAGCATTGCCGAAAATTTTCACGGCTTTCATCCGATGATGATTGATATGATTAACGCCACCCTGCCGGAAAATATCATCATGAATACCCTTACCGACTTGTCTCCTATCCCGAAATGGTACGCGGACAACTTATGTCTTATCGGTGATGCTGCCCATGCCACAACCCCGAATTTGGGACAAGGGGCCTGCCAGTCGGTTGAAGATGCCTACATTATTGGAAAACTGCTGGAGCGTTCGGATGATTTCAACCGGATTTTTGAAGATTTTCAGAAAATCAGAAGAAAAAAAGTCGATTATGTGGTGGATACCAGCTGGAGAATCGGGCAATTCTCCCAATGGGAAAAAGCAACGGCTCTACGGAATTTCCTCATGCGAATGGTACCGGAATATTTCAACCGGAAACTGGTAGGGCGGGTTGTGGAACTGGAGATGTGATAGGTCTGAAGAAGGAAGCTGGGTGCTGGAAGTTCCTTTGTCAAAATTATGAACAATAGTATTATTATCAAATGAAACCGTTTGTCACTCTAAAAAAGATTTTATTTAAACATATATTCAATAATCATTTCAAAATAAGTCGAATACGAACAAACTTTCATTAGCTAAAATCCCTATCACTTTATTTATCTGATTATTTGTGAAAATCAACAATAACATTTGAATATCAATTTAAAAACCCGAAATTTGCAGGTATGAGCATTCAGGAAAATTATAACCGTATTAAAAGCCAGCTTCCTTCAGATGTCCAGCTGGTAGCCGTTTCAAAGACCCACCCGGTTTCCGCTATTCAGGAAGTTTATGACCTGGGACAAAAGGTTTTCGGGGAAAATAAAGTTCAGGAAGTAACGGAGAAGTACCCACTTCTTCCGAAAGACATCCAATGGCACCTCATCGGGCATCTTCAGACGAACAAGGTTAAATACATTGCCGGATTTATCGATACCATCCAGAGTGTGGATTCTGAAAAGCTGATCCGTGAAATTGATAAGGAAGCACGGAAAAACAACCGTACGATCAATATTCTGCTTCAGGTGAAAATAGCTGAGGAAGAAAGTAAATCCGGACTCGAAATCAGCGAAGCCAGAGATCTGTTTGAACAATATCTGAATGGAGAATATCAGAACATCAATATTACCGGATTAATGGGAATGGCAACGTTCACCGAAGACCAGGATCAGATAAAAAAGGAGTTTCTAGTCCTGAAAAAGCTTTTTGATGAATTTAATCAGCTGAAGAAGCTGGAAACCCTATCCATGGGCATGAGTGACGATTTCCCGATTGCCATTGCATGCGGTGCCAATTCCATTCGTGTAGGCTCGGCTATTTTCGGGAGAAGGGATTATTCCAGATAGTATATTAGGTACGGTTTTTGCTAATAATTCAATCTAAAAAATCTAAATTTGCAACTATGCAAAAAATCCTTATTGTAGAAGACGAAAAAGCCATCTCGGGAGTACTCCAAAGTATCCTTTCTGACGAACTTACCGAATATGAATTTGTAATTGCCGAAGACGGACTTGAAGGTTATAAGCAAATCGAAAAAGAAGATTTCGCACTGATCATTTCCGACATCAAAATGCCCAAGCTTTCCGGAACCGAACTTTTGAAACAGAGTTTAGCGTTAAAACCGGAATCCACTTTTATCATGATTTCAGGACACGCAGACATTGATTCTGCAGTTTCCTGCCTAAGAGAGGGCGCTTATGATTTCATATCCAAACCGATTGACATCAACCGACTGATTACCAGTGTGAAAAATGCTTTAGCCAAAGAAACGCTGAAGAAAGAAAACAAAAATCTTCAGACAGAAAATAAAACGCTGAAGAAAAAGGTAAATAAAAAGTACCAGATGATCGGTGAATCCGCAGGTTTAAAGAAAATCCAGGAGATGATCGAGAAAGTGGCGGTGTCCGATGCAAGGGTTTTGATCACCGGACCGAACGGTGCCGGGAAAGAGCTGGTTGCCCATGCGATCCACAACCAAAGCGACCGCGCAAGAGGCCCGATGGTAGAAGTAAACTGTGCTGCCATCCCTTCAGAGCTGATCGAGTCGGAACTGTTCGGACACGTAAAAGGTTCTTTTACAGGCGCTATTAAGGACAAGCAGGGAAAATTCGAGCAGGCCAACGGCGGTACGATTTTTCTTGATGAGATCGGAGATATGAGCTTGATTGCCCAGGCAAAAGTTTTGAGAGCACTTCAGGAAAGCAAAGTTTCTCCCGTGGGAAGCGATAAGGAAATAAAGGTTGACGTAAGGGTTCTTGCGGCAACCAACAAAAATATGCAAAAGGAAATAGAAGCCGGAAGATTCAGGGAAGACCTTTATCACAGACTTTCCGTAATCGAAATTTATGTACCTTCATTGGATGAAAGAAAGGAAGACATCAGATTGCTGGTTGAGCATTTCTCCGGAATGATTGCCGATGAGCACGGTACTGCAGTGAAAAAATTTGATGATAAAGCAATTGATGCGCTGAAGGCCCTGTCATGGACCGGAAACATTAGAGAATTAAGAAACGTTGTGGAACGATTGATTATTTTAGGAGGAAATACGGTTTCGGCCGAGGACGTTGCAAGCTTTGTAAGAAAATAATGTAATTATTACTTAAAATAAATGAAGAAATTGCAGTACCGTTTGATACTGCAATTTTTTTTGAATAAGCTATATTATGAATTAAACGATTATGAAATTTTTAGATAAAAACTATACCAAAGAATGCCTTACCCTGGCACTGCCCGTTATGATGACGCAGGTCGGACAGGTTTCGGTAAATCTTTTTGACAACATTATTGTAGGGAATTTATTAGGAGCGGATGCCTTGGCTTCCGTTTCATTAGGGAACGCAGTATTTTTCTCTATGTTTGTCCTGGCACTGGGCTTCTCTTTTGCCATTCCGCCACTCGTTTCACAGGCACACTCCCAGCATGACCATAAAACCATCAATTCGGTATTCAGCCATGGGTTTGTTATTAATATGACTGTAGGAATTTTACTGATGGGGATTTTGCTGTTGGGAATGCCGCTTTTGTATAAATCGGGACAGCCGGAAAAGATCATTCCGGATACCGTGGATTTCCTAACGATCATGGCGATCAGCATTGTCCCGTTTATGGCTTTCCAGACCCTGAGGGAAGTTTCTGAAGGGCTTTCTTACACCATCGGGGTAACGAAGGCAACAATCATTGCCAATGTCATTAACATCGTATTGAATTATGTCTTTATCAAAGGACTTTTCGGACTTCCTCCTATGGGTGTACAGGGTTCTGCGCTGGCGAGCCTTATTGCCCGTATATTTATGGTGGTATTTCTTTATTTTGTTCTGCTGCATGAAAAAAAGACCCGGCAGTACATTATGGACTTTTCATTAAAAATAGAGGTTTTCAGCAAAACTATGTTTGAGAAAATGATCCGGCTGGGATTTCCGACGGCATTGCAGATGTTCTTTGAAGTAACGGCTTTTGCCGGGGCCGCTTTCATCTGCGGACTGATCTCGGCACACGATATTGCTTCTCACCAAATCGCCCTGAGCATGGCTTCTTTTACTTTTAATTTATGCATCGGCTTCAGCGTTGCTTCTACCGTTATGATCGGAAGAAAAGTAGGTGAAGGAAATTTTGTGGAATTACGGAAAGTGGGTATCAACAATCTTAAAATTTCCTTTATCTTTATGTGCATCTGTGGGGTTATTTTTATTTTGGGTAGAAATATCCTGCCAACTTTCTTTACCAAAAAAGAGGAAATTGAAGTGATCGAACTCGCTGCCAAATTAATGATCATTGCCGCTTTGTTCCAATTATCAGATGGTATCCAGGTTACGGCTCTGGGAATGCTGAGAGGATTGCAGGATGTAAAGATCCCGTCCATCTACACCTTTATCGCGTATTGGATCATTACCATTCCATTGGGTTATTTACTTTGTTTCACCCTGAAAATGGGTGCTTTTGGAATGTGGATTGCCTTAGGGCTTGGACTAACGGTTTCTGCAGTGATGCTGGTCAAACGTTTTCTGAATCTGTCTGCAAAGAGAATTAAGCAAAACTTATAATAGAAAAGCGGTCCTTTCGGATCGTTTTATTTTTATATAACTTGTTTTTTTATTGATTCTATATGTATATTTGACAATACTATAAGTGATAAAAACTAATGACAGAAGAGCAAATTAAAGAAAAATTATCCGATGCTTTCATATCAGTAATAGCTAATTATAAAGGTTATAAATTACAAAAGCCAGATGATACAGGTGGTGTTGATTTTTCAGTGACATATGATAAAATACTAAGTAGAAACGGAAAGAAAAGATATATACAGTCTGGAGAATACATAGATTTACAATTAAAAGCCACACAAGAACATCGAATAATATTCGAAGAGAATACTTTAAAATATGATTTAGAAGCTAAAACATATAATGACTTAATTTTTAGATTCAATTATGGCAATGCTCCATTAATATTGATATTAGCAATATTACCTGATAATAATACTATGTGGGCACAAATTGGAGATTTTAATTTAATTATGAATCAAAGAGTTTATTATTTTTATCCAAATATTGATATGGAAGAAACTAATAATCAAACAACAATAAGAATTGAAATTCCGATCGCTAATAAAATTGATTTAGACTTTTTTCCTAATCGTTTTCAAGAACATTATAGATGATTACAAATACGAAAATAATAAATTATATATCTAATAGAGATTGGATATTTGTAAGTGAATCAGAAAAATTCTATTACTATGCTGCTCCAGAATTTTTAGGATTTGAAGAGCAATATTTATTACCTATTCCTAAAAAATCATCTACTGTAGATTACAATAATTTCTTAATTAAAACTATAAGTATTTTATCTGAAATTTATGACATCTCTGTTGATGAAATTGAAGTGATTATTGAAGAAGATAATGCTGTTTTTTCAATAAGAATATATGATGATTTAACAAATGATGGAAAAATAGGATTTAATAGATTTGAAGAATTAATTGATGGTATAAAGGACTTGTTAATTGATGCTGCAACGTTTGCAATCACTCCGAATATACTTACAAAAAATAAGCCCGCAGAAGCATTTAGATATTTAAATTATTGTAAATTTCTACAAACCGAAGTAGGAAGCTTTATAGCAAGAATAGAGCTACCATCAGATAAAATAATAAAGGAACAAGAATTATTTCAAGATGAAATTCGTGCTTATGATATAAATTCTAAACTAATTTCTATACTATCATATGTAAAAAGATCTGTATTTGATTCAGATCAAGAATTTAATGAAACATATTTAGAAGAAAATCAACATCGAATAAATCTTAATATATTAAAAGATATAGAAAAAATATATGAAAAAACTGAAAGTAGGAATATAGAGTTCAACTTTAGCAACATTTACGAATCCGTTAAAATATCAACTGAAAATATTTACAATGAAAAACTTATTAAACTTAGTAATCTAATTCAAAATATTGATGAATCTCTAAATGAGGAAAATCATGTAACAATAACAGGAAGAATTACAAACTTAAAATCTAACGATCCTGAAAGTAATTCAAATGAGATTTCGTTTAATTCTTTATTAGATGAAAAACCGATAAAGGTTAAAGCGAAATTAAGTAGAATACAATATCAGCAAGCAGTCGATGCGCATAAGGGTAAGAAAAATATTCAAATAACTGGAATTATAAGAAAAATGAAAACTCAATATAAATTTTTAGATATTTATAATTTTACTATTCAATAATATCATTAATTCTTAATCAATTCTTTTCCCCAAAATCACCAAAGTCCTCTCCACCCCATCCAGCACGGCGACATCCGGAAAGACACCCCAGTCTTCGAAACCGAAATGGCGGAACAGCTTCAGGCTGGGTTCATTATGCAGAAAGATAAATCCCAATAATGTTTTTACGTCAAACTTCGGCGCATTATCAATACAATATTGCAGGACTTTTTTTCCGTAGCCCTTTCCGCGGGAATTTTCAGCCATGTAAATGCTCAGCTCTACGGTTCCGTTATAAGCGGGCCTTCCGTAAAACGACGAAAAGCTCACCCATCCCAATACGGCACCCTGCTGATCTTCGATCATCCACAGCGGCCTTCGGTCAGGCGTATGTTCATGAAACCACCGGACCCTGCTTTCTACGGTAATATCTTCCGTATCGGCAGTGACCATTCTTGAGGGAATGGTGGAATTGTAAATCTCTACGATCTTCGGTAAATCTTCCGGCGTTGCATTCCTGAATTTCAGTTCTTCCATTGATGTCAGCATATTTCTGCAAAGATACGAGAAGATTTTTCTGCTGCCTATAACCCTACTATTCTTCTGAATTGTTTTCCTGCAGTTCTTTCAGTGCCCGGTTCAGGCTCCTTACCGTAATACCGAGATAAGCTGCCATATCTTCTTTAGAGATTTCCATTTCCCTGGACTTCACTTCCAGAAGCTGGGACAGCGTATGTTCTGTAGTATGAAGCTGCTGATAGGAAGCCCGGCTTGAGGTATTGACGATCCTTTCGGCGAAAACATCGAGCAGTAAATTATTCAGCGCCAGATCATTTTTAATAAGCGACTGAAAGTACGGGATCGACATGGAATAAACGATAACTTCCGTAATGGCCTCGATGCTGCAAAGGCACGGCACATTTTTAATGACTTCAATTTCACCGATGATCTCGCCTTTTCCGAGAAATTCAACAATATATTCCTTATCATTTTCTTCCACGAAATAGCATTTGGTAATACCGGTTTTAATCAACATGATCTTTGTGGAAATCTCATTCTGGGTCAGTATCTTATCTCCTTTTTCAAATGATTTCAATACAATATTGCCTTTATGATCCTGCCGGGTATACAGCTGCTCCAAATAATCTAAAAATATCTGATTGGTACGTAACATATCTCGGTTGGGACAAATGTCCTTTTCTGGTTTATTATTTATACTGAATTTTACCGGGGAAAAATACAAAAACTTAAGTAAATACAATATGAATAATTCGATAACAACAATAGCATTTGACGCCGACGATACCCTTTGGATCAACGAGCCGTATTTTCAGGAAGCGGAAAACAAATTCTGTGGATTGCTGGAAGACTACCTTCCACAACACTCCGTTGCCCAGGAACTTTTTAAGACGGAAATGCAGAACCTTCCTCTGTATGGATACGGGATCAAAGGATTTATGCTTTGCATGGTAGAAACGGTCTGCCATATTTCAAATTCAACCGCTTCTATGGAACTTATCAGCAAAACCATTGAAATCGGGCATGAACTGTTGATGAAACCGGTCGAACTTCTTGACGGAGTAGCGGAAACTTTAGAAAGCCTTAAAGGCATATACCGCCTGGTGGTGGCAACAAAAGGCGATCTGCTGGATCAGGAACGGAAATTAAAAAAATCCGGACTGCAGGATTATTTTCATCATATCGAAATCATGAGCGATAAAAAGGAAAGTGACTACCGGAAGTTATTGAAACACCTTGATTGTAAACCGGAACAGTTTCTCATGCTGGGAAACTCCATCAAATCGGACATCTTACCGGTACTGGAAATCGGTGGTTCTGCCGCCCATATTCCGTATCATGTTACATGGACCCACGAACAGCATGATTTTCAGATTGAGCATGAAAACTTTCTGGAATTTAAAAATATCAACGAAATTTTAAATTATTTGTGATCTGTTTTTGAGACCTTTTAGGTTTTAGTCCTACTCTGTTTCATTTTAAATAAGCTATTCTCGCGCAATCATTGATTCTTGTATAGATTCTTGCCGGAATAACAAAAGGTTCAGTCCGTTTACCATAATAAACAAAAACCCACTCAAAAGAGCGGGTTTCATTATTTATTTCTTCAGACATTTTTCCAGGAACTGATCCTGCTCCCAAAGCAGATGCAGGATGTTTTCTTTGGCGGCATATCCGTGAGCTTCTTTAGGAAGCAAAACCATCTTTACAGGAGCACCCAGGTTTTTCAATGCCTGGAAGTACCTTTCGGTTTGCAGGGTGAAAGTTCCGGGGTTGTTATCTGCATCGCCGTGAATCAGCAGCAAAGGCGTTTTCATTTTATCAGCATTCATGAATGGCGACATGGTGTTGTAAATTTCCGGTACATCCCAGTAATTTCTCTGCTCGCTCTGGAAACCGAATGGGGTCAGCGTCCGGTTATAGGCACCGCTCCGGGCAATTCCGCAGGCAAACAGCTTGGAGTGCGTCAACAGATTAGCCGTCATAAAAGCACCGTAAGAATGTCCTCCTACTGCCACTTTTTTGCGGTCAATATAACCCAGTTGATCCACCGCATTAATGGCTGCTTCCGCATTGGCTACCAGTTGCGGGATAAAGGTGTCGTTCGGTTCGGTTTTTCCTTCACCGATAATAGGGAATGCGGCATCATCAAGCACTGCATATCCTTTTGTTGTCCAGTATACGAAAGAGCCGTACGAAGGGAAAGTAAAATCATTCGGGTTCTGGTTGTTCTGTCCGGCCGTATTTTTATCTTTATATTCGGTCGGATATGCCCAGATCAGCAAAGGCAGCTTCTCCTTCTTAGCCTTACGGTCGTAGTTAGCAGGAAGGTAAAGCGTTCCCGTTAAAGTTACACCGTCGTTTCTTTTGTAAGTAATCACTTCTTTATAAACATCTTTAATGCTTTCAAACGGATTGGCAAAATTAGTTACAGCTTCTTCCTTATTTGATTTTATATTCTTTTTAAAATAATTCGGATACTGGCTGGAAGACTGCTGAATCGTTAATACTTCTCCTTTCGAAGGATTCAGGATATCAATGATCTCTTCCTTGGCATTTTTAAGATTGGAAGTATACAACCTCTTTTTCTTAAGGGTTTTCATATCTACTTCATCAAGAAACGGATGCTGACCGTCTTTTGTAAATCCCGCGCCGATAAGATAAGACTTCCCGCCTTTCATGTCTACTACCAATCTTCCGTATTGGTTTTTAATCGTGTTGAAATTTCCGGGATCGCTGTAAATATCCTGATAATTCCGGTCTTCGATCACTCTGGATTCTCCGTTGTTAAGATCTACCAGATATGCCTTTGTATTCCGGGTATCGTACCACCCTTCCGAAACAATAGCGTAATGGTCATTCGTCCAGCTTACATTTTCATACCGCTGTCTGGTTTTGAAAAAAGATTTTGGTGCATTCGTAAACGGAGCGTCCCAGGTAAATATTTCATCCCTGTACTCTGCCGGTCTGGATTGGTCGCCACCGTCCAGTGCTTCCGTATACACTAATGTTGCGGGCATATCACTTCTCCACCCCATATCCCGTTTTCCGGTACGTACCGAAGAGAAACCTTTTGGCATGACTTCATTCAGCGGAATCTCATTTACTGTTTTTACCGCATTTCCATTCATATCGTAGACCGTCGTAGTCATCGGGAACCTGCTCAGCGGGACAATGTAAGAGAACGGTTTTTTAATCGTTGTCGCCATCAGGTAATTGCCGTCCGGCGAAAAGCTTAATCCGGAATACAAATCATGGTCTTTCACTTTTTTAAGGTTTCCGTTAAGATCGACATTATAAACTTCCGAAGCCGTCAGGATTTCAAAATTCTTTTCATCCTGGGGATTTTTCAGCAGGTCCTGATACGTCCTGTTCTGCGAAACTTTCCCATCGGCGGTTGATACAATCGGGCCAGTCGGAAGGTCTTTGCTGGCATCGATTAAAGTTCCCCTGTCCTGAGGCAGCGTTTTAATGAGCAAATGCTGGGAATCTTTGTACCAAAGGTATGGACTTCCGAGATTGGCATTTAAATTATCCGAAGTAACTTTCTTTGCCGCAGCAGTTTCCAGATCAACGATCCACAATTCTACGCCTTTATTTGTGGTGTTGGTAAAGGCTAACTTCTTTTCGTCAGGAGAAAATGAAGTGTACGTAATTTTAGGGTTTGCCGGTAAATTCTTAACCTGTACTTCCGTTTTATCATTGATCTTCCTTACTTTCAGGTTATTGGAATACGTTGCCGTACTCGAAATGTTGGTAACCGGATTGATTCTTAATCCGCCCAGTTTCATTTCCTGCTGGCTCAGATCTTCCAGTGTTTTATACGTCGGACGATAGGTGAAAACGATCCAGTCTTTTTTACTGTTCATTAAAACGCCGGGAGGCCTTTCGTAATCTGCTAATTTCAAAATCTCCGCAGACGGTTTCTGGTAGGTAATACTTTCTTGTGCATCGTAAAAATTAAGGAATGCGAGAAGGCATATGGTTAGTTTTATCTTCATAATAATTTCGATTTCCACGAATTTAATAAATTTTATTCCGATGGCAAAAGGTTGTGGGTTTTGGATTTTAATCAGCGTTAAGATTAGATATTAAACGCTATCGACGCAAAAGAAAATTTTATTTAAAATAACATAGATTCTTCGTTCGCAAAGGCACTTCATTCAGCAAATGATAACAATGTATATTTATATTTTGCTTTTAAACTATTGTAAATTAGCAAAAAGAACAGATAAAAAAGTTTTTTATGCAACAAAAAGAGCGGTAAAATTTACCACTCTTTCTTTATAATTTATATTTAAATTGAATTACCAGTCGTTGGCTCTTTTTCTTTTTTCGATCATATGATCTACCGAGACTTTTCCGACACCAAATACCATCAGCAACATATAAACAGCAAGGTAAATCAGGCTCATTTCCTGTTTGGCAAAAGGATCCGCTGCATGGAATACAAATCCGGCAATAATCATGGTAAACATAAGAAACCCTAAAGCGATTCTTGAGAAAAGTCCCAGAATCAGAAAGATGGAACATACAAATTCAGCAAAGACCGTAAGCCCCAAAGATAACTGCGGCCCCATTCCCAGAAAATCGAAGAAGTCGCTTTTTCCGTCGATCAGCATCTGCAGCTTGGGAAATCCGTGGGAAAGCATTGCAAAACCGATAAATACCCTTACCACCAATAAAGCAATATCTTTTACCACCGAATCAGAATTTGTTGAGCTAATATAGTTCATTACAAAAGGATTTAGATTAAAGATAATAAAATCTTTTAATAGAACGGCTTTTAGACTCTTTTTAGTCTACCGGTATCCGAAATTTTTCAGGTCCCTGTCGTTTTTCCTCCAGTCTTTTTTTACTTTTACGAAAAGATTCAGGTGAATTTTCTTGTTGAAGAACTTTTCAAGATCCAGCCTCGACTCGGTTCCTACCTTTTTGATCGCTTCCCCTTTATGGCCGATAATGATCCCTTTCTGGGTATCTCTTTCCACATAAATAATGGAATCGATGAAAATAATCCCTTCTTTCTCCTTGAACTGCTCTGTCACCACTTCCACCGAATACGGAATTTCTTTTTCGTAGTTCAATAGAATTTTCTCACGGATGGCTTCATTCACAAAGAACCGCTCCGGCTTGTCGGTGTATTGGTCTTTATCGTAATACGGCGGATTTTCCGGCAGTAAAGATTTGATCTTCGGAAGAATGATATCGGTATTGAAAGCGTTCAGGGCAGAAATAGGAAGGATTTCCGCCTTCGGAATTCTTTCATGCCAGGTTTCCACCAGTTTTTCAAGGCCTTCCTGGTTAGTCTGGTCGACTTTATTTAATAATAATAAAACAGGTACCGGAATCTTGTTCAGTTTATCGATCAGGAATTCTGAAGGTTCAGCTTTATCAGTAACATCTACAATGAATAAAAAAACATCTGCATCCTGCAGGGAATCCTTCACGAAGTCCATCATTTTTTCCTGCAGCCCGTACTTAGGATCCAGTACGCCTGGCGTATCAGAGAATACGATCTGTAAATCTTCCTCATTATAAATTCCAAAAATCCGGTGTCGGGTGGTCTGAGCCTTTTGGGTAACAATAGCCAGCTTCTCTCCCATCAGTTGGTTCAACAAGGTAGATTTCCCGGCATTCGGTTTTCCGACTATATTTACAAATCCTGCTTTGTGCATAAAATAATATTAAGAAGTGCAAAGTTAATAAAACTAAACCGGTCTTTCGGCTAATCATAAAGATTTAAAACAAAAAGCCTTTTCCAAAATTGGAAAAAGCTCTGCATCATCTGGAATTCTGTTTAATTAAGAACAACGGCTCTTCATAAACTGCAGGCTTCCTGCAGCAAGCGCGTCAGCATCGTGTGGCGATTGCTGCCAAAGGGAAACCATCTGCTGCATTCCGGGAACGGAAGACGAAAAGTTCTCCAGCACCAGGTTTCCTTCAAAATCAATCTCCTTTAAGGCGGCGAACAACTGATCCCAGTTTACGGTGCCCTCTCCTAGCATGCCGCGGTGGGATTCTGTCATGTGAATGTGTTTAAGTTTTTTTCCGGCCAGAATAATCGGATCATAAAAATTATTTTCCTCAATATTCATGTGGAAAGTATCCAGATGAAGGAACAGGTTTTCTTTTCCTGTTTTTGCAATCAGATCCAAAACATTCTGTGCTGTGTTGCAGACATAGGTTTCGTAACGGTTAATCGGTTCTATTCCGATATTCACGCCCTTTTCTTTAGCATAATCTGCGATACAGCTCCAGACCTGCGTGATGATTTCCGCTTCATGTTCCGTTAAAGGGTTCCCTGAAAAAACACCAATTCCTCCGTGCAGGACACCGCCTAAAAAGTCAGTTTCCAGCTCGGAAGCTTGATCAACAGCCTGCTTGATCAGACTTTCAGCCGTTTCCGGATAAAATGCAATGTGGGCCTCTTTGGGAAGGTTCAGCGAGCAAACCACATCGAGCTGATTATTTTTAAGCTGCTGCTTCACTTCTTTGGCATTGAATTCCATGGAGGGCGGCAGCAGAATCTCAATAAGATCGAATCCTGTTTTTGCAGTTTTTTCGATGGCATATTTTCCGGCTTCGGGATTCCACACCGGAGTCATCCATGAAAGCAGAGATGCTCCAAATTTTATATTCATATGTAAATATTTATGTTAATTTTTTTTAGACCCCTGTCCAAATTTTCGTTCAGGAACGCTCCTTCATTTTTTAATGAAAATAAACTTGGTTCATTCTTCACTTTTAAAATAAACTTTTTCTGCAGATTTAATTTCAATGAATAAAAGTGAGCCTGCAAAAATTTGATTTTTAACGATAAATGTATCTTAATTACTTGATGTTAAAAATAAACGCCAGATTTAAACAGGTTTTTAAAACACCCACCATTCCGCTCTTACGCCCAGATAGGTTCCTAACCTTTTTGCTCCGGACTGCTGCAAGAACGGCGAATAAAGGCTGTTCATCGCCTGATCATTGTATCTTGAAACCTCGGCGATGAACCGGATGTGCGGCCTTGCCCAAACACTCCTTTCCGCTGTCGGAACTATAGTAGGAGCCAGTACGAATTTTACCATTGATGCCGGATCCTGATTTCCGTCTCTTCTTTGGGCATAATGCAATTCAGTAAGGATGTGGAACCAGTTGTTGAAATAGTAAGTGGCTCTTACGCCTGTATTAAATTCTGATTTCCGGTTGAAAATTTCCCTTTTGTAATAGTCCATGGCTTTATCATCGCTGGATGCACCGCCTTTGCTTTTCGTAAAAACGGCATATCCGTTTAAAGACCATCGGTCGGAAAGATTCAGTAAAATATGTTCAACCGCTGTTAAAGAGTAAGCTCCGTTATAGGTTCCTTTTACCTCGTCGGGAGCGCCATAGGTTCTCCAGGTCTGGGTATTTCCGCTGTCTCCGCCATTGGCAATCCCGGCTCCATAGCGGACCGATATCTGGTTAAAAGAACCCGGCAATCTTGTTTTCAGGGTAGAACTTAGCTTAGCTCCCAATACCCAGCCGTAATCGGCCGGATACTGCTCTACGGAATTTTTTCCGGATTTATCTACGGTATGAAATTCCGCCAGCAATTTTACCTTATGGTCATTGTTTTTAAATGGGATGATCTGTTCCAGTACGAATACTTCCCGCTGCCTGTAAATAAGACTCTTGCCTCCGCTGATGACATTGGTATAAGAATACGGAGTGGAATTGCTTGCCGCCGTATCGATGGCTGCCGGAAAAAACATGGAAAACCTCGTGTTCTTATGCCTTACGCCCCAGCCGGTTGCTGAATGGTCATCAAAATAAAAGTAATCGGCAATATGCACATCGTCGAAACGGAGCCAGCGTGATCCGGCCCAAACATCCCAGTCGCTGCCCATAATGTTCCGTGCTTCCACAAATGCTTCCGGCAAAGCAACAATCATCCCCTGGTTCGATTTGGTATCAACGTTTCCCAGAAAAGTACCACCCGAATAAAAGCTTAGCCTCGCCTGCATATCAATCTTTGTTTTTCTAGCACTGTCGCCCACCACCGGAGTGAAATGAAAAGCCGGCAGAAAATCCACATAATCTCCCTGATCCATTCTTCCGCCCAGCGATCCCTGGTTGTTAAGATTCAGCTGTCTGCCCGTACGGCCGTCTGCATTCGGGGAATATCCGGCTCCGATCCGGCCCGTGGTCCCAAAGGAAAATTTCTGGTTGGTAATTATGATCTGCCCGTATACCGTTCTACTGAATGTTAACAACAATAACAGACCGATTTTTAGTAAGTTATTTTTCATCATTGAAATTTCACTTTAAGGTTTTCGGCTTGTAAAACTTTACCGCAAACAGAATGATGATTACGTAGCAGATGATCGGCAACAGGTAAGCGTGGGCAACATCCGTTTCTGCAATTTTACCCATGATCGGTGTGAAAAATGCACCTCCGAACATCGCCATTACAAGAAAAGAAGAAGCCTGCTGCACCTTTCCGCCCAGTTTTTTTAACCCTAAACTAAAAATCGTAGGATACATCACACTGAGAAATAAATTAAGCAGAATCAGGCTGATAAACGAAACCCATCCGAAACTTTGTGAAATAATCAGGCAAAGCACAATATTACAGGCCGTGAAAATAGCAAGAACCTTGTTCGGAGCGATGTATCTCATCAGGAATGTCCCGATAAATCTTCCGATCATCATCATCGCCATGCTCAGGGAAAAATAGTAAGAAGCCTGTGTTTCCTGAAGATGCATTTTTTCTACCCCGTAATTGATGAAAAATGCCCAGGTACCGCCTTGCGCCGCAATGTTGAAAAACTGTGCGATCACGGCAAATATAAAATGTCTCTGCTTCCAGAGTGGAGCTCCTGCATTTACCCGGTCATGATAATGGTCTTCTCCGGTAGCATGCTCAAGGATTTCCGTTTCTTCAGCGTGCGGATCTTTCAGGTCCGGAACTTTGATAAAAGCAAAAATAACAACCAGTACAAGCACTACAATTCCGATCCATGTATACAGCGTTTTCACAGAATCCAGGGATTGGTCGCTACCGGTTCCGCTAAAGATAAAAAAACCGCCTAATAAAGGTCCTACAATCGCTCCCAATCCATTGAAAGACTGCGCAAAGTTTACTCTCTGGTCGCTTGTTCTTTCATCGCCAAGTGAAGCTACGAAAGGGTGTGCTACGGTTTCCAGGGTGGCCATTCCTAAGGCAAGAATGAAAAGTGCTACTCTGAAAAAATCAAAGGAAGCCCTATTGGCCGCCGGAACGAAGAGGAAACATCCTCCTGCAAACAGGGTAAGGCCTAATATAACACCCATTTTATACCCGAATTTTTTCATAAAAAGCCCTGCAGGGATTCCCATCAGCGCATACGCCCCGAATATGGAAAGCTGAACCAGTCCGGATTTTGATTTTGAGATATGCAGGACGTTCTGGAAATGCTTATTCAGGACATCGCCCATCGTAAGGGCAATGGCCCAGAAAAAAAACAGGGAAGTTACAAAAGCCAGTACGACAAGGTACTTCTTCTCGGTAAATTTTGCCGATTTCATAAGTATGTTTTTAGAAATTAAATTATAAATTGAATACTGATCATGCAGTTCCGGTAAGATACAGACTGATATACCCCTGCTTCTATACGGATGCAGGAAGAATAGAAACCTGAAAATTAAAATGTATGTCTTACGCGGAAACTACGCCATTTTTAAACTGTGTGCAGGACTCTGAACCGATCGAATTCGGCGTAGTCGTAATCCGGGCATGCTCCGTGTCTGGAAGTGATGAATGCTCCTAAGGTTATAGCCTGATTCATGATTTCTTCCGGGCTTTCCCCTTTGATCCTTTTTGAAATAAATCCTGAAAGAAAAGCATCCCCGCTTCCTACGGTATCCGCAATGGTAATGGGCACCGCCGAAAATCCGTAATTATGGTTTCCGACAAAATACCGCGCTCCCTTGCTTCCTTTGGTAAGGACGATTTCCTGAATATTGAAATGTTCCTGAATAAATGCCGCGCTTTCGTCTTCGCTTCTGTATTCTTCGCCGAAATAAGCCATGATCTCACGCATTTCCGCCTTATTCATTTTAACGATATCGGCTTTGTGTAAAAGGGTTTTAATCAATTCAACATCGATAAAGGGCGGCCTGAAATTAACGTCAAAAATTTTAAGCTTTGCATATTCCAGCAATTGAAAAAGGGTTTCTTTCGTTTTTTCGTTTCTTGCAGAAAGGCTTCCGAATACAAATGCATCCGCATTGGAAACCAATTCTTTGTGTTCGGGGAGCAGTTCGATGTAATCCCAAGCGACATCGTTGATAATCTCATACGTGGCTTCATTATGCTGGTCGATCTTCGCCAGTACGGTACTGGTTGGTTTCTCATCATCGATCTGGATGTACTTCGTGGTAATGCCCCAGCTTTTGATCTGATCTTCCAGTTTATGTCCCAGCTCGTCGTTCCCGATCCGGCTCAGCATCTTTACATCGGTACCCATCTTATGGATGTTGTACGCTGCATTGAACGGTGCTCCTCCGGCTCTTGAACCTTCGGGAAAGATATCCCAAAGCACTTCCCCGAAACACACGACATACGATTCTTTATTATTTATCATAAGGTTAAACGTTTAATTAAATATTTAAATTTTTTATTCTACAGAATTTCGTTCCATATATTTTGCCTGGAGCGTTATCCTTTCCCCATTGGGAGTGTAATGATTAATCTGCTGGTCTAAAAGCTTTACGGATTCCTTCGCCATATCGATCAATGGCTGCTGTACGAAACTGATATCGGTCGGAAAAAGATGATAAGCCTCCGTTTCGTCAAATGCAATGACCGATACTTCTACCGGAACACGGATATGGTGATCATTCAGGTAACGCAGTCCGGCAATGCCCAGCTTGTTGCTGGAAAAGTAGATGGCTGTTCTTTTTTTAAGATTAAGATTCTTCTTAAGCTTTTCATTTACTTCTGCCGTAATATTCTGAATGCCGATCAGTACTTTCTTCGTCGGAATTCCGGAATTTTTAACTCTTATTTCAAAGCCTTCCTGGCGGTCAAGCAGATGCGGAAGTTCGGTATCGTAGCCTACGTAAATAATTTCATCGAATTTCTTTTCTGTAAGCTGGTCACAAACATGCGCAGATATTTCAGCATTGTTGATCATCACTCCCGGAAGACTGATGTTTTTAAGATAACGGTCAATGGTAACCAGCGGATATTCTTCGGCAATCAGTTTATTGATGGCTTCATCCGAATCGACTACCGGGGCAACAATCATCCCGTCTACCTGATGCTCGGAAAACAGCTCTGTCAGCTTCCTGAATTTTTCAGGATTTTCATCACAGCTTCCGATCAGAAGGGTATAGCCTAACTTCATGGCTTCATCTTCGATGTTACGGGCAATATTGGAATAAAAATCATTGGAAATATCTGCCACAATAAGACCGATGAGCTTACTTTTGCTCATCTTTAAGCTTTTGGCAATTTTATTGGGGGTATAATTGATGGATTTTGCGACTTCCAGAATTTTATCTTTTGTAGCATCGCTGATCCGGCTTCCTTCTTTTTTGTTCAGGACATAGGATACGGTTGCCACGGAAACACCGGCAATTCTGGCTATGTCTTTAATGGAAGCTCTTTTCATACAGTTATTTTCAGGGACAAAAATATTTCATAAAAAACATACAAAACAATAGCCCTGTTTTTTTGGCTGGTATAAAAATTATTGTATTTTCGCACATTTTTTAATTAAGACGATAATATTATACATATTGTTAATTATCAGACATTTACATAAATATGATAATAGCGTTTTAATTTATTGTTAATTTAATATGAACTGACAACACACAATTAGGAGATATTTTGGTTAAACGTTTATGCTTAAATATTTTAATATTCTTTAAAATAAATTGAATATTGATTCTGATAATACTTTACAAAATGCCTGAAAACTATATTTTTGAATTATTGACAAATAAAATATGATCATCGACGAAATTCTTGACCGCATCTACCCTCTTCCCGATTCATCAAAAATGAGCTTAAAGGAATCAATCGAGGAAGTTTCTTTACCAAAGAATTTCTGCCTCATGGAGGCCGAAAAAGTTATTCCGTACATTTATTTTATAAAAAAGGGGATTGTCCGCGCCTACGCATCTACCGAAGACAAGGATATTACCTTCTGGTTCGGAAGTGAAGGGGAACCGGTGGTTTCCATGAAAAGTTATGTAGAGAATAATCCGGGCTACGAGAATATAGAATTGCTGGAACACTGCGAACTCTATAAACTGAAAACAGGGAGTCTCAGGACATTATTCAATAAAGATATCCATATTGCCAACTGGGGCCGGAAGTTTGCCGAACGGGAACTGGTAAAAACCGAGGAACTGATTATTTCCAGACAGTTCAGAACAGCTCTGGAACGCTATAAAGATCTTATGCTTCATAAGCCCGACCTTTTAAAGCGGGTCCAGCTGGGACATATTGCTTCTTATCTCGGAATTACACAGGTGAGCCTGAGCAGGATCCGGGCGGAGATGAAGGGATGATGAGTTTTGGAATATCGGGTATAAGAGTATGAGAATATTAGAGTATAAGAGTATAGTATGAGAGTATGAGAGTATTAGAAAGTAAAAGGTTTTTACGCTGATCTATGTCTTTTTTAACAATTGTAAAATTTTAATCTTTTTTAAATTCTGAACTTTGCCGAGAAATACCAGTAAAAATGAATTGGATCATCCTGGTTATTGCAGGTTTATTTGAAGTCGCTTTTGCGTCATGCCTAGGAAAGGTAAAAGAAACCAACGGAACTGCCATGTATTTGTGGTTTGCCGGATTTCTGATTTCTCTGACGGTGAGTATGCTGCTCCTGATTAAGGCTACACAGACTCTGCCGATCGGAACAGCCTATGCCGTATGGACGGGAATCGGCGCGGTAGGAACGGCACTGATGGGAGTTTTCTTCTTCAAAGACCCGGTAACTTTTTGGAGAATATTCTTCATTATTACACTGATCGGTTCGGTGATCGGGCTGAAAGCCGTTTCTCCACACTGAATAAAAACGGATACCTACCGTAATTACTTATTAATTTAATCTTGTTACATGCTTTACAGCAAAGCCATTTTCACCTGTTGGAAATGGCTTTTTGTATATTTAAAATCATATATTTGTGAAAAAATTAAAAACCCGTGAAAAAGTTATTATTCTTTTTATTTTCCGGCAGCATCGTGTCGGCTCAGAGTCCGGAACTGTTCAGCAACAGTTGGTACATTTCCAAAATGGTAATTAACGGTCAGACAACGGCCACTCCGCCAATGCAGGTGAACATAGGAACTTCTGTATTTAACAACTCAGGAACGGCATACGATTTCCAGTCCAGGTATTACAACTCAGCCGGTTCCATCATTACTTTTTCTCCTACATCAAACAGTTTTACGCGCCAGGGGGGCGGATGTACCCTTGCCATTTATAACGGTACCAATGCAGTAGCGGCTCAGGCCTATGATCAGCAGAATTGTGATTTTTATTTCAATTCCGGTACGGGCGCTGTTTTCAATTATCAAATCGTAACTTCCGGCACCCTGAAAACACTTATCATTACCCGTTCCTCTACCGGGGATCAGATTTTTTACAACAATTCAGGCTTTCTAGGAACCCGGGAAAACATTCTTAAAAAACCGCTTTCCATTTATCCGAACCCGGTAAAAGATATGTTGAATCTTGAAGGAGTACCTAAAAATTCTGCTGTGAAAATTTACGATCTTTCCGGAAGAAAAGTACTGGAAGCTTACAGTGAAGATACCAAGCTGAAAATAGACATCAGCCGTTTGAGCAAGGGAACCTATATGATCCATTCTGAAAATATCCCGGCACAAAAATTCATTAAAGAATAAACACTCCCAAATTTTATTAACGCATATTCTAAGATATTAAAATAAAAAGATGCCTTCCATCTGAAAGCATCTTTTTATTTTTTATAAATCAGCGGGAGGATCTCATTTTTCCTGAGTCCGTATTTCTTAATTTCTTCTTCGGAAAAGGTCTGCGAATAGAAGTTGACATCCGTTTCAAATCCCGCTTTTTTCAGACGGTCAAAATAGTCCATCCCATACCAGCGTACATGGTCGTACTGACCGAAATGTTTCTGACGTTCTTTAGGGTCTTTAATCGTAAAATCTTCATACGTTTCTTCCAGTGCATTTTTCATCGGAACCTGTACGATTCCCCAGCCTCCCGGTCTCAGGACCCTGTACAGCTCCCCCATGGCTTTGGCATCGTCTTCAATATGTTCCAGCACATGGTTACAGAATACAATATCAAAACTTTCATCAGCGAAAGGCAGGTTCAGAATATCCGCTTTTACATCGACAATCGGGGAATACAGATCGGCAGAGATATAATCCAGGTTCCTCATTCTTTTGAATTTTCTCAAAAATTCCTGTTCCGGGGCAATGTGTAAAACCTTATAATTCTTAATAAAAAACTCGGTTTCATTCTGGAGATACAGCCACATCTGACGGTGTCTTTCGAGGCTTAATGTTCCCGGAGATAGTGCATTTTCCCTTTGTGTCCCGTATCCGTAAGGAAGAAACTTCCGGTATGATTTCCCGTCGATCGGATCGATAAATTTATCACCTTTAAAAAACTGGTAAATCATAGGCCTCGCCCAGATGCTCATTTTGATCAGCAGCGGACGGGGAATTTTATTCAGTAAAAGTTTAGTGACTTTTTTCATTAAAAATCCAGTTGGAAAGCTTTTTCTTCGTCGCTTACGATGCCCAAGGCATCATAAATATACTGAAACGTTGAAAGCAGGACCGGTTTCCCGTTGATTACCGCCACATCATGCTCGAAGTGTGCTGAAGGCTGGTTATCAAGCGTAGTTACCGTCCAACCATCATTGTGGAACTTCACTTTTTCAGTTCCTAGGTTGATCATGGGCTCAATGGCGATTGTAAGACCGTCCTTGATGACCTTTCCACTTCCCTGTCTTCCGTAGTTCGGAACCTGTGGGTCTTCGTGCATCTGTCTGCCCACACCGTGGCCTACCAGTTCTTTTACAACCCCATATCCTTCTTTTTCGCAATGCGACTGAATAGCATATGAAATATCACCGATTCTTTTTCCTCTTACACACTGCTCAATTCCTTTATACAAGGATTCTTTGGCAACTTTCAGCAGTTTTTTGGTTTCAGGTTTTATTTCGCCGATCTCGAACGTATAGGCATGGTCTCCTACAAAACCGTTTAAAACAGCTCCACAATCAACAGAAAGTACATCCCCTTCTCTGATTTCTTCTTTATTCGGAAAACCGTGTACTACCTGTTCGTTAGGAGAGATGCAAAGCGAATACGGAAAACCTCCGTATCCCAAAAATGCAGGTTCGGCACCGTGATCTTTGATGAAATCGTGTGCCAGTTTATCCAAATACAAAGTGGTAATCCCCGGCTTTATTTCTTTCGCCAGCATTCCCAATGTCCTGGAAACCAGCTGAGCACTCTGCTTCATCAGACGCAATTCGTCTATTGTCTTTAACTGAATCATAAATAATGTAACAATTTATAAATCTAGCAGTGTAATAATAATGAATTAAAAAATGGATCATTCTTACACTGATACATTATCAGACTATCTTTTACCAGAATAATCCTTTTTTCTTTTCTTTTTTTAGTTTGGAATAGGCAAGAACTTCTTTTCCCTCTACCCTAAACTCTATTCTTTCCTGAATGATGTTATAGATTTCACCCCATCCCGGAAAACCTCCTAAATTCCGGTCATCAATGAACCAGTCTGCATCCAGCTTTCTCGATTGCGTTGCAGCATCAAAGACCTCACCTTCAAAGCTTGAATTAACAGCATAAAATTCGATCCCGTTCTTTCTGCAGAATTCTACTGCTTCATCCAGGGTTTTCCCATGCCTGTATGTCCATAAAATTAATCTGTACCCTTCGGCCTGAAGTCTTTTCAGTGTTTCAAAAGCAAAAATCTTCGGTTTGCCGATGGAAGGATATGCATCGTCAACGATGGTTCCGTCGAAGTCTACAGCAATTTTCTTGTTATTCATCATATCGAATATTTTGAGAGGCAAAGATACAAAAATAAAAGAGTGCTAAAATACTCAGCACTCTTAACTTTATTATTTAATTATATTTTAAACCTAGCTTTTCACCCAGTTGAACTGGAACTGCAGATCAGGAGTTGAAATCCTGTCGGTAATTTTCTGAAGTCTTGCCGGAAGTTTCATCAGGTATTCCTGTGCCTTTTCCGCTTTTTCGTTCAGGCCTTTCACATGCTCGATCTTCCATTCGTCAAGGAGTTCTTTCATGATATTGATGTAATCCTGCCCTGTATACACCATGCAACGCTGTGCCGCATCCGAGAAATGTCCCCAAAGCTCGCCTGCCTTTTGCCCTGATTGTCTCATCATGTGTGCAGGCATCACGATTTTCTTACGCATCATATCTTCAAAGGCAAGGATCATTTCGGAAGGATCGATCTCAAGAATTTTTGTTACAAAATGCTTATATGCTTTAGCGTGTCTTGCTTCGTCGGCAGCAATTACCCCACACATTTTGGCCAGCTTTCCGTTTCCGCACTGTTTGGCCAACGTACCTACCCTTCTGTGGGAGATGTTGGTAGCCGTTTCCTGAAAACTCGTATATATAAAGTTACGGTAAGGATCCATGCTTGTTCCTAAATCGAAACCATCATTGATCAGATACTGAGTGGTAATTTCCACTTCACGCATATTTACTCTTCCGCAAAGGTAAAGGTATTTGCTTAAAAGATCCCCGTGTCGGTTTTCTTCAGCTGTCCAAGCTCTTATCCAGTTGGCCCAGCCGATTTCTTTCTTTTCCTGATCTATCCCGTCTACGCCCATAAGCCATGATTCGTAAGAAGGCAAGGCTTCCTCCGTAATACAGTCACCTATAAGCGTTACGAAAAGGTCATAAGGCATTTCCCTCGCGAAAGTCTGAATTTCTTCTAAATCGTATTTGAAGCTCTCGCTGGAAGGATCCGGAAGATAATCGGAAGGCTGCCAGATTTTTTCAATTGGCGTTAAAAATTTATCCAGAAAAGAACCGACTTCCTTTTCCAAAATTCCCATTACTTCTTTTCTTACAAGCTGCTGATACATTTTTAGAATTTAGATTAAACCGCAAAGTTAAAGCTTTCTTTATTATTTAGGACATAATATTATGTTAATTCTTCTGATATTCGTCATAAAAAAATGCCGCTATTGGTTTAATAACGGCAGGTGTGGTATAATATTATTACATTTTAGCTTACTAAGATATCCCCGGTCATTATTTCAGGAATTTCCACCCCCATTACTTTAAGAATGGTAGGGGCCACATCCCCTAATTTTCCGGGCTTCAGGTTCCAGGTCTGGTCTTTGTCCATTACGATGAAAGGTACCAGATTGGTGGAATGCTGAGTATTCGGTGACCCGTCCGGGTTAATCATCACATCGGAATTTCCGTGGTCGGCAAGGATGAAAACGGCATATCCATGCTCATAAGCGGTTGTTGCTACTTTTTCAATACACTGATCTACCGTTTCCGCTGCTTTTACGGCTGCTTCAAAAACCCCTGTGTGACCAACCATATCGGTATTGGCGAAATTCAGACATACAAAATCAGCCGTTTCATTTTCCAGTTCCGGAACAATGGCATTTGTAATATCATAGGCAGACATTTCCGGCTTCAGGTCATATGTTGGAACGTCTTTCGGGCTTGGACATAGCAGTCTTTTTTCTCCGTTAAAAGGTTCTTCTCTTCCTCCTGAAAAGAAAAAAGTAACGTGAGGATATTTTTCCGTCTCAGCAATTCTGATCTGTGTTTTATGGTTCTTCTCAAGAACTTCACCCATGGTTTGATGCAAAACTTCTTCGTCAAAAACCACATGAACATTCTCAAAAGTTTTATCGTAATTCGTCAGAGTAACATAATACAAAGGCAATTTCCTCATGAAATATTCAGGATGATCGTGCTGGGTAAGCACTTCGGTGATTTCCCGGCCTCGGTCTGTACGGAAATTGAAGCAGATTACCACATCATGATCCGTGATTTTCGCTACCGGCACCACATTTCCCATAGCCGTGGAATCGATCATGATAATCGGCTTCATGAATTCGTCTGTAATGTTCTCATCATACGATTTCTGGATTTCCAACAATGCATTTGTGGTCTGTGCTCCAACGCCTTCCACCATGGCATCGTACGCAATTTTTACACGCTCCCATCTTTTGTCACGGTCCATGGCGTAATACCTTCCTACTACAGATGCGAGTTTACCCACCGTTTTTTCCATGTGTTCCTGAAGATCCTGGATAAATCCTTTTCCGGAGCGCGGATCGCAGTCGCGGCCATCCGTAAAGGCATGAACAAATACATTTTCGTGCAACCCATATTCATGAGCAGCAGTTAAAAGCCCCTTTAAATGGTTGATATGCGAATGTACCCCTCCATCGGAAACCAAGCCGATAAAATGCACGTTTTTATTTTCTTTTTTTGCATAAGCAAAAGCATCCTGAATACCTTTCTGCTGACCCAGCGACCCGTTTTCAACAGCCATATTCAGCTTCACCAGGTTTTGGTATACCACTCTTCCTGCTCCAAGGTTCATGTGTCCCACTTCGGAGTTGCCCATCTGTCCGGCGGGCAGTCCTACTGCCAGTCCGCTGGCTTCTAAGGTAGTGTGTGGAAAATTTTTAAGGCAGCTATCTATAAAAGGGGTGTTTGCTTTATCAATGGCTGAAACATTAGGATTTGTTCCCAGTCCCCATCCGTCAAGGATTGCTAATATTGCTTTTTTTGACATTTTGTATAAACTTTTGTATTACAAATTTATTTATTTTGAAATAAAACGAAGAAACTACGGACTTAAAATTTGTTTAAAATTACCGTATTTGAGGGATTTCATGAATTTTATCCTAAACCCGTAATATCATCCTGCTGTTTTGCTGAAGAATGATACCTTATACCGCAACCTGGTTTCTGGCATCAGTAATGCTGATGGTCTGAACAGCAGTTGATCTTGCTTTTTAATAGTAATGACGACTTTTTACTTTATTTGGCAAATGATAAAGAGGTTGTCCCAACTTCTGAAACAACCTCTTTTATACTATTTTACCAAAGGATTTTTATCCTCCGTAATTTTTTAAGTAATCTTCCTGAGAAGCTTTGATTACTATTTTCGCATGCTCTGCACCGTATACTTCCTGGATTCTGCATTTTGCAGGCTCATCCGGTAAGTTTTTATACGTCAGGAAATAGTGCATTAATCGTTTCACTTCTGCTTCAGGCAATTCTGAAATATCTCTGAAATGTCCAAAGGCATGATCCCCGATCATTACGGCAACAATTTTATCGTCCGCTTCCCCTCCGTCGATCATTTTAAACCCTCCGATCGGAATAGCCTCCATCAATAAGCCTCCTGCGTGGATATTGTGAGAACTTAGGACACAGATGTCAAGCGGGTCATGATCTCCCATGGTTACATCGGTTGCTCCTCTTTCAATGGCAAGATTCATTACCTCAGTATCGCAATACGTTCTTGGCACAAAGCCATATAATGCCGGGATGATATTGGAAAATTTCTGAGGGCGGTCTACCTTCAAAAATCCGGTTTCTTTATCTACTTCGTATTTAATAGTGTCTGAAGGAACGATCTCCACGAAAACATTTACAACATTCGGCGCATCTTCTCCTGCAGAAATTCCGTGCCATGGATGTGCTTTAAAATTTGGAATCATTATTTAAATTTTTATTTTTTTAGTTAAGCTATTATTATAATTTCTTTTCTTAAATCTTCTATGGTCATGGAAATATAATCTTCATTCTCCATATAATTCATCAGGAAAATGGTTTTGAATTCATCAAGATTGATGTTTCCGTTGCTTTCTTCGTATGTTTTATGAAGCAGGGCGATGATGGCATTTTTGGAATCGACTATATTTTTCCATAAGCTTTTCGTGATATACAGCTGTTGGGAAGCATTATAATCGAATTCTTCATTGATGGCTTTTTCGGTAAGGAAGATAAATTCGTGGGCAGCGAGGCCTTTATCGAATCGCTGGATCAGGTTGGAAGGCTTCAGTCTTTCCATGAAGAGCGTCATCCGTTCATACGACTGTGTTTTGTTTTCTGAATTTGATTTTACAGAAAGAAGCCTGATTTCCTGCTCTTTAAGTTTAATGTAGGTGAATACAAATTGCCTAAGCAAAACCAAAAAAGGAATTGCAATGATCAATGTAAAAGCATACGGTAAATATCCTGAAAAACTAGCCATAATTTGAGGAAGCAAAATTACTAATTATTTGCATATTTTCTTATTATTTTCAAAATTTAATTAGCCGAAGTTTTTTTCTCATGTAAATTATGAAAACCAAGAAATACATCGGTAAACCCATTGTCTTTAGAATTCAAAAAGTGCGGGTCGCTGCGTTACTTCATGATAGCAAATGCTGTTCTCATCAAAATAATGATATACCAGGCTTTTCCTGGTTCTCGATTTATCCGGATGTGGCTCTCCGCCATGAAGAATGTTGGCATGCCAGATCAGCAGATCACCTTTTCTTGCCCGGAAGATTTCTTTTTTTAATCCCAATTCCTTTACCTTTTCTTCCAGAAATTCTTCGTAGGCTTTGTAGCTTTTCTTACCGATTTTGAGCGCATCACCTTCATTATCGTAATCGGAATTCAGAAAATAGGGTAATTTATGGCTTTCCGGAATATAGTGCAGGGCCCCGTTATTTTCATCAATGTCTTCCAGTGCGATCCATACCCCAAGAAGTCCGCCCAAAGGATAAGTCGTCATGTGAATACTGTCGGAATGGGTTTTCTGCTGGCTGCCATTGATGAAATTGATGCTTTGAAAGAGTTTTGCCTGGCCGTCCATGAGTATGGAAAGAAACTCCAGCAGGTCTTTATTGTTTCCGGTATTTTTAATGATTTCCGAATGGTGAATGGCGAACATCAGCTTGCCGCCGTAACGAAATTTAATCGTTCCTTCCGCCATCAGCTTATCGATCTCATCATTGATTTGATCGGCTGTCTCACTGCTTAGGTAATTTTTTAAAATCAGATATCCCTGGTCATCAAAGCGTTCCACACTGCCCTGATTTTCTGCAGAAAGGCTCTTATAAAAATTTGTTTTTTTAAGCCGCTGATAATCCAATTTCCTTTCATTTGAAGGAAGCTGGGCAAAATCTTTACTGGAAATACTGGAAAAATAACTTTTACGAATTCCGTATTTTTTATACAAAGGGATATTATGCTTAAGCTTCCTTTTGTTGAAAAAGTTGTACACAATATACGGAAGCTTATAATTTCTGATCTGTTTAAACATGGATTGTTACAAAAAAACAGGATAAATTTACGAATAATATATAGAATGAATCTGAATAATCAGTATGATCAGATAAATCTTTTCAGAAATTTATTTTCGATGAAGTTGTAATCTCGAAGATCCGCTCCGAAACTTTTAAAAAAGACTTCAATACCGCGGATATTACTGCCCATAAAATTAAACGACTGGTACCCGACATATTGCTGGAGAATCCTATCGATGAGAAAAGAAGATCCGTTTTCATGTTTGAAGTTTTCATTATTCACAAGTCCCAGAAGGGAAAGCTGCTTTTGATCTGCGATCAGTAATGCCAGGTTGATCAATATATTTCCCGAAAAAGCACCGCAGAGTTTCAGGCTATTGTTCTCTGCAAGGAAAATGAGATAATTTTTCAGCTGCTGCCACTCTGCTTCTTTTGCCAGCCCTTTGAAATTGTTTTTAATAAATTCCAACGAATCAGCATTTAAATCAATTTCATTGTACAAAAGATGCTGCGCCATTTTTACGGTGGATTTCCGGCCCTTAAAATATTTTTTCCGTCTAAGGATGGCATAGTCGGAAACGGGGATGATGTAGTTTTTACGTTTTTCCAGATCGTCATCAAACCGGTTCCTGTCATTGAAAGAATATAGAAAAACCTTGTATTTCTTTTTCAGGAAATTCAAAAATGCTCCGTTTATTCCTGGATCATCCGTTTTAGAAAAAATCCCCAGCTGCTGACAAAAAAGCGGCATATGGACAAAATCAATTCCCATTTTTCTCTTGATATGGATTGGCATTACCGCCTGATAATCATCTTTTACCAGAATATGCCAGTTTCCGGAAAGCTGGTCCAGCACTTCTTTTCGGGCATACCCGTTTTTCTGTTCTGAATTTTCCAGACAATGGGTATATTTATCGAAATCGATCTCATTATATTTCAATCTTCTAATCATAATAATCCGTCGTCTGAGAAACTAAAATATGAGTCTTGGGTAATTATAAGGTGGTCCAGCAGCTGAATATTCAGTACTTTTCCGGCTTCCTTGATCTTTTGGGTAATATCGATGTCTTCTTTACTTGGTTTTAAGTTTCCCGAAGGATGATTATGGGCTACGATAATTCCTGTCGAAAAGTGATCTAAAGCAGTTTTAAATAAAATCCTCACATCTACAATCGATTGGGTAATTCCGCCTTCGGTTAGCTTGGTAATGTGAATGATCTTATTCCTTTGATTGAGAAAAACGGCCCAAAATTCTTCTGTCCTAAGATCCGACATTTGATTTTTGAAAATCAGGTACGCATCATTGCTGTTAGAAATAATTTTTAGATCCGAAATTTCCTGCCTAGCCCTTCTTCTTCCAATTTCCAATGCTGTTGCTATAGAAATTGCCTTTACTTTCCCGATTCCTTTAAATTTCATGATATCCCGAATCGAAAGCAGACTCAGTTGATGCCAGTTATTGCCGGCCGAAGCCAGTATACTCTGGCTCAGCTCTACCGCAGTTTCGTCTTTATTGCCACTTCCTATTATAATGGCCAGCAGTTCCGCGTCCGAAAGTGAATTGATCCCTTTCAGTAAAAATTTTTCCCTGGGTCTGTCATCTTCAGCTAAAAATTTTATGGACATACAATTAAATTTTTGGATAAAGTTTTAATAAAATGCGTATAAAAGGATGGTTTTTTCGGAGCGGTCTATATATTTTGCAGTTTCATCAAATGCCTTCTTTGAAAGCATCGGACATCCGAAACTCAGGCATGACGGATGAACAGATTCCTTATCCGGGATACAGTAATACGAATGAAGAACAATCGCTCTTGATCTGGCATTGCTGTTGGTTTCATCCAGCCCTTCCAGACGATAAGCCTTTCCGAATTTTCCGGAATAACTTTCTTTTATTTCATATTTTCCTAATGACGACTGATGTGAACCGTCGATGTTGCTGAACTTTAACAAGGGTGAATTTTTAGTGACCGAACCATCACCGTGAGCGACAATCGCTTTCTGTAGTATTTTATTGTTTTTCAGGTCGTATAGAAAATATCTGTATTTTCCGGAATGGATCCTGAAATTGATAAACACCGCCAGATCCTGATTGTAATTTTTACCTTTAATGAAATTTTTAATTTCAGAAATTCTTGATTTTGGTACATCAATGCCGGAATCCAAACCCTGAGATTCAAATTTGGAGCATGAAATAAAGAATAAAAGAAAAAAAAGAAAGGGTTTCATCATTTGTGCTGTCTTTACTCGATAATCAATCCGTCTTTCATTACCAGTTTACGGTCAGTAATTTCAGCGAGATTGGGGTTATGCGTTACGATTACAAACGTCTGGTTGTATTTGTCCCTGAGGTCGAAAAACAGCCGGTGGAGATCGTCTGCATTCCTGGAATCCAGGTTCCCTGTCGGCTCGTCAGCAAAAATAATTTTAGGTGAATTAATTAAAGCCCTGGCCACTGCTACCCTCTGCGCCTCTCCTCCCGAAAGCTGGTTGGGTTTATGATGGAGCCTCTGGGCGATTTTAAGGTCTTCAAATAATGAGTAAGCTTTTTCAACCGCTTCCTTTTCATTCGCTCCTGCGATCTTAGTCGGAAGCAAAACGTTTTCCAGCGCGGTAAATTCCGGAAGCAGTTGATGAAACTGAAATACGAAACCGATGTTCTGGTTTCTGAATTTAGAAAGCTGCTTATCATTCATATTAATAAAGGATTCTCCCGCAATGGAAATTTCCGTATCGAATTTTCCGGAGGTAGTAGGCTGGTCCAGAGTTCCAAGAATCTGGAGAAGCGTGGATTTTCCCGCTCCGGATTCCCCGACAATGGATACAACTTCCCCTGTTTTGATCTGGATATCTACCCCTTTCAGTACTTCTAAATTCCCATAGAATTTATGGACATTTCTCGCTTTAATCATGATTCAAAAATAGTGAATTGATTTAAATCTGAAAAGCAATCCACCGGTATTTTCAAGGATTATATTTCAGCAGTGCACGAATGTTTCCCGATCCTGTTTGCCAGCCAGCTTACATAGAACAGCTGGAAACTATGGTAAATCATCACCGGCAGCAGAAACAGCACTTTCTGATCTTCAGGAATTCCAAGGACCATCACAAAGAGGCTTCCGTGAACCAATGATTTTTTCGATCCGCAAAATGTTGTCGTAATGACATCTTCTCTTTTGAAGTGTAATTTTTTAGAGATCAGTTTTAAAATTTCGTACACTGAAAAAAACAGTCCGATAACGCTGGCGGCAATAATGAAAAAAACCGTTGGCGGAACCGATGCAAAAACATTCTGTACAAAAGCTTCCGAGAAACTTTCATATACGATCAGCAGGATAATAAGCTTGTCGAATTCTGCAATGACTTTGCTGTATCTGGCTACCAAATTTTTTAAAACAGGATTTAAAAGCAATCCTAAAATAATCGGCAACAGTACTTTCAGCAATAGCTGCTGAATAATCTCGGAATTGTCAACATTTCCCTGATCCGGCTGAATAAAAAAGCTCATAAGCAAAGGCGTCATAACGATACCGATGATTCCTGAGATCGAGGCATTGAAAATTGCGGAGGTCACATTTCCTTTTGCAATGGAAACCATAACCACCGACGAAGATACTGTGGAAGGAAGGCTGGCCAGAAAAAACAGGGAAAGCCAGGTAATGAAATAGGCCGAATCTTTTACAAATACGTAAAAAGGGATAACCAGTAAAGGAAAAATGACAAACGTTCCCAGCTGTACCAGCAGATGAAGCTTCCAGTTGGAAATATCTTTTACGATTTCTTTAATATTCAGCTTTAATCCGTACAGCAGGAAGATTGCCGCAATTCCCCAGTCGATAAAAGCGGAAAGGTTAAAGTATTGATTGTATTCGTCACGAAAAGGGGTTGCCCGGCCGGCAATTACCATCGTAATCAGCAGAAGCAAAAAGATATTCTGCTTATCCATTTTCAATTTTATCATCTTCATTATTTAAAGGTAAGGAGGAATTGCCGGTCAAGCATTATGATCTGATGAAAATCAGGTTTATTAGTAAAAACAAAGAAGCTGTCATAAAAAGTTAGGCAGTCTGTTTTATTAAACTTCTTTTCAGGTTTCTTTTCATACAGCATAACGCGTGAATCATCATTTAATTTGCTCCGGAGAAGCGACATCTGTGTAGACCTATATCAGCATTTTGTAATACCAGAACTCCAGGAGGAATTCTATCTTACCATAGTACACCTATAGCGTGCTTGCGATATCCTTTTATTTCTTCTACACAGATATTGCTCCTCCGGCAGCATAAAAATTACCTGTTTGTTTTTGTCACAAAAAAAGACTGCCCAAACTTTTTGGACAGCCTATTTTTATTGGTTTAAACATTAATTAGAAATTACAGTAACAAAGTTAACGGGCTTTCCAAATATGTTTTTAAAGTCTGTAAGAACTGAGCTCCCGTAGCACCGTCTACCACTCTGTGGTCACAGGCTAAGGAAAGCTTCATAATGTTTCCAACCACGATCTGTCCGTTTTTCACCACCGGCTTTTCAATGATGGCACCTACGGAAAGGATCGCAGCATTTGGCTGGTTGATGATGCTGGTAAAGGTTTCGATACCGAACATTCCCAGGTTGGAAATAGAGAATGTAGAGCCTTCCATTTCGTTTGCTTTAAGACCTTTGTTTTTCGCTCTTCCGGCCATATCTTTCACCGCAGCTGAAATCTGCGTGTAGTTCATCTGGTCGGTATTTTTAAGCACAGGAACGACCAGTCCGTCAGGAATAGCAACGGCTACCCCAATATTGATATTCCCTCTGTGGATGATCTTGTCACCGGCCCAGCTTGAATTCACCTGCGGGTGCTTTCTCAATGCTACTGCCGTTGCCTTGATGATCATATCGTTGAAAGAAATTTTGGTATCTGGTAAAGAGTTGATTTCTTTTCTGGCTTCAATCGCTTTATCCATATTGATCTCTACCATCAGATAGTAGTGAGGTGCAGAGAACTTACTTTCTGAAAGACGTTTGGCAATCACATTTCTTACCTGTGAATTCTGAGTCTCCGTATCTTCTCCCTGAACGAAGCTTAAGGCAACCTGTGCTGCAGCAGGACTTGCCGCCGGAGCTGAAGCTGCCGGTTTTGCAGAAGGCTGATAATTTTCAATATCTTTTTTTACGATTCTGCCGTTTTCGCCTGAACCCTGGATGCTGTTGATATCTACACCTTTATCCTGAGCCATTTTCTTGGCCAGTGGAGAGATTGCAACCCTGTCCGAAGAGGAAGCTTCAGTAGCCGGAGCCGCTTTTTTGTCTTCTTTTTTAGATTCGGTCTTTTGTTCTGCCGGTTTTTCGGATGATGATGCAGCTGCTTTCGGAGCACCTACCGCGGAAACATCGGTGCCTTCAGGTCCGATAATCGCCAATACGGAATCAACCGGAGCAGCACCGCCTTCTTCAACGCCCTGCTTTAATAATACCCCATTGAATTCGGATTCAAAATCCTGAACGGCTTTATCGGTTTCGATTTCTGCAAGCAGATCACCTTCTTTTACGGTATCACCTACATTTTTGTGCCATTTCGCTACTTTCCCTTCCGTCATCGTGTCGGAAAGACGTGGCATGGTAATCACCTCCACTCCCGCAGGAACTTCAGCATCTGTTTGCTCTATGCTCGTTACGTTGTTTTCAGTTTTATGGTCTTCGTCTGTTTTCTTTTCTTCAGAGCTGGTAGATTGAGGAGCATCACCGCCGGTTAATCCGGAAATATCTTCGCCTTCGTTCCCGATAATGGCCAATACAGAATCCACTGCAGCAGCACTGCCCTCTTCAACCCCTACATAAAGAAGGGTCCCTTCTACTTCAGATTCAAAATCCTGAACGGCTTTATCGGTTTCAATTTCCGCTAAAATATCACCTTCCTTTACTTTATCTCCTACTTTTTTATGCCATTTAGCCACTTTTCCCTCCGTCATTGTATCGGAAAGACGTGGCATTGTAATTACTTCTGCCATAATTTATTTTAATTTGAAAATTTGGTAATTTGTTAATTTGAAAATTAAAAAAGGATGTATAGATCTCATTTTCAAATTTTCAGATTCCCAAATTGACTCATTATTTTTTTAGTTTTCTAATTTGTCTAAAAACGGATAGTCTTCCTGAGCGTACACATACTCATAGATCTTCTCCGGATCCGGATATGGGGAGTTTTCCATGAACTCGATGCACTCTTCCACAAAATCCCTTGATTTGTTATCCATTGCTTCCAGTTCCTCTTCAGTGGCCCAGCTGTTCGCAAGAATTCTCTGCTTGATCAGCTCGATCGGGTCATCATTTTTATGGATGGCCACTTCTTCCTTAGATCTGTACGGCTCAGCATCGGACATGGAATGTCCTCTGTAACGGTATGTTCTGGCTTCAATGAAAGTAGGTCCGTCCCCTCTTCTTGCTCTTTCGATCGCTTCGTAAGCAGCTTCAGCCACTTTTTCAGGATCCATGGCATCTACAGCAAGACAAGGCATTTCATATCCCAATCCCAGTTTATAGATGTCTTCGTGGTTGGCTGTTCTTTTTACGGAAGTTCCCATTGCGTACTGGTTATTTTCCACTACGAAAACTACAGGAAGTTTCCAGTTCATTGCCATGTTAAACGTTTCATGTAATGAACCCTGTCTTGCAGCACCATCTCCGAAGAAGCAGATATTTACTGCTTTCCTGTCGAAATATTTATCGGCAAAGGCAATCCCGGCTCCCAAAGGAATCTGTCCTCCTACGATACCGTGACCTCCGTAAAATCTGTGCTCCTTACTGAAAATGTGCATAGATCCACCCATACCTCCTGACGTCCCTGTAGCTTTGCCACAAAGTTCGGCCATGATTCTTTTCGGATCTACTCCCATCGCCATAGGATGGATGTGGCATCTGTAAGCGGTGATCATACTGTCTTTGGTTAAATCCATGGCATGCGTAAAACCGGCAGGAATAGCCTCCTGACCGTTATACAAGTGTAAAAAACCTCTGATTTTTTGTTTTAGATAAAGAGAACGGCATTTGTCTTCAAACCTTCTCCACATTGTCATATCTTCATACCACTTCAGGTATACCTCTTTAGAAAATTCTTTCATGTGTTAGCCTTTGCTTAATTATAATGAAATAGTCGAGCAAAATTATAAAAAAAACTTTGTTTTTATTGTATACCTACCCATTGTTTTTTTAGTTATAATATTATATTTACATTGTCAAACTTAAATATGGAAGAAAAACAGTCTTCGTTACTATATAAAACGTCAAAAATAATATCCGATTTTTTCAATCCTTTACTGTCTTTATTTATATTTTTCATCTACCTGAGTTTTATGAAATATTCCCTGAGAAACTCAATTATGTACTTCTTACCCATACTTTTGATTATCATTGCTCCGGTAATGGCCTGGCTGGTATGGAACGTAAAAACAGGCAGATACACAAATATGGATGTCTCCAACAGGGTACAGCGAAAAAGCCTTTATATCTTCATCGCCACCTGTGTTGTTTTTTATATTGCCTTCAATTATGTTAAGAACGGATATGTGGATCTGGTGATGCTTTTTATACTGATCCTGCTTTTTGCTCTGCAGATCAGTAATTTTTATATTAAAAGTTCGATGCACACGGCTTTCAATATATTCGTAGCCGCTTTGTTTTTCGCCTTGAACCATACGATGGGAATTGTATGGCTGGCCATTGCCATCCTGGTAGGCGTAACCCGGATTATCCTGAAAAGACATAACCCAAAGGAGGTATTGATGGGTGCCGGAATTGCTTTTACGGTATCTTTTCTCTACCTTTATTGCAATATTCAGTTTCAACATTAAGCATTCAATATGAAAATCAACCACCTTACTTCTGCGGAAGAAAACTTAATGAGGCTGTTCTGGAAGATGGAATCCTTTTACCTGAAGGACGTTATGGAACAGCATCCCGAGCCTAAACCGCACCAGAATACCGTTTCTACCTACCTGAAAATATTAGTTGAAAAAGGATATCTTGCCACCGAAAAAGAAGGAAGAATCTTCAAATACAACGTCGTTTTGCCTATGGAAGAATACCGGAAATTTCTTCTGAATGAGCTGGTGCATCATTTTTTCCATGATTCAGGAAAGGAAATTGTAAGTTTCCTGCTGCATGAACAATTCATATCCAAGGAAGACCTTCAGGAATTTAACCCGGTTGTCGAAATCAGGCCTTTGAAAGTCATTGAAGAGTTTGAATACGCAGATGAGATCCTGAATCCTAAAAAGGACAAAAAGAAAACAAAGGATAAAGACAACAAAAAGAAGAAAAAAAAGAAGGAGAAATAGAATAGCTTAATGTGAAGTCAAAAACAGACAGGAGGAATACAGCTGGATACCGGAAGTTTTCACCATTAAGATCTATTGGTCTCTACTTGTTATATTAAACTAAAAAATAAATGCCTGTCCGTAAAAGACAGGCATTATTCTTTGGTTGGAATCTCCGGAATCAATGATCCGGGAAGCCATTAAAAAAGCGGCTCTGAAGAGCCGCTCATATTTTTTACCAACGTTTTCCACCGCCGTTTCCGCCACGGTCACCGCCGCCGTAGCCACCGCTACCGCCGCTTCTGTTTCCGCCGCCGTAGCCACCGCCACCTCTGTTGTTACCTCCGTAACCACCACCACCGGTTCTTCCACCAGCGTTGTTACCGAAAGTTCTTCTTGGCTTTTCTTCTCTTGGCTTAGCTTCTGAAACATTAAGGGTTTTTCCGTTGAATTCCTTTTCATTAAGTGCTTCAATAGCTTGTTGTCCTTCAGCGTCCTCCATTTCGACAAATCCGAAACCTCTTGAACGTCCGGTTTCTTTATCTGTAATGATTTTTACAGAAGAAACCTCTCCAAATTCTGAAAATAGATCCTGCAACTCATAATCTTTAGTTGCGTAGTTGATGTTTGAAACAAAAATGTTCATCTTGATTAAAAAAATTAAATAAGTTAAAAATGATTTGGTTTATAAAAGAAAAACAACATAAAGAATGAACAAATATTGATTCCAGATATAATACAGGTGCAAGATACGATTATTAATTTCATAACAAAGCTTTTTTTGAAATTATTTTAATAAAATTTTCAATTAAAATATTATTTTGTTAAAAAGTATTAATTCATCGTCAAATATTTATGAATAATTATTAAAAATAGTGGTATCTTTAAATTTCAAATAAAAAAGTAAGCTTCAACCATTGCAGTTTTCATTGATATAAAAAGAAAATCCTGATATCTTGCACTTCCAGATGCCGTATATTCTATAGAATGATTAATTTTAAATTACGGATTAATTTATTAAGCCTGAAAAATCTTCTATGATTAAGGATAAAATCATGTTCTTCAAATCAGTACCTGATTTTTGATTAAGCAGATTTTTAACGCTAAATTTGCACCATAAATTTTAATTATGAACTATCATACCAGAAAATGGGTAAAACCGGAAGACCTTAACCCCAATCAATCCCTTTTCGGAGGCAGGCTGCTGCAATGGATCGATGAAGAGGCAGCTTTGTACGCCGTTATCCAACTTGAAAATAAAAAAGTCGTTACCAAATTCATTTCGGAGATCAATTTTGTAAGTTCTGCGAAACAGGGTGATATTATTGAGATCGGTATTGAAGTTTCCGCGTTCGGTTCCACTTCCCTCACCCTGTGTTGCGAGGTACGGAACAAAATGACCCATCAGACCATCATTACCGTAGACAGGATCGTAATGGTAAATCTGGACGAAGAAGGAAATCCTGCTCCTCATGGTAAGACAAAGGTTGAATTTGTAAAAGACCGGTTGAGCAATCAGAACCCATTATGAAAATATTCATCAAAAATATGGTTTGCGGCAGATGCACAGCTGCTGTACAGACCATTTTTAATGAAGCGGATATTTCCCTGAAATCCATTATGCTGGGAGAGGTGGAAACCGAGTTCGAAGTATCGGATGAAAGCCTTCGGATGATCGAGAAAAAGCTTTTACAAACAGGCTTTGAAAGAATTAAAGACCTATCGCGTCAGCAGACCGAAAAAATAAAGAATCTGATTATTACCGAAATCAGCGGACTTGATATTTCCGAAAACTTCCTGCTGTCCGAATTTTTAAGTTTGGCCTTGCATAAAGATTACAGTGCGTTGTCCAAAACATTTTCACAGAATGAAAATATTACCCTCGAACAGTTTTTTATCCTTCAGAAAATCGAAAAAGTAAAAGAACTGCTGCTGTACAACGAAGTCACCTTAACGGAGATTGCCGGAAAACTGGGCTACAAAAGCGTACAACATCTGTCTTCCCAATTCAGGAACATTACCGGTTTTACGCCCACTGAATTCAAAAAACTAAAAGTGCACAACCGGAAACCGCTGGATGGGGTTTAATGAGTTATGGTGTTTGAGGGTTGAAGAGTATGAGAGTATTAGTGTTTGAGGGTATAAAAAGTCTTAAGGATTTTCATAATACGCGAAATTTGTGAAGATTCTATTAAGCTGTAGAATTGTAAAAATTAAGGATTCTCAACCTTTATCCAACTCTGATATACTCTGCCTGTACAACCCTCCAACTCTCAGACTCAAAAAAACACCGAATTCTACACATATTATCCTTAAATTTATAACAGTCTTCCGGAAGTATCCCGGAAATTTGTACCATAAATAAGAAGGATCATGAAAAAGATATATACCATTACCGGAATGAGCTGCTCCGGCTGCCAGAAAAAGATTTCTGAAAAACTGAACAGTATGGAAGGCGTAGAAGCCGACATCAATCCGGAAACCCATACGGCAACCATTACCTCCGATCATGAGCAGGATCTCAATATTCTAAATAAAGCACTTGAAGAAGCAGGAAATTACAAGCTTGAAGACCCGGATCATCCCCAAAAGGAATTTATAAAACCCCAGGACCGTATTTCACCGTCTTCCGTGTATTACTGCCCGATGGAATGTGAAGGCGACAAGGTTTATTTCCAGCAGGGAAAAAAATGTCCGGTCTGCAATATGTACCTGGTTCCGATTGAGGAAAAACACGCTAAAGATCCGAATTTCAAACCGGCATATTCCAAAACACACCTTCCCGAAAATTTTAAGGATCATGTCGGAGACTATTATTGTCCGATGTTCTGTGAAGGAGATAAAGTGTATCAGGAAAAAGGCGATTGCCCGGTCTGCCACATGCATTTGGAAGAAATAACGGAAGAGCTGGTCAGCAGTTCCGGAATGCATACCCATCAGCATTCTCGCTATCACCACCAACCTCATCAGGAAACGCCAAAGGTAACCGATGAAATGGCAGGAAAGTACTATTGTCCGATGTACTGCGAAGGAGATAAAGTTTATGACAGCAATGTCGGATGCCCGGTCTGCGGCATGGACCTGGTAAAGTACCCGGAGAAGAGAGCGGCCCAATACACTTGCCCGATGCATCCGGAAATCATCCGGAACGAACCCGGCGACTGCCCCATCTGCGGGATGGATCTGGTAAGAATGCCGGATAAAGAAGAGGATGGACACGACGAAACCTACACCATCCTGAAAAGAAAGCTGATGATTTCACTGGCTTTTACCATTCCGGTGTTTATCCTTTCCATGGGCGGAATGATAATCGACTTCCCGTTTTCCCATCATATTCAGGGATTTATCGAACTGCTCCTTTCGCTGCCCGTGATCTTTTATTCCGGATGGTTCCTGATGAAGAGAGGCTTTGCTTCATTTAAAACCCGGAATTTAAACATGTTCAGCCTTATTGTACTGGGGGTCTCGGCAGCATTTATTTTCAGCATTGCAGCATTGCTGTTTCCGGATATAATCCCTCATGAAATCCGCGGACACAATCATGAAATTCCTCTATATTTTGAGGCGGTATGTGTGATTTTAACCCTGGTAATTTTAGGCCAGCTGATGGAAGCGGCCGCCCATAAAAAAACAGGCAATGCCATCCGTGAACTGATGAACCTCTCCCCTGACGAAGCCAACCTAATTGTTGAAGGACAGGAGAAAAAAGTGCTGCTTTCTCAGATTAAAAAAGGTGATCTCTTAAGGGTAAAACCCGGTGAAAAAATTCCGGTGGACGGAAAAATCGCGGAAGGAAATTCGGTGGTCGATGAAAGTATGATTACGGGCGAACCGGTTCCTGTTGAAAAAAAGGTTGATGATCAGGTAACATCCGGAACTATCAACGGAAACCAGACCTTCGTCATGAAAGCGGAAAAAGTAGGTGACGAAACCCTTCTGTCCCAGATCATCAAGATGGTGAATGAAGCCAGCCGCAGCAAAGCCCCGATCCAGAAGCTGACGGATAAAGTATCTAAAATTTTTGTTCCGACCGTAATTGGTATTGCTGTTCTTACCTTTGTTTTATGGCAGTTCTTCGGTCCGGAAGGCCAGCGAACTCTATTTGCATTCGTCAATGCCGTTGCCGTTCTGATTGTTGCCTGCCCATGCGCACTGGGTCTTGCCACACCGATGTCTCTGATGGTAGGAATCGGAAAAGGTGCCAAAAACGGGATTTTGATTAAAAATGCCGAAGCCCTTGAACACATGAATAAGGTAAATGTCCTGATTACTGATAAAACAGGAACATTGACGAAAGGAAAACCATCGGTTGAACATATTAAAGCCTTCAACAATAATCAGGATCAAATTATAAAACTGGCCTACTCCCTGAATCGGAATTCGGAACACCCTCTCTCAAATGCCGTTATTCAGAAAGCAAAAGACCAAAATATTTCCGCTGAGCAAGTACAGGATTTTGAGAATATTTCCGGAAAGGGCGTGAAAGGAAATTACAATGGAAAAATAATTTATCTTGGAAACGAAAGCCTGCTGACGTCGCACCGGATTCAGATCCCGGAAAGCCTGAAACAGGAAGCCATTGAAATACAGTCGAAGGCCCATACGATTTCTTATGTGGCACAGGATCAGGAAGTGCTCGGTTTTATCAGCTTTAACGATAAAATCAAGGAGAGTTCCAAAAGAGCGGTTCACCAGTTGATGGCCGAAGGTGTTGATGTCATTATGATGACGGGCGATAACGAACACACTGCCAAAGCCGTGGCCGACACATTGGGAATCAAACATTTCAAAGCCAACTGCCTGCCGGAAGATAAATTAAATGAAGTAAAAAAACTGCAGCAGCAAGGTAAAATAGTGGCGATGACAGGCGACGGAATCAATGATGCTCCTGCCCTGGCCCAGGCCAACATCGGAATTGCAATGGGAACCGGGACGGATGCCGCGATCGAGAGTGCTGAAATCACATTGCTGAAAGGAGATATCCTCGGCGTAGCCAAAGCGAAACTGCTGAGTGAGAAACTGCTGAAAAACATAAAGGAAAATCTGTTCTTTGCCTTTATCTACAATATGTTGGGCGTACCGGTTGCGGCAGGATTATTGTATCCTTTTTTCGGAATTCTATTGTCACCGATGATTGCCGCTGCAGCCATGAGCTTCAGTTCTTTATCGGTCATCTTAAATTCCTTAAGGCTGAATTCGGTTAATTTAAATATAAAATCGGTTGAATAAGCTTTTTAAGTTTTACTAATCCTAAGTTTTAACACATACGTCACATTAGATTTTAGATTTTCCTGTATGGTAGGATATTTCAGAACACAGAAGAAAAAAATCATAGATTTTTTTTGCCTTTATACAAATATTTTACTTGCTATTCGAGAGGGATTTTAACACGCAGGAATATTAATCATCATCTGTGAAAATCCGTGAAATTTTTGGGAGAATTTAAACGAGCTTAAACCATCAAACATTAAAATTATGGAAAAAGAAAATCTTTATATCGGCTGTTCGGGGTTTTATAATAATGACTGGAAGGGTTCTCTGTATCCTGAGGATGCCAAAAGCAAAGACTTTCTGATCCTATATTCCCAGGCATTCAATTGTGTGGAAATTAATTCTACGTTTTACCGGAAACCGACGGCAAAAACCTTACAGAAATGGGCAAATGAAACGCCGGAAGATTTCAGGTTCTTTATTAAAATTCCTAAAACGATTTCCCATGAAAAACGGTTGGAGAACTGCCGGGAGGAAATCTCTGAATTTTGCCAACACATTCAAATTCATTTAAAAGACAAGCTCTCAGGATTTCTCTATCAGTTTCCGCCATCATTTAAAAACATCCCTGAAAGTATCGATTTGATTCTGAACAATTTGGATTTCAGTCAGGTTAACGTCATTGAATTTCGTCATGAATCCTGGTGGCAGGATGAAATTTTTAACCTGTTGAAAGAAAAGCGTGTGAGTTTTTCCGGTGTCAGTTTTCCGGGAAATCTGCCGGAAGATGTCATTGTCAGTCATGCTGACATTCTGTACTACAGGCTTCATGGAAAACCTGTTCTTTACAAGTCGGAATACAGCGAAGAATTTATTAAAAATCTGGCTGAAAAAATCCGGAATTTCCAACATAAATCATTTATCTTTTTTAATAATACCTGGGGAACAGCCGCTATTAAAAATTCTATCTATTTAAAGGAACTGCTGGAAAAATAATATCCTGAAAATAAATTATTAAAATCATCTTAAAAAGTGTAATTTAAGAGCTAATCGGCATATTTTTTGTTAAGAAATATTTGGAAAAATTAACAATTTTTAACAACAAAAATTCCATTAAACTTTATGACAAAAACTTTTGCGGAAAAGTCTCTAAAAAAGACTTTTCTAGGGATGTTTGCATTGATGAGTGCAACTTCAATTTTATTCAACAGCTGTAATCAAAAAAAAGACAAAACAGAATCGTTAAAACCGATTCCCGAAGACCATCCCGTCGCAAAAATTGTCCCCAAACTTGATAATAAAAAAACTTCGACTGACAAAAGGGTCATCTATCTTACATTCGATGACGGACCCAACCGGGGAACGGAGAATCTCCTTAGAATTTTACATAAAAGAAACGTATGTGACACCGCATTTTTGGTTGGCAAGCACGTGTATGGAAGCAAGAAGCAACAGCAGGATCTGGAACTCCTGAGAAAAGATCAGCTTATCGAACTGGCCAATCACAGCTTTACGCATGCCCACAACCGGTATACCGATTTTTATAAGAATCCTGCAGCCGTAGTTCATGATTTTGACACTGCAAAAGACAGCTTACGCCTGTACGACCGGATCGCCAGGACTCCGGGAAGAAACATCTGGAGACTGAATAACATTACGGTAACCGATCTGAAAAGTTCAAAAGATGCTGCGGACCAACTGAAACAGGCCGGATATAAGGTAGTTGGCTGGGACCTGGAATGGAAACCAAACAACACAATGGCCTTGAAGGGAAAACATGAAGAGATGCTGAAAAAAGTTGACAGTATTTTCTTCAACGATCTTGAAAAAACATCAAGACATTTGGTTTTTCTGACCCATGATCAGTATTTAACGGATAGTGATTCCGTAAACGAACTGGATCTTTTTATTGAAAAGCTTCAGAAAAGTAACCGGTTTGTATTCAGGAAAATATCGGAGTATCCGAAGATCAATGAGGTGCTGAATTAAATGCTTTCAGCCGGGAAATTTAAACACTAAAACAAATAAAAATAGCTGTCCGAACATTTTCGGACAGCTGTTTTTTTGCTGGACAAAACCTATGAGGTTTGGATGACCTATCAATACATCAATGTAATTCCGGCTCCCCAGCCCATTTCGTTATCATAATTCCCGGATATCGAAACCCATTTTTGTACGATATAACGCAGCCCTGTTGAAAATTCCCCGTCTGAATTCACCAAGAAATTTCCTCTCAACCTCCGTGAAATAGGAATATCTTCCCTCTGGAATTCCAGCAGGACTTTCCCATTTTGATCAATGCTTGCATCAGCGGTAATCAGCATTGGCAATACATATTGCATTCCGACGATCACAGCACCTTTTGTTTTGGAAGCCTTCTGCTGCCCAAACCACGTTTTCCGGCCGTGATAATCCATGTCCATTGATTCCGCCATCTGCCGACCCATAATTTCATGGTTGTTTTGGATTCTAAAACCTGCATATGGCAGCGCCCACTGGAACTTTCCTAAAAATCTTCCCGCCTTAAAATTTCCGTCAAAATGACTGAAATCCCAGTTGGAATGAAACTCATTCAGGTTAACCCATCTCGGCCCGAACATCGTCATGGTTTCCGTATGGATTTTATTGGAATTTAGATCCAGCATGGCCATGGAGCTGATCATCCGGTTGTCTTTCATAAAGCTTTTCCAGGCCAGTTTTCTGTTCGGCAATTCCGGATTGGGCTTTGAATTTTCATAACTGAAAACCCTTCCCATTCCGGCCATCATGTGGTAAAGGATATGGCAGTGGAAGAACCAGTCGCCGTCCTGGTTGGCAGCAAATTCGATCGTATCGGTTTCCATCGGCATAATATCCACTACATTTTTCAACGGAGAATATTCCCCTTTGGCATTAATCAGCCTGAAATCATGGCCGTGAAGGTGCATCGGATGGCGCATCATCGAATTGTTATACATCGTAATCCTCAGGATCTCCCCCTTTCTTAACAGAATTTTGTCGGTCTCCGTCACCGTTTTATTATCGAGCGTCCATAGATAATGGTTCATATTTCCTTCCAGCCGGAATTTCAGCTCACGAACGTTTTCCGAAGGCAGGATGGTTTTTTCAGGAGACTTCAGCATATTGTAGGAAAGTCTTTTAATCGATTTCTCCTCAGACATATTCATTTCTGAGTGATTGGAATGGCCTCCATCAGCAGTTTCCTTTTCCTGAATGCCCATCATTTCGTTCATGTGCTTCATGGTCATCTTCCGCTGGTTTTCAGGAAGCTCGGGATACATCACCTCATTCATGTCCATCATCTGGTTGCTCATTGTCATGTTCATCGGCTTCATATTTCCGCTGATGCCCATCATACCGTTCATCATTTTCATCCCTTCAAAAAGCATCAGTCTCGGCAGATCGGGAGCAGCTACTTTTTCGCCTGAACCCAGCCAGAGCGAAGCATGTCCGATCCGGTCTTCCGAAGTAGCTCGGAATTCAAAACTCTTATTTTCGGGAATCGTGACTTCAATATCATAGGTTTCAGAAACCCCGACCATCAGGCGGTCTACTTCCACAGGAACAACTTCATTTCCGTCGTTGGCTATTACTTTTATTTTCCCTCCTCCAAAATTCAGCCAGAAATAAGTAGAAGAACCTCCGTTAGCTATTCTTAACCGCACTTTATCCCCTGCTTTCAGGTCATCATAGACTGAGCTGGGCTGACCATTGATAAGAAATTTGTCATAATAGACATCACTCACGTCCATGGCTTCCATCCTTTTCCATTCGTTCAGCAGCTTTGTTCCGAGATTTCCGGACTTAATAGCTTCCCCATAACTCTGTACCGCATTTTTTTTAATAGCGTACCAATCCGTATTGGCCATGTGAAGACGTCTGGCAATCTGTTTCGGGTTATCATTGGTCCATTCTCCAAGCAATACCGGAATTTCACGGGTATATTGTATCTGCGGATTTCCTTCTCTCTTACGGAAAACAAGGATTCCGTTCATCCCGATCTGTTCCTGAAGGCTTTCGTGGGAATGGTACCAGTAGGTTCCGTTCTGGGAAACTTTGAATCTGTAAAGGTGGGCCTCACCGGGTTTTACCGGTTTCGTCGTGAGATAAGGGACACCGTCGAATTCATTCGGTAAAATAACTCCGTGCCAGTGAAAGCCTGTATTTTCCTTCAGCATATTGTGAAGGTAAATTTCAGCGGTATCTCCCTCAGTAAAGTATAAAGTCGGTGCCTGAAGTTTTCCGTTTACCGCAATCGCTCTGCGGTCTTTCCCTGTAAAATTAACGATCGTATCTTTTACATATAAATCATATCGAACCGTTTTTCCGCCAAAGCTCACTTTTCCGTTTGCAGAATTCTTTTTTAAAATGTTATTTCGAGGCTCAGGCTGAAGTTCTTTATGATCTTCGTTTTCTACCAGATCCATTCCGCATTTGGGACATTTACCCGGCCTACCGGAAACAACTTCAGGATGCATCGGACAGGTATACTCTTTCCCATTTTGAAATTCAGACTTCTGTTTCTGACCTGATACCAGTACTCCTGAATTCTGAACGTTCTCTTTAGATTTAACCGTATTCTTAGGGAGATTTCCTTTTTTGTCCGGCTTTTTAGCCGTATTTCTTTTGACTTCCGTTGTTTTTATTTCCGTTTTACGAACCGTTTTGGTTTCTGGTTTTAACACTACTGTCTTTTTAACCAGCGCCATTCCGCATTTCGGGCAGTCTCCCGGCTTTGAAGAGACGATTTCGGGATGCATCGGACAGGTAAAATAGATTTTTGAAGTTTGTGAAAAACTGAAAACAGAGCATAAGAACAACAGAAACAGGATGAATTTTTTCATAGTATTCTGTAATGTATTTAACTGCAAAAGCAGCAATAGATCATTTTATCTCATCAGATTGAATAACAAATAATAAAGCATAAAAATAAATCTCAGCTTTTAGGATTCAGTTATTTCGATACTCTTATAAAATTTTGCGAATGCAGTTAAATGAGTTAAAAAATATTTGTAAAGCCTGAGTAAACACGGCCTAAAATTTAAATCTTTTGCTGTTTAAAAACATAAAAGGCTCAGTAACATCTTTTACCCTCAACAGCAAAAACCCCTTTAGCTCAGGCTTTACAACTTATTCATTTTAAATAAAATACATTCTTATTTAATAGTAGATTTCACATTCCCGCAGGTAAGCATAGATTTGCCATAATATGGATTGGCAATTTTCGATTCGTCGCTCAGCCAGCTTCCGTCTGCCATCGGGCAATACTGAACGTAAACCGGATTTTCGGAAAGTTTGAATTCTTTGGCCAAAGAAATCATGTTCTCGGAAAGATTCATAAAAGTTTCCCGTTGGATATTGATGCTTCTGGCTTCTGAAATGGCAGTGGCATCTTTCCTGAGGGCATCCAGGTTTCCTTCCGAAACTTTTTTATAATCGATAGCTGAAGCGGTTTTAATAAATTCGGTGGCTGCCTTTGAAGTTATATCGGCATTATCCGAAGCCAAAGCTGACTTTATAGCGATGTAATTTTGGTAAAGTTTGGAAACCTGTACATCTTTTTTGGACTGTGCTGAAATGGAAAGGATTGAAAATAAAGAGAATACTGCAGTGATGATATACTTTTTCATTGTTTAAATTTTAGGATTAATTTTTTTAATTAAATATTTTTAGACCGCATGATGCGACAAACCGTGTCGTATTTAATAATAACATTAAACGACTGACGGATTCTAAATCCTAAAATGACAATGGGTAATAAAAATGGGAACCGGCCGTATTTCAGGCGGTGCGTTGATTCGTATCTGAAAAAATTTGGTAGCGGAAAAGGATGGGTCTGCCACTACAAACTCGTGCCGTGAAACATCATGGATCTGTTTTAAAAAATCAACTTTGAGAAAATCCGACTTTTGAGAATCATCAACTTTTACAACTTTGATTTCGGTTTTACAGCAGTCTTTCTTTGTTTTTACACCGCATTTGCTGCATACATCTTCTGCATTACGGCTTACGGATACCAATTCATTCATACAATAATGAACGCTGAACACCGCTCCGGACGAAAATCCGAAGTAGAAAACAGAGAACAGTATGGCAAGAATCTTTTTCATAAAAACAAAGTTAAAGATTATCCATGGTATGTATGTTATAAGATTCCGTATTATTGTTATAAAATCCGGAAAAAAATAAACTCCCGGTCGTCGGGAGTCTATTTTGGTATTGTTAATTTGAAATAGATTTTGAAAAACTTTGTCAAAGTTGAAATCTCTTTTTATTTAATTCTGAATTCAAGCTTTACATTGAAGAAACGGCCTGTCAGACGAACCGGAACCGGATACATCAGGTTGGTGTTGGCATCGGTGATCCATTGGTTCGCTACCGTATTTCTGATATTAAAAGCGTTAAAAACCTGTACACCCAGGGTCAGCTCATCAAAATTTCCCCAGAATCCGTAAGCATTATTTTTTTCTTTCGGCTCTATAAATGCGTAAGAAAGCCCTAAATCCACCCTTTTGTAAGAAGGCAGCGTTTTCTGGTAGGAATAGCCTGCTAAATAATCGATCTTCCGGTTCTCATCCAGGACAATCGGCGATCCGGTAGGCAATCCCATTGCATAAACCAAGGTTAGGTTTACCCGCATTTTAGGGAATTTCGGCATATAATCCTGGTAGAACATAGCGAAACGGAGTCTTTGGTCGGTAGGTCTCGGGATATCTCCTCTTCCGTCGATATTTTCATACACCCTGGCATAACTGGCCGACAACCAGGAATCGACACCGGGAACAAATTCCCCGAACAGGCGTGTATCGATCCCATAAGCAGATCCGGATGCATTGTTTTTGCCTGAGTAGCGGATCCTTACGTTATCCATAAAGTATGGAATCAGGTCGTCCATTTTTTTATAATACAATTCCGTAGTCAGCTTGAAAGGCCTGTCGTACATCTGGAATTCGTAATCGTTTGCCAAAATTGCCTGAATGGAACGCTGGGATTTGATATTCGGGTTGAAATTTCCGTCAAGGTCTTTAATTTCCTTGTAAAACGGAGCCTGGTAATAGATTCCTCCCGAAAGCCTGAAGAGCATATCGGTATCCCAATCCGGCTTAATAGCAAACTGAGCTCTCGGAGAGAAAATGGTTTCGTTATTGAAGCTCCAGTGTGCTACCCTAGCGCCCGCATTTAAGAAAACTTTATTGCTTCCCCAGAAAAATTTCTGTGAGTATTGTGCATATGCAGACATTCTTGTCGGCTCTATATTATTTTTGCCTGAAATGCTGTAATACAGCTGCAGATCCGGTGGGTTTCGGGGATCCAAAAGTGCAGAAATAGGCGTGCTGTATCCTGCGGAATCTACCAGCTTCCACTCATTGGTAAGGTCTTTTAGGTTTTCTTTTTCATATTTGAACCCTACTTCGATATCCGTATTCACATTGGGTGAAAAGCGGGCTCTGGCCTGTGTTCCGTAGGTTTTTACAAACAGGTCGTTTCGGGCATGTTCGATCTGGCCACCCGTGTCATAAGAAGTCACCGGTGCTCCCGTAACCGGATCGAAGGTCTGCAAAACGTAAGCCGACGCAATAGAATAATATTCTCTTTCCCGGTTCTGATAGGCAAATGCATCCAAGGTAAACCTCCATTTATCCGAAGGCTTGAAATTCAGGGAGAATGTTCCCATCATATTCTTGTACTTATCGTCTTCACGGCCGCCATAATTCACGGTCAGGTTAATTGGCTGCTGTAAGGAGCCGAAATCGATGCTTCTCGCTTTCGGAATCATTTCGTAGTCGTTCTTGGAATAATACCCGATGAATGACATGGTAAGTTTCGGGTTGAAATGATAATTAAGATACGTCTGGAAATCCATGTATTTCGGATTGAAATCGGTATCTTCATTCAAAGTATTCAGAACAAGATTGGTATTGCGGTACCTTCCTGAAAACAAGGCGGTAAATTTCCGGTTTCCTTCACCGTCTTTCCCTGCCGCAAAGCCGGTGGTCAGCCTTCCGCCGATTAAGCTTCCTTCCCCTGCAACTTCAAACTTTTCCGGTTCGCGGTAATAGATGTTCAGTGCCGAAGACATTTTATCGCCGTATCTCGGTTCAAAACCTCCTGCTGAGAAGTTTACGGTAGAGACCATATCCGGATTGATGATACTGAGTCCTTCCTGCTGGGAATTCCGGATCAGGAAAGGCCTGTAGATTTCTATATCGTTGATGTATATCAGGTTTTCATCATAGTTTCCTCCACGAACCATATATTGTGAGGACAGCTCCGTATTGGAGTTTACGGAAGGTAAGGTTTTCAGAATTCCTTCGATCCCTCCGGAGATACTGGCCACATTCCTTGCATCTTTCGCCGAAATTTTTACAGCGGTCATATCGTTGGTGCTTCCCGTCACTTTTTTCTGGAAAACAACTTCTTCGATGCTCGCGGTTTTCATCGTATCCTTCTTTTTACGTACTTGGGAGAATACTAATGCAGGAACCAGAAGGCTCAGTGGTAAAACTAGTTTTTTCAAAAGAAATGCTTTAAAATTTCAAACGTGAATATATAAATTTTATTTTAACTTATTTAAACTTTCTTTAACATTTGCAGACATGATTTCTGGTTGTATTCCATATATTTTAAAGATAACCAGGCGCAGGCGAATTTATACCAATGTTAAAAAAACAGATAAGTGTTTATCTGAAAAAGTGAATAGCTATAAAATGGCTTCCCTTACTCTGGTTAATTTCTGTAAAAGATCTTCCAGCAGATCCAGTCGCAGCATATTGGCCCCGTCGGATAAAGCCGTTTCCGGTGTCGGATGGGTTTCGATGAAAATTCCGTCTGCTCCTACAGCGATTCCTGCTTTGGCTACGGTTTCGATAAGGTCCGGTCTTCCGCCGGTAACGCCTGAACTTTGGTTCGGCTGCTGTAAAGAATGGGTAACATCCAGAATAACAGGTGCATAATTTCTCATTGTCGGAATTCCTCTGTAATCCACAATCAGATCCGTATATCCGAAGGAATTTCCTCTTTCGATGATGGCTACTCTCGGGTTATCGGAATCCGTAATTTTCTGAACCGCAAATTTCATCGATTCCGGGGATAGGAACTGCCCTTTTTTCAGGGAAACGCATTTTCCGGTTTTGGCTGCGGCTACCAAAAGATCCGTCTGCCGAACCAGGAACGCCGGAATCTGAAGTACGTCTACGTATTGGGCTGCCAGCGCAGCGTGTTCGTTTTCGTGGATATCGGTTGTTGTCGGGATGTTAAAAGTCTCTCCTACCTTTTTAAGGATCTCCAGCGATTTCTCTTCGCCGATGGTCGTAAACGAATCTACCCGGCTACGATTGGCTTTTTTAAAGCTTCCTTTGAAAATATACGGAATATTGTATTTGTTGGTGAGTTCCACCACTTTTTCTGCAATTTTCAGCGCCATGTCTTCACCTTCAATGATGCAAGGCCCGGCAATAAGAAAAAAGTTTTTTGAATCTTTGTGGTGGATGTTATTTAAATACTGAATCATTTTATGGTAATTAAAAGTTCAGTAAAAATACTGAGAAAGTTCGGAAATGCGAAATTATTTACCAACCATCTTCTTAGCACCGCAGATCTGGCAGATGACGCAGATTTATTTTGTTTTTGAAAGATTCTGAACTTATTTACCGTAAATTCAAAGTAGAAACAGTTCACCATGCTGGAAGTAATAAAACTGGAGACTGAAAGTTTATTCTGCCGACATATTCTTTATCAGATGATCTTGTTGGTATGCTGTTAAGAGAAAATTACATTAAATTTCGCGGTCACATTTCCGATTTTTACTTTAAATTAAAGAGAAAAAATTGAATACCATCAAATTCATATTATTTAATTCAATTATAAAAATTTTGAATTTTCATTTATCAAGCTAAAGTTTCTCTAAGAATACTTAAACACACTCTGCATTAAGGCGATATAAAATACTGTAAATAAAAAAAATAGCAGAAAAAAAACAAACTGATAAAGGTAATATTTTCTGATCCGGAATATTTTAATTAAAAGTAAATGAACCAGGAATAATATTATAAAATATCCTGTAATGATGCCGGTCCCTTCTATCAGCATTGTATTGTTATCAGCATAAACACAGGAAAAAACCAGAGAAAATAATAAAACAATTCCAAAACCTATTAAAAACCTTTTCCGAAGATTCGTATTTTCATTATATACGAAGAAATAAAAGTTAGACAATGCAAAAATTACAGCTAAAAGTTTGATGAATTCCATCAGAATTTCTTTACAATCTTCTCTAAAGTATTCACATTCCGGCTGGTAAACTGGTCTTTCAGATTTTTTCTTCCTAAAATTTTCCCAAATGCCGAATCCAGCGTATTTCCTTTCGGAACTTTCCAGTAAAAAATATCATCTACAATTTCAGCGGTTTCATTTTCTGCTTTTGAGGCATTTTCAAACGCGTTCATCAGGATCTTCTCAATTCCTATGTTTCCTACAAAAATATAGATATGCTGGTCTTCGCTTTTTTCAAAAGGATTATTGTGGAGCGCATTTTGTATTTCCTCCTGCGATTTGACGAACAGAAATGCTTCATACGAAAAATGTTCAGACATCGCTTTTTCCAGAATTGTTTTTAATTCATCTGCTTTCTGATCGGACGAAAAAATAATATTCCCTGAAGCCAATACCGAAGACACCTCTTCCATCCCGGCCTCTTTAAAAACCCCGCAGACTTCCGCCATCTTCATGTTGGTTCCTTTTACATTGACGCCACGGAGAAAAGCACAGTATTTCATGGTTTGGGTGTATGAGGGCGTTAGAGTCATGGTGTTGTAGTGTTGAGGAGTTTATTCTACTATTTAGATTAATCGACTCTTTCGTACAGGTTGTAGTCTGTTCCGGAAGGTTTGAGGATGTAGATCTTTTCCAGAATTTTGTTATCGCTTTTCAGATGGTCTTTCACACGGAATTCTTTGATCAGCTTATAATGAACTTTGATGTACGTCCCATTTTTGGAAGCGAATAAATCATCGTAGGAAAGCAGGTATTTGGGTTTTCTGTTTTTTACGGTATTGATCCAGAAATTCGGTTTGTCCTTTTTGATTTCTTCCTGTACTTTTTTGTCGACCAGTCCAACTTCATCAATGGTTTTTAATCCTGAAAAATACGGCACATAACCGGCTGGTTCCAGAAAGATCCACTGGTTTTTATCTTTTTCATACTGATTCAGAAATAAGCCAATGGTTCTCCGGTAATTCCATTCACCATTCCCTGTAGCAATGGAATGTACGGTCTGGAAAGCCAGCATCGGAATAATATAAATTACAATCAGTAAAGAAAGCCACCGTTTCTTTTTCTCTTTCTGTTCCAGGACAAAAATTACAACAGGCACAAACAGCAATACCTGCGGAACCCAATAATACCAGTCGAAAAGGCTTTTCTGCGAAAGGAATACCAGCTGCTTCACCCATCCGAAAATAAAGATGACCCAGAGAAAAACATTTCTTTTATTGCGTTGCCTGATCAGGTAAATGAAACACAACAGTTCAAAAATCAGGATGATAATCGTTAATGGATTAAAATCACCCGGGAGTTTCAGCATCCCCCAGAAATTCCCAAAATTCAGTCTGAAGTATTCCAGGTTTTGGTCAAATGTAAAATCTTTGCTGTAAGCCAGTTTTTTTGCCACAATGGTGTTATTGACGATCTCTCCAAAATACAGCCAATTGAACGCCAATGTAACAGCAATGCCCACAATACATCCCAATACGTAAAACCATTTTATTTTCTTCGTCCAGAAGATATTCACCAAAAAAACGATGCCCAGAAAGATCACCGTATCGATCCTGGTAAAAAGGATCAGGATCGGAAAAATAATCTGTGCCCATCTTTTACTTTGATAAAAGCCATAATACAGCAAAGCCATTTCCAGAAAAAAAAGAATGCCGTATTCCATCCCCAGAATGGAAATTTTAATAGCCGGCGGTAAAATTCCTATTAAAAAAATAAAGATCGCTTTGTCCCATGCGTTCTTTAACAATAGGTGTGAAAGAAACAGGCTTCCGATGGTGAAAAGTACAGAATTAAAAACAAGCAGCGGAACAATGAAGTTTTCTTTGCCGAAAATTAAATTGAAAAGATAAGAAACAAAAACATAAAGATGCGTTGTGGATGCCGAGATTTTTACCGGCCCATTAAACCCGATCACACCGTAGTCCATTAGATTCTGGGCAACCCTCCAGGTAATAAAGGCATCTTCCTGAATATAATTCGTTAATAAAAACAACAGTTTAAACGCAACTGTAAAGATTACAGCATACCGTGGGATTTTGCTATTTTTTGTTTCTGACATTGTGCTTCGTTAATCCGGCAAATATAATCTTAAAATTCATCAAATCCCAACACAAAAAAAACGGAACCGAAGTTCCGTTTTTAATATTAAGGCTAAGTTCAAAATTTTAAACTTATTGTGTTGCTTTGATAATTGAATTGGTAATCTGTGTTTCCTTTTCTTTCGAATAGGTGGAATCAAAAGGCTCCATCACATCGAATAAATACTGGTAAAACGGCGTTATCTTCTGTACCTGCTCCGATTCCTTCATGGCTTTTTCCTTGCCCATTTCTTTAAGATTTTCAATAAAGGTATTGAATTTCTTATCGATCGGTTCAATGGATTTTACCAGGTAATCATAGGCTTTGTCTTTTTTCCCGATTCTGGTATAACCGTCGGTAACGGCTGAAATCACCAGAGAATATTCCATCGGCTTGGTCCTGATCTGTCTTCTCAAATAGTTCTGATCGGCTCTGCTCAGGCTCATATAATAATCATACTCGTCAAAGATTCCTTTTTTAAGCACTTCTGCCAGCTGCAGACCTTTTTTCTCCTGGCCGGAAACAATGTATCCGTATACCATAGAGCTTAAAGAACGCGGATCGTTATATTTCTGAGCCGGGATTTCTTTGGAAGCCAGATCAAGCAATTCCGCAGCTTTTCCTTTTTCTCCCATCGTTGCCAAAGCGGCAGCTGCCCTGCTTGCGGACGAACGGTAACTCATGATGTTGGATGTTGCCGTTTCATCGAAATGGCTGTTAAGATCCTTGAAATTCCCCCATCTGAAGTTTTTCACTACATTATACAGGGAGTTTGCGTCTACCCTTCCCATATCTCCGTTCTGTGTCTGTGGCGTGTGGATCGGCACCAAACGGTAGCTGAAACCGTCGAACTGCAGATATTCATCCAGATAGAAAATATTTTCGCTGTCATAGATTCCTCCGGAAGAGAAACTGATCGGTCTTTTCCAGTCGAAGTTGGCAAGCACATCCAGCATGATCAGGTTATTTTTATACAAGGTATTTCCTTTGTAGGTAATCATGATCTGGTTTACCGTATCCGGAAGATCCGCAGCCTTTATGATTCCAGATTTTACGGCGTTTTCTTTATTTACCGGAAGGATGAATTTATTTACCGGTAGAATATTGTATTTCTCATATTTCTCTTCACCGAAATACATTTTTAACAACTCGTTTTTAGCCGGAGAAGAATACTTCAGGAAGCTGATGGCCTGCTTCATCGTCATGGAATCCTGCGTCAGGAACTTTCTGAATTCCGCAAATTCCGTCGGTGGCGCACCCTGCTCTTTCAGCATAGAGAATAATCCTTCCCAATCCGATTTCTTCATCATATAGATCTGGTCGTTGACGCCGTCCCTGTAATCATCGTGAGTCAGTACACCCGGAACCGGTGCAGCGTTGTAGGTTCTTCTTTTAATCTGATCGATATTCCAAGGAGTTGAAGCCAGGGTAAAGTTTACCACTTTTACGTCATCTCTGAACTGTTCCGTTTCCTGGATCGCCCAAACCGGGTAGGTATCGTTATCTCCGTACACAAAAAGAATATCTTCTTTCGGCAGTGATTTCAAAACGGAATATCCGTAATCATAAGAAGTATATCGGTTGTGTCTGTTGTGGACATTATAGTTCTGGAAACCCATCATAAAAGGAACCCCCAGAAGAACCACGCCTGCAACCAGATTGGCCGCATTCGATTTGATTTTAGATTGCAAGAACCAAAGGATGGCTCCCGCTCCCAATCCGATCCAGATGGCAAACACATAGAACGAGCCTACCATCGCATAATCTCTTTCTCTCGGTTCGAAAGGTTTTACCCCGGTATAGAAAATGATCCCGACACTCATCAACACAAAGATCGACAGCATCGCGTAGAATCTCCCGAAGTCTCTGTTCAGCTGGAAAAAGAATCCGATCAGCCCTAAAATTAGCGGTAAAAAGAAGAATTTAACGGTACTTTCATTTTTAAATTTTGAAGGCATCTTGTCCTGATTCCCCCATAATGCGTTATCGATAAAAGGAATCCCTGAGATCCAGTTTCCTTTTGTGCTTTCCATATTTCCTTCAAGGTCGTTCTGACGGCCCACGAAGTTCCACATCAGGTAACGTATAAAATAATATCCGTTCTGGAAGGTAATGAAATAATCAAGGTTCTGCGCCAGGGAAGGCTTCTGAACGTTGATCAGGTTATAAGGTCTTACTTTCAGATAATCTGCCGCAGTAATCGATCCGTCTTCGTATTTTTTTCTTAATTCATCAAAAATCTGTTTCGCTTCCGGGCTGTTCGCTACATCTTCGTTACCATAATTAAAGGTAAAATCCGGTGCTCCATACATGGAAATGTAGTTGGCCATCACATCTTTGTCCTCATTGAACATTCTTGGCATAAATCCTACATGGGCTTTATTAAAGACATAATTGAAACGGTCTCCCGTTTTTCTGTACGTTCCGGTCTTTTCGTCTTTCTCGTAGATTTCTCCGGTTTTGGTTGTTTTGAAGCTTCCGTCTTCGTTTTTCTCGATTCCGTTTGCATCGAGGAAAGCGGTATAGTTCTGTCCGTAAATCGTAGGCCAGTCACCATACTGCTCCCTGTTGTAATAATCCAGCATTCCGATGGCGTTGTCCGGATCGTTAAGGTTCATCGGCGGATTGGCATTTGCCCTTATCGGAATTACCATCCAGCATGAAAAACCTATCATCATAAAAACTATGGATAAAGCAATGGTCTGGAATACATTTTTTTTCATCTTTCTTGTATAGGAAATCAGAAAATAACAGATTCCTACCATCAGGATAAACCCAACTATGGTTCCTGAATGGAACGGCAACGATAATCCGTTCACAAAGAAAATCTCAAGCTTCCCGAACATCGTCATGATGAAAGGGAAAATCCCTTTAAAGACAATAGCGAGAATAAGCAGGGTTATAGCATTTGCCCAAAGAAAATTCTTCCAGGTGAATTTATAGCTTCTTGCATAATACACAAGACATACCGCAGGAATCGCCAGCATACACATCATGTGAACGCCTACGGAAAGTCCCAGAATAAAGAATATCAAAATGATCCAGCGCTCGTTCCCCGGCACCTGGTATTCGTTTTCCCATTTGGTGATGAGCCAGACCAGAAGAGCAATAAACATCGACGCCATCGAATATACTTCCCCTTCTACCGCAGAGAACCAGAACGTATCTGAAAATGTAAAGCATAGAGCGCCTACAATACCTGCAAAAAGAATAGAAATTTCCTGATGTTTTGTAATTTCCTCAAAGTCCTTGTTCAGAAGCCTTCTTACAAAATGCGTGATCGTCCAGAACAGAAACAGGATTGTAAATGCACTGAACAGGGCAGACATCGCGTTGATCACGATCGAATAGTTTTCGCCTTTTCCTAAAGCAAAAATGGCTGCCACGGCACCCACAATCTGGAATAATGCCGCTCCGGGAGCGTGCGTTACTTCGAGTTTTACTGCTGAGGAAATGTACTCGCCGCAATCCCAGAAACTGAAATTCGGTTCTATGGTGGACAAGTACGTAATGAATGCAATAGCGAAAACCACCCATCCGAGAACGGTGTTCCATTGCCTAAAAGTCCAATTTTTCATATTATTAAATCAATTACGCGAAAATAAGGCTTTTATATGATTTTATGGGGTTTTTAACAAAATTTAAAGATTTTGGCTCACTTTTTGAAAAGTTTCATCGTTGGATATACATATAAAATAAATTTTGCGTATTTTTAGATTTCAAAAATCAAACAAAAGTTTAGAAATTGAATTTATTTTTTTGTATTTTTGCCGACAGATTTTTATTGAAAAATAACGACAAATAATGAGTAATGTTTACGATAATATACTTGGCCTAATAGGAAATACTCCTATGGTGAAGCTTAACACTGTGACGAAAGATATTCCTGCAACCGTTTATGCCAAGTTAGAATCATATAATCCTGGACATTCCACTAAAGACAGAATCGCACTTCATATTATAGAAAACGCTGAGAGAAAAGGTTTATTAAAAGAAGATTCCATCGTTGTGGAAACTACTTCCGGAAATACAGGATTCTCTATTGCCATGGTCTGCATTATCAAAGGATATAAATGCATACTGGCCGTAAGTGATAAGACAAAACCTGAAAAAATTGCTTATCTTAAAGCATTGGGAGCTACCGTATACATCTGTCCGGCGAATGTTCCGGCGAATGATCCGAGATCCTATTATGAAGTAGCCAAAAGAATTGCTGCGGAAACCCCGAATTCCATTTACATCAACCAGTACTTCAATGAGCTGAATATTGATGCCCATTACCAGACCACGGGTCCTGAAATCTGGGAACAGACGCAGGGCAAGATTACCCATCTTTTTGCCTGTACGGGAACCGGCGGTACTTTGTCAGGTTCAGCAAAATTCTTAAAAGAAAAAAATCCTTTTATAAAAATCATCGGTGTGGACGCTGACGGATCGATCCTGAAAAGCTATCACGAAACCGGGGAGATCCATAAAGAAGACGTTCATCCTTACCAGATTGAAGGAATGGGAAAAAATTTAATTCCTTCCGCTCTTCTGTTCGACAAGGTGGATGAATTTGTGAGAGTGAATGATGAAATGTCGGCCTACAGAACCCGGGAAATTGCCTTGAAAGAAGCAATCATGGGAGGTTATACCACCGGAGCGGTAACCCAGGCACTGATGCAGTATTCCCAGTCTCATAAATTTTCCGAAAATGATCTGGTGGTTTTAATTTATCCTGATCACGGTTCAAGGTACATCACCAAAGTGTACAGTGATAAATGGATGGCAGAACAGGGTTTTATTAATAACTGTGTTCACAATTACGATGAAGTTTTCAAAACCGAATTCATCAAATAAGGAGCGAATAAATTTATACAAACCAAGCCTTTTTGTAACCACAAAAGGCTTTTTTACTTAAAATATTAATAAAATGTTGGATATTTTTGACAGAATAAAAGAAAATCCAGGACCTCTTGGACAGTTTGCAGATTATGGCGAAGGCTATTTCATTTTCCCCAGATTAGAAGGACCGATCGGCCCGAGGATGCAGTTCCAGGGTAAAGAAGTTATCTTCTGGAGTGCTAATGATTATCTGGGAATGTGTAATCACCCCGAAGTGCTGGAAGCCGACGCAAAGGCAGCTGCAGAATTCGGAATGTTCTATCCGATGGGCGCAAGAGCGATGTCCGGAGAAACGGAACAGCACCTTCAACTGGAAAGAGAACTGGCTGATTTTGTTCAGAAGGAATCCGCCTATTTATTGAATTTCGGTTACCAGGGAATGGTTTCTACGATCGATGCTTTGGTAGGAAGAAATGATGTAATTGTTTATGATGTTGATTCTCATGCCTGTATTGTTGACGGGGTGAGACTTCACGCCGGAAAAAGATTTACATACAGACATAACGATATTGCCAGCCTTGAAAAAAACCTTGAAAGAGCAACCAAAGTAGCTGAGGAGACAGGAGGCGGTATTCTTGTTATCACGGAAGGAGTATTCGGAATGAGAGGCCAGCAGGGAAAATTAAAAGAAATCTGTGACCTGAAATCCAAGTTCAAATTCAGATTACTGGTAGATGACGCGCATGGATTCGGTACCCTTGGTAAAACAGGAGCCGGAGCCGGTGAAGAACAGGGCTGCCAGGACCAGATCGATGTTTATTTCTCTACTTTCGCCAAATCAATGGCGGGTTTTGGAGCTTTCATCGCAGGAGATAAAGAAATCATCAGATACCTGAAATTCAATTTAAGATCCCAGATCTTCGCAAAATCACTGACGATGCCAATGGTAATCGGTGGCCTGAAAAGACTTGAACTGTTGAGAACAAGACCGGAAATAAAAGCCAAGCTTTGGGAAAACACCTACAAATTACAGAACGGACTTAAAGAGAGAGGTTTTAATATTGGGGATACCAATACCTGTGTAACTCCTGTGATGATGCAGGGAACACCTGTAGAAGCAACACTTCTGGTGAAAGATTTAAGAGAAAATTACAGAATCTTCACTTCAGTAGTGGTATATCCGGTTATTCCAAAAGGGATGATCCTGTTAAGACTAATTCCTACCGCTTCACACACGGATGCGGAAATCAATCAAACCCTGGCTGCTTTTGAAGCGATCCATGACAAATTGGTAAGCGGACACTACAAAGAGCAGGAACAGAAATTACTGGAAGAACAGGGCTTAAGCTTTAAAGCGATTTAAAATAATATCATGAAAACCACTGGAGCATCTCAGTGGTTTTTTTTCATTTAAAATTAATTCACCAATGCCATTATTAATTTCGGGAATTCATAAATTAAGAGTTGCATATATTATAAAAATTAAATTATTTGAAATAACTTTGCAAAAAATTTCTGTTGAAAGATCTGCTTCTTATCACCCCACCCTTTACCCAACTTAATACGCCTTATCCTGCCACGGCTTACATCAAAGGTTTTCTGAATACCAAAAATATTTCGAGTCATCAGACGGATTTGGGGATTGAGGTTATTCTCGCTTTATTTTCAAAAGAAGGGCTTCGTAAAGTTTTTGATAAGGATATCGATCTTCCGAATGTTTCGGAAAATGCCCAACGGATCTTTACTTTAAAGAACGAGTATATCAAAACCATCGACCAGGTCATCCGTTTTCTTCAGGGAAAAACACCGACCCTGGCCCGGCAGATCTGCTCGATGAATTTTCTTCCCGAAGCCTCCCGTTTTAATCAGCTGGACGATATGGAGTTCGCTTTCGGAAATATGGGGCTTCAGGACAAGGCTAAACATCTGGCCACCCTGTACCTGGAAGACCTCTCCGACTACATTGTCGAAAATGCAGATCCTGATTTCGGATTCAGCCGTTACGCTGAACGGTTAGGAAAAAGTGCCAACTCATTTGATGAGCTGTACGCAAAAATACTTGGAGACCTTACTTTTATCGATTACTTTACTTTGGAAATCCTTCGGGAAAAACTGCAAACCGTGCAACCCAAGCTGGTCTGTTTTTCAATACCGTTTCCAGGAAATCTGTATGCAGCTTTCCGTTGTGCCAAGTATATCAAAGAAAATTATCCGGACATCAAGACAGCAATGGGCGGCGGTTTTCCAAATACTGAATTACGGGAAATAAAAGACCCAAGGGTATTTGACTTTTTTGATTTTATCACCCTTGATGACGGAGAACTTCCCCTGGAACTGCTTTGTGAAAATATCTCCCGTACCGGACAAAATGAAATTGAAGCAACGCAGTTCAAAAGAACTTTTTTGATGGAGAATGGGGCCGTAGTTTATAAAAACAATTCGGCACGGCACGATTATAAGCAGGCGGATATCGGAACGCCCGACTACAGCGATCTGAAACTGGACCAATATATTTCGGTGATCGAAATTGCCAATTCTATGCACAGCCTCTGGAGTGACGGAAGATGGAACAAGCTGACGATGGCGCATGGCTGCTATTGGGGGAAATGTACCTTTTGCGATATTTCTCTGGATTATATAAAAATCTACGAACCAATTTCCGCAAGGATTCTGGTCGACCGAATGGAAGAACTGATTGAGTCTACAGGAGAAACGGGATTCCATTTTGTAGATGAAGCCGCACCGCCTGCGCTGATGCGGGAAGTCGCCCTTGAAATTTTACGGAGAAATCTTGTCGTTACGTGGTGGACGAACATCCGTTTTGAAAAGAGCTTCACGAAAGATCTCTGCTTTCTTTTAAAACTTTCGGGTTGCGTTGCCGTTTCAGGAGGACTCGAAGTGGCAAGCGACCGTCTGCTAAAATTAATAGACAAAGGAATTTCCGTGGAGCAGGTTGCCAAAGTTACCCGTAATTTTACGGAAGCCGGAATTATGATCCATGCGTATCTCATGTACGGCTACCCTACCCAGACCATCCAGGAAACCGTGGACTCCCTGGAAATGGTGCGGCAGCTTTTCGAGATGGGAATTTTACAAAGCGCCTTTTGGCATCAGTTTGCCATGACCGCGCATTCGCCTGTCGGGCTGAATCCTGAAGCGTTTGGTGTTACGCCTTTGAAGCAGGAGATTTTATTTGCCAACAACGATATCGATTTCACCGACAAAACCGGGATTGATCACGGCAAGTTCAGTTTCGGACTGAAGAAGTCTCTCTTCAATTATATGCATGGAATTAATTTTGAACTTCCGCTTCAGGAATGGTTTGATTTTAAAATTCCGAGAACGACCATTCACCCTGACTACATTCACGACTGTCTTTTGGAAGAAGATGATTTTAAATTTAAAGGAAACTCGAAAATCATCTTTTTAACGCAAAACGTAATCGCTGAGAATCGCATAAAAACAAAAAAGAAGTCCGTTTACCCGTACACGAAAATTACAGCGCACCTAAAAACCAATATTGTCAGCGTAGAACTGGAGCAGGAACAGGCGCAATGGCTGTTGCATACCTTTAAAGAAAATGCCATTGAAAATCAGAAAAAACCTATGCTTCAGCAACTTAAAGACAACTTTGAAGAAAAACTGGAAGATTTTGAACTGTTCTGGTTTTCCAGGCCGATGCAGCAACTGAAGGAAAACGGAGTGATTTTGAGTTTGTAAGTTTTTGGTCTTTTTCTTCTGGATTTTTAAAAATTTGTAATACGGCAAGGTTAACGGAAAGATTTGTATCTAGATTCCTGTGGAATGACAAACTCGACGTTTATTTCTTTTTTACATCCCTATTTGTCATTCCGCAGAAATCCAAACATAGTATTAGAGATTAGCATGAAGGAGGCGAGATTCCTACGTAATAACAATTCGACGTTTGTTTTTTTTAAAGTAAAACAATCATTTACTTCTGCACCCCATCTTTCGTCACCTCTCCTACAATTACCTTTTCCTGGATTTTGATAAAGTTCGGGTCCATAATGGCCATTCGTTCGGCAATGGCTTTATAGGTTGGAAATTTCAGGATAGACGCACGCCCGGATATTTCGCGATACAGTGTAAAGGTCTTTCCTCCTGCCGATTTCAGCTGCTTCGTGGTGGTAATGTATTTTCCGATATATTTGCTATTGGCATCGTAGATCTCGATATCGACGAATGTTTTATCGGTAACCGTATCATCCGCTCCAAAACTTACCGGAAGATTCGTAAAGTAGCCAACGGGTTTCCCATTGCTCAAAATTTCCCCGACATTATTTACCGTAATATTTAATTTATCAATTTTGGTCCTGGTAGTATAAGCCTCTTTGGTCTTTGTGTCAAGCTTTCTCTTAGGAGAATTTTTAAAAAGTTCATCCAGATTTTTAATGTTAATGCCTCGTTCATCAATGATTTTCAGGCTTTTGACTGAGGTATAAGCCGCCGACTTTTCTTCACCCGAAAATGCGGATGGCGAGGTATAATCCATTTCCAGTGTTTTGTCCTGGTTGTAAACCCTTTTGAGTTTGATGTAGCTGTCGCGGACCGAATCCACGATGCTTTTATCCTCGAATTCAATGGTGTAAATCGGTGTCTCCTTAAGGTCCATAAAGGTATAAATGCTTCCTTTGTTCGAAATTTTTGCCACGGGAATTCCTTCAAGATGTACAATTCCTCTTTTGATTTTAACGGTCTGCGCCTGGAAAAAGATGCCGAAAACTGTAAATAAAATGATTAAACCTCTTATCATAAAACCGAATTCTTACCACATAAAAAAAAGTGTAACAAAGTTACACTTTCTTGAAAATATATTTAGCTTTTCATTTAATTATTCACAAAGGATAATTCCTTTATTATGATTAAATTCTACAACACCGCTTTTGATGGGATAAGAAAAAACCGAATCTTTTTCATTTTCTTTGGTAAAATATTTTGCATAAGCTTCGTCGATCGATTTGGCATACAAATTTACTTTACCACCAACCAAAGAAGAAACAATTCCTGCGTGGTTCTGCATGATGTGGAATTCACCATTTTTCCCCGGCAGCAATACTGAGTCTACTTCTCCTTCAAAAACTACGTATTCTGGTGTTAAAATTTTTATATTCATTTTAATTGCTTTTGGCTTTTGGCTAATAGCTATTGGCTATCAGCAATGAGCATTATTATGCGTTATCAGCTAACATTTTTTGTCCGGCTTCGATCGCTTCCTCAATGGTTCCTTTCAGGTTGAAAGCAGCCTCCGGTAAGTGATCCAATTCACCGTCGATGATCATGTTGAAACCTTTGATGGTGTCTTTGATGTCTACCAAAGATCCCGGGATCCCTGTAAACTGTTCTGCTACGTGGAAAGGCTGAGATAAGAATCTCTGAACTTTTCTTGCACGGTAAACTACGGATTTATCTTCTTCGGAAAGTTCTTCCATACCAAGGATGGCGATGATATCCTGAAGTGCTTTGTATCTCTGAAGGATCTCTTTTACTCTCTGTGCACAGTTGTAGTGCTCTTCACCAATGATTTCCGGAGCAAGGATTCTTGAAGTGGAAGCCAAAGGATCTACCGCAGGGTAAATACCCAATGAAGCGATCTTTCTATCCAATACCGTTGTTGCATCCAGGTGGGCAAATGTTGTTGCCGGAGCCGGGTCAGTTAAGTCATCCGCAGGTACGTAAACCGCCTGTACGGAAGTAATGGAACCGTTTTTTGTAGAAGTAATTCTTTCCTGCATCGCTCCCATCTCAGAAGCAAGGGTCGGCTGGTAACCTACCGCAGATGGCATACGCCCAAGAAGTGCAGATACCTCAGAACCTGCCTGTGTAAAACGGAAGATGTTGTCTACGAAGAAAAGTACGTCTCTACCCTGTCCGCTTTCTCCACCGTCTCTGTAGTACTCAGCCAAAGTAAGACCTGAAAGGGCTACTCTCGCTCTTGCACCTGGTGGCTCGTTCATCTGTCCGAAAACGAATGCGGCTTTAGAATCTTTCATAGCTTCTACATCTACTTTGGAAAGATCCCAACCTCCGTTTTCCATAGAGTGCATGAAATCGTCACCATACTTGATGATTCCTGATTCAAGCATTTCTCTCAAAAGGTCATTTCCTTCTCTCGTTCTTTCCCCTACACCGGCGAAAACCGAAAGACCTCCGTGTCCTTTTGCAATATTGTTGATCAACTCCTGGATCAATACTGTTTTACCTACACCGGCACCACCGAACAATCCGATCTTACCTCCTTTTGCATAAGGCTCAACCAAGTCGATTACTTTAATCCCTGTAAATAAAACTTCTGCAGAAGTTGAAAGCTGATCAAATTTCGGAGCCGGTCTGTGAATAGGAAGACCACCCTCCTTAGATATATTTTGAAGTCCGTCGATAGCATCACCAACTACGTTGAAAAGTCTTCCGTTTACCGCCTCACCGATTGGCATTACGATAGGATTACCATATCCTATTACGTCCTGTCCTCTTTTAAGACCGTCGGTAGCATCCATTGCGATACATCTTACCGTATCTTCTCCAATATGCTGTTCTACCTCCAAAACTACTTTTTCACCGTTTTCTTTTGTAATTTCCAACGCGTCATAGATTGCCGGAACTGCTTCCACATCACTGAAAACAACGTCGATTACCGGACCGATAATTTGAGAAATTTTACCTTTAATTTGGTTTGCCATTGCTAAATTTTTTCTTGGTGCAAATATAATGATTCTTCATTAACCCGCAATTGGTAAAAAACAGATTTTTATCATACTTTTCAAGCAATGTAACGATACAGCAATTTACCAATATAACAATGGATGCTGTTAAAATTATTGATACACTGTTATATTGATAGATTGTTACATTATATCTATATTTGCAGTCAAAATTTTTCCGGTTTGAAAGTTTTCAGGAATTTTAGCGAATACACTTCTCAAAAGCCCTTGGCATTATCTCTGGGCATGTTCGATGGCGTCCATCTTGGCCATAAAAGTATTATCGATGAATTGATAAGGGTAGGTAGAGAGAATCACCTGGAAACCGCAGTGCTCACGTTCTGGCCGCATCCGAGGTTTGTTTTTAACCCGTCCGAAAACCTGAAGCTGCTGAATACCCTGGAGGAAAAAACGTTTTTAATGGAAAAATACAACATTGAAAACCTGTTCCTGAAAGAATTTGATGAGGAATTCAGAAATCTGACCGGCGAAGAATTTGTACGGCAGATCCTGGTGGAGAAGTTGCACGTAAAATACCTGATTATCGGCTACGATCATTCTTTCGGGAAAAACAAAAGTGGGAATTTCGAATTGTTGCAAAAACTTTCAGAAGAACTTGATTTTGAAGTGGAACAGATGGAAGCGATCAACATCCATGAAAACAACATCAGCTCTACCAAAATCCGGAAAGCCCTTCTGGATGGAAATATCCGGGAAGCCAATGAAATGCTGGGATATTCCTACTCTGTCTCCGGAACGGTAGTGCATGGAAAGAAAATCGGGCGCACCATCGGTTATCCGACAGCCAACATCGAAACCGACTGTATTAAGCTTTTACCAAAAAAAGGCGCTTATATTGTTGAAGTTTTCGTAAAAGATCAACATTACAAAGGCATGCTGAGCGTCGGCACTAATCCTACAGTTAACGGGGAAAAGTTAACCGTTGAAGTATATATTCTTGATTTTAACGACGACATTTACAACGAAAAAATCACTGTGAAATTCCGTGATTTCCTTCATGACGAGATTAAGTTTGAAGGAATCGAAAAGTTGATTGAGAGATTGGATGAAGATAAAAGACTGACGGAGAATTTTATTTTTTAGTTTTCTAATTCAAGCGGATTTACGTATTTCTCATTTTCTTCTCTTCTTTTTTCTCTTTCCCTTATCATTTCTCGTCCTTTTATAATTGTGGTTCCATAGCTTGCCATTATACCGGATGCATTAGCATCAGCACTTCTTTTTGCTTGTTTCAATTTCGATTGTGTTGTTTCGATAGCTTTGGTATATCTGCTTTTCCTAATATTTACTAATTTCTTTTTTAAATTAGAATCAGATACAGATTTTACCAATTCAAAATCAAAGTCTCCCTTATCATCAGTTATTTTTACAATTAATCCCGGTAACCCGCTAAATTTCATAGGACCGTAAGGAAAAGGAATTTCGGGAGAGTACCATGCAATCCAATTCCTGCCTTTAAAAGTGACTTCTGCTTTTTTACACTTCAAGGTATTAATTACTTTTGTTTCATCTATAAGTTTCCAATTCTTTATTACAGGTTCTTTATAGGTAAGTAAAGACATTCCAGCGTAGTCAAAATATTGTATATTTTCATCCGATTGTAAAATAGTAAAATTAAAATTTGTTTTTGGAATCACTACACCTTCTTTGTAACCAAGGGTTATACTTCCATCAGAATTTGTTTTTGACGTTCCAGAATTTGTCATTACAGAATCACCTTTTAACGATATGGTATTTGCAAAAAAAGCACGATTATCACTTATTTGTAATGAGAAAAATTCTTCGTGTCTGTTATTAGTTCGTGTGTCGAATTTAGCTTTTAATAGATAGGTAAACATACCACGCAAAGAATCCTGTTTGTATGATTGAGCGTAAGATAAAATACTACAAAATAATATTAATATGTGAAATAGTTTTTTTTTGTAAAGCATAGAGGTTTTGTTATTATAAAATCGCACTTATAGAATAACATTACCCTATAAGTGCTGAAGTTTACATTAATTAATAGCTAAATGAGAACTATCATCACCTGAATAAGTAGGTGTCTTACAATTAATTGCTTCAACTCTATCACGCCATTCAGAGGCTTGTTGAGGAGTCCAATCCTGAGTAGTTATAGCAGTTATACCACAGGAAGTTTCTGCAATCCAAACTTGACCTGCTGTTACTGTTTGAAGTTCATTTCGAGATAATTTTTTTAAATTTTTCATTGTAATAAAATTTTTGATTAAAAATAAATTTGTGTTTAAAATTTTTTGCGCAATCAATTTTAACACTTCTAAGTAAAATAAAAAATGTGGTACACACAATAGGTTTAATCACTTTTTACTGAGAAATTTATTATGTTAAATAACTATAATTCAAATAATTATAAATAATTATAAGATTAAAATTAATTACCAGAAGCTGATTTTTTATGAAAAATCTATTTTTAAGAATTTTCAATTTCCTCTTTCGCTTTTTTTGTCAGTGATTTGAAAATTAAATCATACGACTGATCAATCATCTTACAAATCAAATCTCTTTTTAGACCATCAAGTGAAACGGAATTCCAGTGGGTTTTGTTCATGTGATAAGCACCCGTAATCTGCGGATGTTGCTCACGGAGCTCGCTGCTCCATTCCGGATCCGTTTTTACAGAGATCTGCAACGGCTGCCGCTCCAGCGACATCAGCAGAAACATTTTTGTTCCCACCTTCATTACCAGTGTTTCATTATCGAAAGGAAAGCTTTCGGTTACTCCTTTTTTGGCAAGGCAATAGTCTAAGATTTCGTTGGCATCCATATTTTATAGTATGAGTAGTAAATAATGAATAATAGAAAATAAAAAATTTGTAAGATGGAATATTTTTTACTTCAGGTCAAATTTAGTAAATTTAAGAAAGAAACATCATCACTTTAAATTTCAATTATTATGAAAGCTTTAGTTATCGGCGCTACGGGTGCCACAGGAAAAGATTTGGTCAATCTGTTGCTTCAGGATCAGGATTTCGATGAAATTAAAGTTTTTGTAAGAAAACCGATTGACATTCAGAATGATAAACTAAAAGTCCATGTGGTAGATTTTGAAAAGCCGGAAGAATGGAAAAATGAAATAAAGGGCGATGTTGCTTTTTCCTGCCTGGGAACGACTCTAAAGGCAGCCGGAAGCAAGGAAGCCCAACGGAAAGTCGATTTCGACTACCAGTATGAATTTGCAAAAGCGGCCAAAGAAAATAACGTGGAGGATTACATCCTGGTTTCTTCATACGGCGCCAATCCAAAATCCAAAATTTTTTATTCCCGGATGAAAGGCGAGCTGGAGGACGCAGTGAAAAAGCTACATTTTACTAAAATTACCATCTTTAAACCGGGTATGCTGGAAAGAAAAGATTCAGACCGTCCGGGAGAAGTGTTGGGAAGCAGAATCATTAAGTTTGCCAACCGGCTAGGATTGCTGGAAAGCCAGAAACCTTTACCGACCAACGTTCTTGCCAAAGCCATGATTAATTCTTCTAAAATAAAAAGCAACGGCTATTCGAGCATCAAGCTAGGGAATATTTTCTGTTTTGCGGAAAAGAGCAATGATTAAAAGTCAATGGTGAATTGTGAACAGGATAAGATTATCAATTAAACGCTGCTCTTTAATGAACAGCGTTTAAACAGATAAATTTAACTGAATTCGGAATTCAGCTTTTTTCTGATTTCCTCGGCAATCACCTTATCCTTTACCTTTTCATACGTTTTTTGTGCTTTTTTGATCAGCTTTTCGTCGTTTTTATTTTTTCCTACTTTAATTAATGCGAGTGCATACAGGGAAAGATAGCCATCGTCTTTTTTATAGGTAGAATAAGCATCTTCAAGATAAGGTAGGGCTATTTCATAGTTTTCCTTCAAGGTATAGAGCATCCCATACATATAAACGACATCATCTTTTACTTTGCCAGAAACTTTATACAACTCTTCTGCGCGTTTTAAATTTTTTAATCCTTCTTCATAATCTCCTATAATAACAGATGTATTTCCGATCCCGTAATAGCCTTCAGGATTTTCCGGAAAGTATTTCACCATCTCCTCATATTTTTTCCGGGCTTCATCCACTTTTCCGAATCTCATAAACTGTATCGCGAGATTCTGCTTAAAGATCGGTGCGTTATTCTGAGCCAGGCTATCGGCAATATAGTATGCAGCCAATGCTTCTTTATGCATATCCTGCAATCTTAAAAAATATCCGGCCATAAAATAGGCATCGCAGTATTTTGGATCTTCACTGGCTACTTTCAGCAACAAATTAGTGATTCCACCGTAATATTTTGGATAATTCAATGCTAAGAAAGCAGTTTCAAAGCTTTTTTTAGAACTGGCATTTTGTGGTGTGCAATAATTTGTTTTTCCTAAGAAATACGAATCCTGAGAAAATCCCTTGACGGAAAGGAGCAAAATTAAAATGATTACTAGTTTTTTCATGGTTTAAAAATTAAAAAAAGTGGATAAAAATCCACTTTATAACGATATTCTTTACTATTTATTTCAGATACTTCGTAATGGCTTCATCTGTAGGTTTGGTAGTGCTTACGAAAGAATCAACCAGCTTTCCGTTCTCGTCAATTAAGAATTTGGTAAAGTTCCAGAGGATGGTTGTGTTCTTCACCCCGTTCAGCTCTTTCTCGGTTAAGTATTTAAAGATCGGAGCCGTATCGCTGCCTTTTACGGAAACTTTGGCCGCCATCGGGAAAGTTACCCCATAATTTTTCTGACAGAAAGCGCCGATTTCTTTATTGCTGCCCGGTTCCTGGCCGCCGAAATTGTTCGCAGGGAAACCTACTACAACCAATTTGTCTTTGTATTCTTCCGACACTTTTTCAAGATCGGCATACTGAGGTGTAAATCCGCATTCCGAAGCGGTATTCACGATAAGGATTTTCTTTCCTTTAAAATCGGCAAAGTTGATCTGCTTCCCTTCTTCCAGGGCGTCAACTTTAAAATCATATATTGATTTTCCCATAAGTTCATTCGTTTTGGCTTTAGATACATCACTTTTCTTCTGGGCACAGCTGTTGAAAAAAGCAACCACCGAAAGAAACATTAAAAACAATTTTTTCATAATTTAAATTTAATTCTTTTTTTGATTAAAATTTGAAAGTATTGGCAGGAAATACTTTATTGATATCGATCCTGTTGATCAGCATCACGTAATCACCGTCTTTTTTGGCACTTGAAGACTCAATCCTGAATGGCATAGATAAATTCCCGACTTTTTTAAAATCTGAATACAGCAAGGTTTCATCCTTTTTTACTTCTTTCAAAAGCATGTAGTTTTTAGTATCGAAATAATAAACGTTTTTATTAACATTTTTCGTCAGTTCCACCTTATGGCAGTAAATGTTTCCTATTTTTTCCTTTCCCAGGTATTTTGCCTCAAACCCTTTATTTTCCCAGTCGATAAAATCATTGTCGAAACTTTCCGGAACATATTCTGCATATTCCTGAACTTTGTTGGTTGCGTAATTCATCGCATAACCTTTAGATCCGTCATAGCCTTCAATGGCCGTATCTTTTCCGCCGATGGTAATCACGGTTTTGGTAAGATTCGGGCGTTGCTGGTAGATTTTGATCGGGTATTCGTCTTTCACACCCAGAATTACTTTTCCCTGAAGCAGTACGGAATTCAGCAGTTTCCAATTGGTGAGTCCTCCGGACAGTTCGATATTTTTATCAATAATTTCCTTTGCCGTCTGAGCCAGACATAATTGGGAGCATACCAGAATAAATGCTAACAGTAATTTCTTCATGAATACTTTTTATAAATTCAAATATAAGGCTTTTTTAATTTGAAAAAAGGAGACGCATATCACATTTCAGAATTATCTATCGGCAAATCTTCAGATCAGCTTTCTCGCTTTTTCAAGATCTTCCGGAGTATCGATGCCCACGCCGACAAAATTGGTTTCTATCATCTTGATTTTCATGCCGTATTCCAGGTAACGGATGCATTCTATTTTCTCGGAAATTTCCAAAGGCTTCATTTCCAGTTTCGAAAATTGGATCAGCGCATGTTTCCTGAAAGCGTAGACGCCGATGTGTTTAAAATAATCGACCGCATAAGAAATCTCCCGGTGAAACGGAATAGCGGAACGGCTGAAGTATAATGCAAAGCCATTGTTATCGGTAATTACTTTTACATTGTTCGGGTTTTCGATCTCTTCTTTTTCATGAAGCTTTATTTTTAAGGAAGCCAGGGAAATCTCCTGGTTATCGTCGTTCCTGAAAACTTCGATGAGTTGCTTCAAAGGCTCCAATTTTAAAAACGGTTCATCTCCCTGCACATTGATCACAATGTCGCAATCAATGGGCTGTACGGCTTCTGCAATGCGGTCACTCCCCGTCTCATGTTGCCCCGTCATTACTGCTTTTCCGCCATGGTTTACGATTTCATCAAAAATAATTTCCGAATCCGTAGCAACAAAAACTTCATCAAACAAACCGGTTTCCACGACATTCCGATAAGTCGTCGTGATGACGGTCTTTTCTCCTAACATTTGCATCAGTTTGGCCGGAAAACGGCTGGCTTCGTAACGTGCGGGTATTACTGCAATTATTTTCATATGAAAGTATTTTATTGATATTTTATTTTATGTAATGGGATAAAAAGATAATTCCATAGATCCAAGAAATAAACAAAAATGTATAAAGAAATCCGAAAGCAACGCTTTTGACCAGGTTTCCTTTACAGTATCTGGAGTTTTTAAATACCAGCCGTAAAGCCCGAAAAAAAATCCAATAGAGCATGGCTGTAAATAATAAGATCACCACCCAGAAAACAACACCTAAAAAGTAGAGGAGGAAAACCAGAACAATTGAAAAGAAAATCCATAAAATAACAGAAAGAATCAATTCTCCGCAACCGGCTTCTCCTCCAAAACTTATATCGGGTAGATCGAAACTATCAATTTTTGGCCTCTTTTCACTGTATTTTACTATTTTTTCCCGGTTTATAATATGACCTACATTATCTTTTAGTTTCAAACCAAAATAGAGTCCTAAGCTAATAAACAGAAATAATACTGTTGCTAAAATGGATGTTGATAATATGGAATTCTGAAATAGAGACCGGTGAGAACCTGCTCCTGAAATCCAGACACTTAAAATAACAAGAACAACAATTACTACTGTAGAATAGCTCAAAAACCGGGTTTCAAGGAAATATCTTTGTGGAATCTTCATATTCTTCCGGAATAGCAATTTAAAAAGATAACAGTGTAACAATTGATCAACTGCTACACTGTTATAATGGGTATATTTTACTTATTATTTTAAAGCGTTCAACGCATTTTCCAGCTTCGGCATCATGGCAGAAATCTCCTCAGTAGCCAATCCTCCAACAGAAGCCCTGAACCATGGCTCAGATTTCTCTTCCCCGAATGCAGAGAAAGGAACCAAAGCAACTCCTGCTTCATTGATCAGATAAAACACCAGATCAGAAGAGTTTTCGATCACCGTTCCGTCCGACTTGGCTTTACCGATATAATCCAATTTAATGGTCAGGTAAAGTGCTCCCATCGGCTCAATACTGTCAACGGAAAGACCTTTTCCTTTCAGATCCTGAATACCTCCGTGAAGAACTTTTAAGCTTGATTCCAGCTTTCCTTTGAAGTCTTCAACAAAAGCATTCACTTCTTCCGGGTTTTCGTAATATTTTGCTGTCGCTTCCTGTTCAGGTTTTGGTGCCCAGGCTCCAACGTGTGTCAACAGCGCTTTCATTTTATCAAGAATATGAGACGGACCGAATCCCCAGCCTACACGCACTCCCGTTGCGGCAAGGCACTTGGAAATACCATCGATGTATACCGTATATTCCTTCATTTCAGGGAACAGGGAAACAGGATCTACGTGCTCCGCCCCAAAGGTAAGGTTGGAGTAGATCTGATCGTACATCAGGTACAACGGTTTTTCGTCGTCACTTCTATTTTTGTTTTCTTCCAGGATCAGTTCGCAGATTTCCGAAAGCTGTTCTCTTGTAAACATGGTTCCCGTAGGATTCAGCGGTGAACAAAGCGCTACCAGAACCGCTCCGGACAAATGAGGTCTGAGATCGTCAGCCGTCGGAAGAAAATTATTTTCAGGAGTTGTTTTTACCTCGATTGCATCAGCAGAAGTAAGGTAAGCGTAGTGGTTGTTGTTCCATGAAGGAATCGGATATACCACTTTATCCCCTTCATCTACGATGGTCTTATATACCGCATAAATCAACGGCCTTGAACCCGCCGTGATCAGGATATCATTTGGGGAATAGTCCAGATTCCATCTTGTTTTTAGATCTTTGGAAACTTCTTTTCTTAAAGATAAAAGTCCGTTCGCAGGCGGATAATTTGTCAGGTTATTCTGATAGGCTTTCTGAATTTCCTCCTTCAGCTGGGCAGGAATCGGATAAATATTGGAATTCAGATCTCCAATCGTAAGATTGGCAATCTCCGCTCCTTTTGCCTTTAGATCATTTACTTCATTACCAATTTTTACAATTTCAGAACCGATCAGGTTCGCCGCTAATTTTGAAACTTTCACTTTTACTTTTATTTATTGTTACTTTATTAATGTTATAAGTTATTAATTATGAGTTATAAGTTTTTCTTACTTGTAATAATTATACTTCTTATTATTTTTAAAATCTCTGTCGCCGGATTTATAAGTTCGTCGAATTCCTCTTTCGATATGTAATCAGTAGCATACAATAGCTCAATCCAATAAATGGTTTCATCACATTACTTCTGAGAAATCGACAGTTTATGAATAAAAACAGGCTTGCTCTGAGCATTTAAAGCCTCCCGAACATTAGCTCCAACAGAAGTGCCGGATCTTAAAAGCTGTCTTGACAGAACATATTCCTTATTTTTTATACTGAATTGCCTGTAAAATTTAACAATACTTACAGCAAACTCGAAACTCTTTATTTTAATAATACTATTACTCATCATTCAAAATTTATAACTTATAATTTATTATTATGTCAACTGCAGGTCATTTTTCACCCGGTTTATTTTCTCTTCCAATGATTTCTGCTGGTCTCTGAAATCGGCTGCAGAAGCAAGATCCTCTTTTACAGAAATATAGAACTTGATCTTCGGCTCTGTTCCGGAAGGTCTTACGCAGACTTTTGTTCCGTCCTCGGTATAATAAATCAATACATTGGATTTCGGAATATCGTTCATTACCTGTTTTTCGTTCCTGGAAACGATAAAATTGGTCTGCTCCTTGAAATCCTTTACCTCTGCCACCGGCGATCCTGCCAGTTGCTTCGGAGGGTTTTCACGGAAATCCTTCATCATGTTCTGGATTTCTTCTGCCCCGTCTCTGCCTTTTCGTACCAGGTTCACAAGGCCTTCGTAATACATTCCGGTTTCCTGGTAAATTTCGATCAGGTAATCGTACATGGTTCTTCCGTTGGCTTTGCACCATGCTGCGATTTCACAGGCAAGAACAATACTTCCGCACGAATCTTTATCACGGACAAAATCTCCGGTCATGAATCCGAAGCTCTCTTCCCCGCCGCAGATGAACTTTTCCTGTCCTTCCACATCGCGGATCATCTTTCCGATCCATTTAAATCCGGTTAATCCTACCTTACACTGTACCCCGAATTTCTGGGCAATGTCAAAGAAAATATCGGACGTCACAATCGTAGAGCCGATGAATTCCTTTCCGGTAATCCGGCCCTGTTTTCTCCATTCGTTCAGAATGTAATAAGTCAGAATGGTGTTGGTCTGGTTTCCGTTCAGCAATTCAATTTCACCGTCCAGGTTTCTTACGGCAATTCCCAAACGGTCCCCGTCCGGATCAGTTCCGATGACGATATCGGCATTGGTAATTTTAGCAAGATCCATGGCCATTTCAAGGGCAGCCGGTTCTTCAGGATTCGGAGAATCAACGGTCGGGAAATTCCCGCTCGGGATCATCTGCTCCTTTACCAGATCAATTTTCTTGAAACCTGCTTTTTCCAACGCTTTAGGAACGGTCGTATAGGTCGTTCCGTGGATGGAAGTGAAAACGATATTTAAATTTTCTTTTCCTACATTCTGATAGGTCGAATTTTCGATGCAGGCGTCGATGTACACATCATCCTGCTCCTCTCCGATCCATTCGATCAGATCATCGTTACCGTTGAATTTTATTTTATCGAACTGTACGGAAAGCACTTCGGCAATAATAGCTTCATCATGCGGCGGAACGATCTGTGCACCGTCATTCCAGTACACTTTATACCCGTTGTATTCCGGCGGGTTATGGGAAGCCGTCAGAACGATTCCTCCGTGACAGTGTTTGTCTCTTACCGTAAAAGAAAGTTCGGGCGTGGGACGGTGGTCTTTAAAAAGCAGTACTTTAATTCCGTTTGCCGTTAAAACATCAGCTACCAATTTTCCAAATTCTTTTGAATTGTTTCTGACGTCGTAAGCAATGGCCACTTTAATTTTTTCACCCGGAAACTGCTTTAGCATATAGTTTGCAAGTCCCTGTGTAGCCTGGCCTAACGTGTATTTATTTAAACGGTTGGTTCCTACGCCCATGATTCCTCTCATTCCTCCGGTTCCGAATTCCAGCGGTCTGTAAAAAGAGTCTTCCAGATCCGGCGAATTGCCGTCAATTAATAATTGTACCGCACTTCTTGTTTCTTCATCAAATGATTCGTGCAACCAAAGTTTTGCTTTTTCTAATGTTGTCATATTTGTATTTTGTAGTTCCTAAAGCTGGAAGATGGAAGATGGATGCAGGAAGTCTTCCAGCTTCAAAACCATTTCCAGCCTGTTATTATCCTTTTATTTGATTTCTAAATGCTATAATTTGGTTCATAAGATTATAGCTTTGATTATAAAAATTACTAAAATCTTCTTCTGTAATATATTTTCTGTTCTTGGCTTTGTATAAACACGTTACTACTTCGGCTAAAGAACGGATCGAATATCCCAGAAATTTTCTGAATTCCGAATTTGACTGCAGAATACTTCCTTCAGAAATATTCAAGGCAATCGAATCAGAAGCTCTTCTTATCTGTGAAACCAGATTAAACAGTTCCTCCTTAGGAAAATCTTTGGAAACCTTGAAAATTCCCTCTCCGAATTCCATAGATTTCTGCCATATAATCAGTTTCTCAAACTTAAAACTCATGAGCAATTTTTTTCGATATGTTTGTGTTTTAAATAAATGCAGAGTACTGACCGACTTCCAGCTTCCAGCATCCCTCATCCAGCTTTTATTCCAATTTCTTATTCTCCACCCTGGTATCTTTATCGATCTTGAACGCCCGGATCGGATCATTATAATAAATAAATTTTGCGGTATTCTGAACGTGCCCTTTCAGGGAATCTTTGACATTCACTTCTGCATAATTTCCGTTTTTGGAATTGATCTTCAGGTCTTCGATTTTCCAGTAAGGGGCGATCAGGCTTGCCGTATCGGCGATTTTGATCACCGCGTCTTTGGTCTGGCCCAAAAAGTTGGCCCTGCTGCGGTTCAGCATTTCCACTTCTGCCCTTCTTGTATTTACCGAACCCATAAAAGTAGCGAAATTCTTTAAATTAAGCCTAAAATTATCGGTCTTAATTTCACTTGAAATGTTCATCTCTACCGAGTCGGAAATGGATACCTTTTCCAGATTGTATTTGGAGTAAATCGTGACATTATAAAAATCCACGCCTTTCGTTCCGCGTTTTTCTTTGATGGTTAACGTCTTATCATCCACTTCAACATCCAGGTTATCCGCGATATTCGGGTAGGTTTCTATTTCCACGAAGTTCTTATTTCCTCTTGCATAAAACACCCGGAACTTTCCTTCCAGATCGAGGTTTACAAATTCGGGAACATCCACGTCTTTCCGCTCGATGTTTCCTTTCGGAGAAATTTTTCCGCAGGAAACCAGAGCAAGAATGGCAACGACATAAAAAATATTCTTCATATCAGATTACTTCATCAATATTGTAATTCTTGTGCTCACGATTCGTCCGGATGATCATTTCCCCTAAGAATCCGGCTACGAAAAGCAGGGTTCCCATAATCATCATGGTCATAGCGATGAAGAACCATGGATTGTTGGTAATCAGGTGCCCGTAGATTCCCCTGGCCACATCGATCAGCTTGGAAATGCCCAGCCAGAGTGCCGAAAGAAAACCGACAATAAACATCAGGGTTCCCACGGCTCCGAAGAAATGCATCGGCCTTCCTCCGAAACGGCTGACAAACCAAAGGGTTACCAGATCCAGGAAGCCCCGGATGAATCTTTCGGTCCCGAATTTAGATGTTCCGTAAGGACGCGCCTGGTGCTGAACCTCTTTCTCCGTAATCCTTCTGAATCCTGCATTGGCGGCCAGAACCGGGATGTACCGGTGCATATCACCATAGACGTCAATCGATTTTACGACCTGTCGTTTATAGGCTTTTAATCCGCAGTTGAAATCGTGAAGGTATACGCCTGAAACCTTTCTCGCCGCTGCATTGAACAGCTTGGAAGGCACATTTTTCGTCATCACATTATCGAAACGTTTCTTTTTCCAGCCGGAAACGATGTCGTAATTTTCATTGATGACCATCGCATAGAGTTCCGGTATTTCTTCCGGAAAATCCTGTAAATCAGCATCCATTGTGATAATTACATCACCATTGGTGCGTTCAAAAGCGGCATGAAGCGCCTGGGATTTCCCGTAATTCTTGGAAAATTTAATCCCGTGGATCTGAGGATGCTGAACTTTAAGGTTTTCTATAATGCTCCACGACAAATCCGTGCTTCCGTCATCTACAAACCAGATTTCGTAGGACAGCGCGTTTGACCGGCAAACGTTATCAATCCTGGAAAAAAGCTCCTCCAGCGATGCCTCTTCATTCAGTAACGGAATAACTATTGATAAATTCATTTAATTTTAATAAAAAATTATTCTTGATTCTGCTCTTCCTGATAGATTGTTTTTGTTCTGAAAAACGCTCCGAAAAACAATGACAAAACTACGTAAAATATAAGTATTGCCGCAAAATATCCTGAAAAATGACTTACTGTAAGCATATCTTTTCCTTTAACGGCATCCGGAGAGAAACTCGGAAGCCTTTCTTTGTACTTCTGATCCAGCTCATCAATGTCTTTCTGATGTTTTAAGATTTTTCTTGCCGACTGATATTCCTTATCCATTTCAGATTTCTGGCGGGTCACGTACTGATAATTCAGTAGCTTTTTGGCATCGGTATCTACAAAATTTAAAAATAAATAAATACTGAAAACGGATAGAATTCCTCCTATAAACATCGGGACAAATGACCTTTTAAAGGCATCTTTAAAGCTTACCACCCGATGGCTGCTCCAGTAGGATTTTACCGACCAGAATGCGGTTCCTGCATAAATAATAGGTAAAACGAAAGCATTGGCTTTCAGTGAAATATCAAAATAGTTAACTCCTGAGAAGAAGTAATACACCACGAAAAAAACGATCATCGTAGCGCCAAACAGTAAAATTCCTAATGTGGAAGTGCTTTTCGTCATATCTAAATTTTTAGAAAATTTCTGAAAAATTATCAGGCTGAATTTCAGCAAACTACCTTTAACAGCCAGTTTTTTCAGTTAATTTTCTTTAATAATGTTTTGAGTTTTGTAAAATATTCCTACCTTTGCCACGGCAAGTCCTAAACAACCAGCTCCTGAGAATCCTCCAGGGTGGGAACGCAGCAAAGGTAATTGGTCGTAGCGGTGTGATTTAGGTAGCTTGCCATTTTTTTTGGTTTTAAGTGAAGAGAGGTAATTTGAGAATTATCTTTTTTTGTTTTTAAACCCTTCAGCATTTCTATTTTCAAATTACCTTTCAACATTTATTTAAAATTCGAACTCCTCACCCAGTTTTGGTAAAACAAGTTCTACGTTTTTATCTGCAAAATGCTTCATGGCACTTTCATGGTTGATTTCTATGGCAGGAAACGTATCAAAGTGGCATCCGATTACCTTTGGAGTCTTTAATAATTCGGCTGCTGCAAAAGCAGCTTTCCTAGGGCACATTGTATAGTGGCTTCCTACCGGTAGAATGGAAAGGTCTAAATTACCATATAACCTCGGAAACAGCTCCATATCGGCCATTACTCCGGTATCTCCTGCCATATACAGGTTTCTGCCTTCAGGAAGCCTGAAAATGTATCCAACGGGAACGCCGCCATAGCTTCCGTCCGGGAACGAGCTGGTGTGATGCGCCGGAACCATGGAAATTTTAAGATCATCGATCTTTGCCGATCCTCCCAGGTTCACATCGTCCGTATTTTTTGCATTTTTAAAATATCCGCAGATCTCCGGCACAGCAATGAGGGTTGCTTCAGGATGATGCTGCAGCACTTCTTCCACATCGGCGATGTGGTCTCCATGGGCGTGTGTCAGTAAAATATAATCGATTTTCTGGGCCGCGATATCAAATCCGGATTCGGCTTTTTTATAATTGTAAAAAGGATCGGATAAGATTGTTTTGTCTTTATAGGTGAACAAAAAACAGTTTTGTCCTAAGTATTGTATTTTCATTTAATTGATTTTAAAATTTATGGAGTTATAACTTGTTCAATTTTTACCGGCATCCCGATATTGTAATAATAAATCAGATACAAACAGTACGTGATGATAAGACACTGAAAGACAAGAATAAAAATATTGGATTTCATCTTTTGTCTTACGATCAGATAAGAAACAATCAGATCAACCGTTAGAATTATTCCTAAAATAACAGGCGTTACTGCAATTTCTGACAACAAAAGCCCTTCAAACAGCAGTTCTTTTATTAAAATGAGGAAAAATCCTGCAGAAACAATTACCGACAGATAAGAAGCCATTTTATCGATTTTATTTCTCATTTCCAGCTTTATGGTTTATACCTAATGGAAAAGATTAAGTCCGGCTGCCGTAAGCACAGCGATCATCAACGTAATCATTCCCACCTGCTTTAAAAAGGGGTCAAGCTCACGGGGATTCTTTACCGTCATAATATTTCTTCTGATCCGCATTAAAGGAAGCATTAGGATCATGACAATAAACACGTAGTAATTCTGCGTCTGGAAAAATCCATTTACGCCTAAGAACATCAGAATGAAAATCAAAGGAAGGTTGAGCAGCACCATTTCGTAAATCATCGCTTTTTTAAAGCCGATGCGAAGGGCAAAACTGTTTTTCCCGGATAATTTGTCGCTTTCAATATCCCGCATGTTATTCAGGTTGAGTACCGCCATGCTCATCATACCAATGGCCGCTCCAGGCAATAATACGTCCCAACTGAACGATTTGGTAAACAGGAAATAGCTTCCGCAAACGGAAACCAATCCGAAAAAGACAAATACGAAGATATCTCCCAACCCCATGTAACCGTAAGGTTTTTTACCTACCGTATAGCCGATGGCTGCAAGAATACAGGCGATACCAAGACCAATGAAGATATAAAATTCCTTCATATAATCCGGCACAAACGCCAGATATAAAAGCGCAACGGTGGCTACAAAAGACAATACGGAAAATAAGATCACCGCATTTTTCATCTGTCTGGCTGTAATTCTCCCCGATGCTACGGCTCTGGCTTCCGCTTCGGTTGCTCTTTTGGTATCCGTTCCTTTGATTCCGTCGCCATAATCGTTGGCATAGTTGGAAAGTACCTGGTAAAGTAAAGTCACCACCAAGGCGAGTGCAAAGATCCTCCAGTCCCAGGTTCCGCCTTCATTGTAAAGTCTCCACCGGGCAATAAAAGATCCCATGATAATTCCGCTTAAGGAAAGCGGCAATGTTCTAAGCCTTGCGGCCTTTATCCAATCCGTCATAGTTTTATGAGTAATGGGCAATAAGTAACCAGTAATAAAAATTGCTGATTACCTATTACTTAGATTTTACGATATCCACTGATTTTCTCCGAAGTCCGGCTTTCTTTTTTCCAGGAATGCATTTCTTCCTTCTTTGGCTTCTTCAGTCATGTATGCAAGCCGCGTCGCTTCACCGGCAAAAACCTGCTGGCCTACCATACCGTCATCTGTAAGGTTCATGGCAAATTTAAGCATCCTAATGGATGTCGGCGATTTGGCCAGAATTTCCTGGGCCCACTCGTAAGCGGTATCTTCCAGTTCGGCGTGAGGAACCACTTTATTTACCATTCCCATTTCGAGAGCTTCCTGAGCAGAATAGTTCCTCCCTAAAAAGAAAATCTCGCGGGCTTTTTTCTGTCCGACCATTTTCGCCAGGTAAGCAGAACCGTAACCACCATCGAAACTGGTTACATCGGCATCCGTCTGCTTAAAGATAGCATGCTCTTTACTGGCTAAGGTTAAATCACAAACCACATGAAGCGAGTGTCCTCCGCCTACAGCCCATCCCGGTACTACCGCGATCACAACTTTCGGCATAAAACGGATCAGTCGCTGAACTTCAAGAATATTTAAACGGTGCCTTCCGTCCTCTCCTACATACCCCTGGTGCCCTCTTGCCTTTTGATCTCCCCCGCTACAAAATGCCCAGCCTCCGTCCTTAGGACTTGGTCCCTCTCCGGAAAGCAGAACCACCCCGATGGAAGGATCTTCATACGCATCGTAAAAAGCATCATATAATTCGGAAGTTGTTTTGGGCCTGAAAGCGTTACGGATTTCCGGTCTGTTGAAAGCGATTCTCGCTACCCCATTACATTTTTTGTATGTAATATCCTCGTATTCTTTGGCGGTTTTCCACTCGATCATTTTTATAATAATTTTCCCCAAAGATACGGAATTGGAAAGAATTTTAACATGGATTTCAGGGGATTCCTCCGGAAAATTTCCGGTTCTTTCATGCCGGATCATCAGGGGGGGGCCGAATGAAGGACTGAGCAGGTTCAGCTTCAAATGATTGCTGAGAAAGTTTTCGGATATAAAATTAGAGATGGAATTTGTCTTGCAATGAAATTCCGGATTTTGAACACGGAGCCCACGGAGTTTTTTTTGAATGCGAAACGTTTTTAAGTCTCACAAAGCCGTTTCACTCACAAGAGATCACAAATATAGATGAGTAAGGAGGAATTTAAGCCTAAGAACTTTTTAACGCTATAGACGCGAAGAATAGTTGATACACGAACTGCAGATTTTCCGGTCGCAAAAGCTGAACTACGTTCGTAAACTTTCAGTTTATATTCAGCAAATGACAGCTGTGGATATTATCCCATTCCGAATCCTGCATTCTGCATGTTTTTATTTTTAATTTGAAATTTTGAACACGGAGAGCACAGCTTTTTTTGAATGCAAAACGTTTTTAAGTCTCACAGAGCCGTTTCACTTATAAGAGACCACAAAGGTTTATGATTATTGATGAAAAATATAAATTTATTGTACGCAACTTTGAACGTAGAGGATACCAAGTTTTTTATTACTGAACATTGTAAGTTTCACAAAGCTAGTTCGACAGGCTCGGCATAAACTTTTTCACTTATAAAAGACCGCAAAATTTATAAAATCATATAGGCTTCAAATTGATCAAAATACTTTAATTCAATTTTTATAAGCTGAACTTTAGACTTTGAATCTTAAACTTTAAATAAAAAACCGGAACATTGCTGCTCCGGTTCTTAAGATATATTTTTGGGTATTCAAAAATTATTTAGCTGGCTGCTTTGCCTGAAGTTCAGCTTCCTTAGCTTTCATTTCATTGAATTTAGCCGTATTCCTTGTGGTGTTATACATATCTTTCAATGTCTGAATGGCATTGATGTCATTCGGCATAGCCTGATACCATTTTTCGGCATAAGGGATCGCTTTGCTGAACCTTTCCTTTCTGGCTTCAATTAATTTGGTAGCATCGTCCGGCTTGGTTTTTCTTAAAGCATTGATCTCAGTTACCGCTTTTTCATCATCACCGATGGCAGTGTACACGAGGTTTTGGTAAGCGTTTGCAAAATCAGGCTTCAAATCGATGGCTTTCTGGAAAGAAGTCATTGCTTCGCTTGCCGTCGCCGGATTTTTTGACTGAAGCACACCTAAGTTATACCAATTGGTAGCATCATTAGGATTTTTAGCCAACTGCTCCTTCAGGTTCTGCATGAATTTATCGGTATTACCTGATGCATACAGCGCACTCCCTTGGTATTCTTTCAACTTACTACTGTTAGGGAATTTTGCCAATCCTTTCTCAATGATGGCTAAAGCTTCATCATTCTTTTTAGCATTCAGCAATAAGGTTGATAAGGTTTCGTATAAATCCTGCTCAACACTTGGAGATTGCTCGGTTTTAAAATCCGTATAATCTTTTGATGAAGTTTTCTTTAACAGTTCCCAAGTATTTTTATCATAACTGGCTACCTGTCCGGTTTTGTTATCTTTTGCGGTATAAGTGGTTTCAACACCGGTATATCCGGAATTGATCAAATCGGTATATATTTTGGTCGCCTGAGGAATGTCATTTGCCAGTGCGTAATTCAATCCTGCATAGTACATATATACTTTATTGTCCTGCCCGCTTGTTTTCAGGAGGTTATAAACATCCATAAACTTAGGTGCTGCCACTGCATAGTTTTTAGCATTGTATGCATCCATTGCAGCTTTATTGGCTTCCTGCAGCTTAGCGTTAACATCATCTTTCTGTCCGAAAACAAAGGCAGATGCTACGAAAGCGATACCTAAAATCAGCTTTTTCATAATCACTATTTTATATTAATTGATATTTTATTTATTCTTCTTCAGAATCCGGACCATCTGTCTGCGCATCGGCGTTCTGTTGATCTTCCGGTGCTTCAGCATTATCATCAGGGAAAAGTTCTGCAACTGCCGATACTCCTTCATCATTCGTAACTTCAGCTCCTTCGTCTTCGGTAATTTCCTCTTCAACATCCTTATCCATTTCTACTTTTGCAATGGCTGCAATTTCGTCATTTTTCTTAAGATTGATAAGTCGTACGCCCTGTGTATTTCTACCCATTACCCTCATTTCATCCATATTCATACGGATAGCAACGCCGGATTTATTGATGATCATCAATCCGTCCTCGTCGGTTACGTTCTGGATAGCGATCAGGTTTCCGGTCTTTTCGGTAATGTTTAGGGTGATTACCCCTTTTCCGCCTCTGTTGGTTTCCCTGTAATCCAGTACGGCGGTTCTCTTACCGTATCCTTTCTCAGATACTACAAGGACGGTTTCAGTTTCCAGATCATTCACAACAATCATTCCGATTACCTCGTCGTTTTCATCCATGCTGATTCCACGGACCCCGATAGATCCTCTTCCTACTTCCCTTACTTTTTCTTCAGGGAAACGGATACATTTACCGTTTTTGGTCGCAATCATGATCTGAGATGTTCCGTTGGTAAGGTAAGCCCCTAACAATTGGTCGTTGTCCCTGATTTCGATAGCATTTACCCCATTTACCCTTGGTCTGGAATAGGCTTCCAGCGATGTTTTCTTGATCGTACCGTTTTTGGTTACCATCACAACGCTCATCTGGTTTACATATTCGGAATCTTTCAGGTTATTGGTTCTGATGTATGCTTTGATTTTATCGTCCGGTTCGATGTTAATTAAGTTCTGCACGGCTCTTCCTTTTGCCGTTTTGGAACCTTCCGGAATTTCAAATACCCTCAGCCAGTAACATCTTCCTTTTTCGGTAAAGAACAGCATATACTGGTGGTTGGTAGCTGAAACGATGTACTCCAGGAAGTCGGCATCCCGTGTGGTGGCCGCTTTATTTCCTACACCACCCCTGCTCTGGATTTTATATTCGGAAAGTGAAGTTCTTTTGATATATCCGGCATGGGATATCGTAAGCACTACGGATTCGTTCGGGATGATGTCTTCGATAGACATTTCACCGCCTGAATAATCGATTTCCGTTCTTCTTTCGTCGCCATATTTTTCTTTTACTTCGATTAATTCATCCTTGATGATCTGGAATCTTCTCGGTTCGTTGGCCAGGATATCTTCCAAATCAGCAATTTCTTTCATGATCGAATCGTATTCATCACGGATCTTATCCAGCTCCATTCCGGTAAGACGGGCCAGACGGAGATCAAGGATAGCCTGCGCCTGAAGCTCGGAGAGTTCAAATGCCTCAATAAGTCCTTCTTTCGCAGCCTGCGGATTGGAAGAGTGACGAATAATGGAGATGGCTTTGTCCAAAGCATCCTGGGATCCGATCACTTTCATGAATCCTTCCAGGATGTGTGCTCTTTCTTTTGCTTTTCTGAGCTCGAACTGTGTTCTTCGTACGATTACTTCATGCCTGTGCTCCACGAAATGGTGGATGATATCTTTCAGGTTCAGTTGTTCCGGTCTTCCGTGAACCAACGCAATGTTATTTACACTGAAAGAAGTCTGAAGTGCCGTATATTTATATAATAAGTTCAGGACTACATTTGGGATCGCATCATTTTTCAATTCGTAAACGATACGAAGCCCGCTTCTGTCCGATTCATCCCTGATTTCGTAAATTCCCGGAATTTTTTCTTCTTTAACAAGCTCTGCCGTTCTGGCGATCATTTCCGCTTTGTTTACCTGGTAAGGAATTTCATTTACGATGATGGCATTCCTGTTTCCGATTTCTTCGAAAGCAACCTTGGCCCTCAACACGACTCTTCCTCTTCCGGTATGGAAAGCATCCCTTACTCCGTCGTAACCGTAAATGATTCCGCCGGTAGGGAAATCCGGAGCAATGATGTGCTGCATCAGCTCATCGATGGTAATTTCTTTATTGTCGATATAAGCGCAGATGGCATCCACCGATTCCGAAAGGTTGTGCGGCGCCATGTTCGTGGCCATTCCTACAGCAATACCGGAGGTTCCGTTTACCAGCAGGTTAGGGATTTTGGAAGGCAAAACCGTTGGCTCCTGTAAACTGTCGTCGAAGTTATTCTGGAAATCTACCGTTTCCTTGTCTAGATCGGAAAGGATATCATCGGAAATCTTTTTCAGTCTTGCTTCGGTATAACGCATGGCTGCAGGCGGGTCACCATCCATGGAACCGAAATTTCCCTGCCCGTCTACCTGAGGGTAACGGAGGCTCCAGTCCTGAGCCATCCTTACCATCGCATCATATACAGAGGAGTCTCCGTGCGGGTGATACTTACCCAAAACGTCTCCAACAATTCTCGCAGATTTTAAGTATTTTCTATTAGAAAAAACCCCTAATCCATACATACCGTAAAGCACTCTTCTATGAACGGGTTTCAGGCCGTCTCTTACATCGGGTAGCGCTCTTGAAACGATAACCGACATCGAATAATCGATATAAGACGACTTCATTTCATCAACAATGTTGATAGGAATCAGTCTTTCTCCTTCTTTTTGCATAAACAAATTTATTATAATGATATTCAGACCCTTAAAAGTACGTCTGAAAATTATTTATTTCCCTTTTTTAATAACGGGCTAATTTACGAAAATTTTGTCGATTTTTGCGGTAAAATTTATCCAAAGAATCTTAAAAATTCATAAAAATATGAGCGTATTAAGCATAACTTTTCACTGTACGAAAAACCGTCTGGAAGAATGGCAAAATTACATGGATGAAACCCTGGTTTTGATGACGGAAAACCTGATGGATGTCAGCCAGTATATCCTTTCAGAGGTACACAGCGACTATATTGAGGAAGGTAAGAATTACAACCTTCTTCTTATTTTTGAAAATGATGAACTTCGCGAAGATTTTATTAAAAGCGAAATGGAGAATATTGCAGAAAGGGTCGAACTGAAATTCGGTCAGGAAGTCATGATCTTTAATACTTTCCTGAACCCGAAGAAGATGAAATTGTAAATAAGCCTGAGATTGAAACAAAGGTTATAAAACTATTAAAAAATTCCCGGAGCAAAAAGTTCCGGGAATTTTCATTCGTTATGATTTCTTATTCATCGATTTTCTGTCAAAAATAAGATCTGTCTGGGCACTGTCGAAATTTTTGTCCATCATCCCATGGGGTCTTCTTGGAGGTTCCGGCGGTCTCGGCGGTCTTGGTGGCGGATGACAGGCACTGGTTGCATACGCCAAAACAAAGGCTCCGAAAATTTTAAGTAAAGATTTCATATCATTTTATTTTTTGATTCGGTATATAGTAATCAATGGCAATGCCAATGTTATTTTTTAAGGCAAATCCAATAAAAAAATCACTGAATCTTCGTCAGCGCTAATGATGTCTCTATCGATGTCTTACAACCACCACAGGTCTGTTGTAATAAACCCGGTGAGGCCTTGAGTAGCAAAGGTGTCTTACAGGCCTGTAATAGTGCCTTTTATAATAATGTCCGGGTGGCCTGCGGTATTTCACTTTCTTGTAATGTGGCCTGTGCGGTCTATGGTAATGATGTTTTTTCGGTCCGTGGCCACGACCATAGCCCCACTGGACCGGCGCAGCCTGGGAATACGCCAGGGAAAAAACAAAAACAAGTAATCCTAAAAATTTAGTAAGCACCTTCATAATATATTATTTTCAAATTACAAGATGAAATGCAGCAATAGCGATGCCGATAAAATTTTACGGATAAATTTTTCACATTTTTTAAGGAATTTTATTACTTTTTTGAATTTATAATACAGCTTGGTGTTTATTATTATTCATCAGCTTCTTTTTCAAAAGGATTCCTGATTTTTACTAAAAGGCACTAATCTTTCAAAATAAAAACGATCAATTGCCCATATTCCATAATTTCAAGAATATTTATTTTATGGATCTCATACTGTGCAGAATTTTACTTACTTTTGGCTTCAAGTAATTTTCCGTTTGTAACTTCACAATTTTAAATCATTTAACCTAGTTTTACCATGAAAAAATTATTTTTTTGCCTGAGTGTTTTTCTTTTTCTTTTCAGCTGTACGAAAAAAGATGCCGGACCTAATGTAACAGGCGCGGATGCCGAAATAAGTAAAGTGCTGGAAAAGTTTTATGAGGCTTATGGTAAATCAAGTGAAACCCTTTACAGCAAACCTATTGCAGAAGATGTATTCACTCCGGAAATCAAAAATGAAATTGAGGAAATCATCAGTGCTTCAAGAAAAGATATGGAACGTATCAGGAAAAGTGCACATCCGGAAGATAAACCTCTCATTTTGGAAGGATCGGTTTTTACCAGCCTTTATGAGGGATATACCCAATATAAAATCAATTCCATAAAGATTAGAGATTTAAAGCCGGAAGTAAAGATTGCCGACGTAACTGTAGGATTTGAAAACGCTTCCGTTTCACCGAAAATACAATGGTCTGAAAACGTACATCTGGTCAATTCCCCTGGCAACACATGGAGAATCGACAACATCACTTTTGATAAGATAGCACAGGTGAAAGATCTGAAGACAAGACTGAATGATCTTCGTGCAGAATTTAAATAGGATAAGTAAGAATATATGGGCTGGAAGTGGGATTCAGTATACCGAAGTTTTTTCTTTCAAAAACAACCGCTGATTATATTATCTCCGTAAAATTTTTTATTTAAATAAATATACCATCAAAATTATATAGAACAAGGCTGCCACCATCAGGCAGCCTTTGCAATTATAGGCATTGAACAATCGGAAATTCGCTGTAAATAAACAAAGCCACACAGAATCTGCATGGCTTTGTACAAAAATTTATGAATGTTTTTTATCTGTTGTCAATTTCTACCGTTACAGGCATTACATAAGTATATGCAACCAGATTATTATCGTTAAGTTTACTGCGGTCTACTTTATAATCAAGTTCGCTTAAAACCATTTCAATCTCTTTGCTTACGCTTTTGCAATCGCCACTGGAATGTACATTTACAATTTTTCCCTTTTTAGATATATCAAACTTAACAATAGAGTTCACTATCCCCTGCTTATAATCGGTATTGGTAAAATCGAAGTTATCCATCAAACGGGTTCTGATATCATTAAAAGTATCGCTTTTACTAAGCTGAATTTCCTGAATGGTATTATCGGTATTGGTTTGCGCTTTTGCTGTATTCATCATTGTCATACATCCGAAAGCAAATAAGGAAACGATATATATCTGAATTTTATTTTTCATAAGTCTTTGGTTTTAAATATTATATTACCGTTATTTTTTATTTCTTAACCAAATTTATTAAAAATATTAATACTAAATTCATATTCGGTTAACATTCAGTTAACATTAAAATTTAAATACTTGATTTCCAATATGATAATTTTTAAAATAAGTACAAAATTTAATATTGGAAGTGTTATATTACAGTGAATAGACTAGAAAAACCTATTTTTTAACTAAGAACGCTTTACCTTTATATATTACTAAATACCAGAAAATAAAAACGCATAGAACGGAGAACAGAATATTTTCGATCTTAAAAAAGCCAAAAACATTCATTAAAATCAGTCGATTAACTGAGTAAGACAGCAAAATCTGAAGCGTTACAAGCAAAATCAGCAGCATTGATCTTTTCAGCCTATTTTTTAAATAATTAAAAATTGATGCCCCTATTAACGAAAAAAGCAGGAAATAAATAATCCACCAGAATGAAACTCTAAAAACCCCAAAGCCAAAAGAACCTTCAGCATCTCTATGAAAATAGGTGAGATCATCAAATCCTGAATTTACATTGTAGATCATAAATAAATATTCTTTGACTGCTAAAAGTAAATTGAGAAGCAAGAGAAAGATGAAATTAGAGATGATGAGTTTTTTCATAGCTGGTTAGTTTAGATGTATGAAAATAAAAAAAGAATCTGCTTTCACAAATTCTTTTCTATAACTAAGTTCGTATTTTAAAGTCCTTCGATAATTCTTTTATTTTCCAGTTCATCAATGATGAATCTTGCATCACTCTCACTAATATATTTCATCTCATACAGCCAATGAATTCTGCTTATCTGTGTATGAACAGGAATCAGATTATCTACCTTGTAATATTCTTTCAGGAAAAATTGTTTTTTACTTTCTTTTATATTTGATATAAAACGATCTACTTCGCTCATTTCTTTTTTTGTATAAGAAAAAATCAGTGGTTTGGAAGCCGTAATACTTTTAGCATTCTCCTTTCTGAATTCGTTATTACATAGTGCCGTAACAATAAGAGAAGGAAACAATGCGGCTATAAATACAATCATGCCCATCTTTTGAGACAGCTGGTATCCTTCATTGATCACAATAGTTAATAATATCGAATTAAAAAGCATTGAAATAACGATTCCGATCAAAACAGGATCTTTCTTTTTCCTAAACACAGCTTCATCAAATTGAATATCAGGAAAATAAACTTTATATTCATTTATTTCTTTTGTAAAATTATTTTTGACAAAAACCCCATCCTCCTGAATTTCAAAATATTTTGAATTCCGTCCGTCCTTTTGTGTTAATGTTTCCATCTTTAAATATTACTCAAGCTCCCGCTTCAAAAACTTCCCGGTCAGGCTTTTCTTCGATTTCACGATTTCCTCGGGTGTTCCCTGGGCGACGATCTGGCCGCCATGTTTTCCGCCTTCGGGACCGACATCAATGATGTGGTCGGCCAGTTTGATCACATCCATATTATGCTCAATAATAATGAAGGAATTTCCTAATTCTACCAATTGATTAATAGCGTCCATCAGGATTTTCACGTCTTCGAAATGAAGCCCGGTGGTTGGTTCATCCAGAATATATAAGGTATTTCCAGTCTGTCTTTTGGCCAGTTCGGTCGCCAGCTTGATCCGTTGGGCTTCCCCTCCGGACAGCGTGGTAGACTGCTGCCCCATGGTAATATAACCTAACCCGACATCCTGCAAAGTTTTAACCCTTGAAAAGATCTTCGGAATCGGCTGGAAAAATTCCACCGCTTCATCAATCGTCATATCTAAAACATCGGAAATCGATTTTCCTTTGTAGCGGACTTCCAGGGTTTCCCGGTTAAAACGTTTTCCGTTGCAGGTTTCGCAATGTACATAAACATCCGGTAAAAAGTTCATTTCAATGACTTTCAGACCACCGCCCTGACAGGTTTCGCATCTTCCGCCTTTCACATTGAATGAGAATCTTCCCGGCTTGTACCCACGGATCTTAGATTCCGGCAGTTCTGCAAAAAGGTTCCGGATGTCCGTAAACATCCCGGTATAGGTAGCAGGATTGGAACGTGGTGTTCTTCCGATAGGCGTCTGGTCGACATCCACGATTTTATCGATGTGTTCAAGACCTTCGATTTTTTTATATGGCAGAGGTTCCTGCACCGCTCTGTAAAAATGCTTGTTGAGGATCGGATACAATGTTCCGTTGATCAGGGAGGATTTACCACTTCCTGAAATACCGGAAACCACTACCAGTTTCCCTAAAGGGATATCCAGGGTTACGTTTTTCAGGTTATTTCCCGTCGCTCCCTTCAGAATGATATGTTTTCCGTTTCCTTTGCGTCTTTCCGCAGGAACTTCGATCTTTCTTTTTCCGTTAATGTACTGAGCGGTGATGGTATCGGCTTTTAACAGATCTTTCGGTTTGCCTTGCCACAAAATCTCCCCACCGAATTTTCCGGCTCTCGGACCGACATCCAGCACCTCATCAGCTTCCAGGATCATGTCTTTGTCGTGTTCCACCACCAGGACAGAATTCCCGATGTCGCGGAGGTTTTTTAATGAATTGATCAACCGCTCGTTGTCCCTCTGGTGAAGGCCAATACTCGGTTCGTCCAGAATATACAAAACGTTCACCAACTGCGATCCGATTTGCGTAGCCAGACGAATCCTTTGGGACTCCCCTCCTGAAAGCGTCCTGGAACTCCGGCTCAGGCTCAGGTAATCCAACCCGACATCCAGCAGAAATTGGAGCCTGGTTTCGATTTCCTTTAAAATTTCATAAGCGATAATGGCATTTTTCTCTGAGAATTTATCTTTAATGTCAGCTAACCATTCTTTAAGATCAATCAGACTTAAAGCGTTGACCTCAGCTATATTCTTTCCGTCAATCTTAAAACTTAAACTTGAAGGCTGAAGACGGGTACCTTTACATTCCGGGCAGGTTTCTTCGGTTGTAAAATGCCTTTCCAGCAATATCGCTTCGTAGGATTCCCTTTCCTCGATAATTTCTTCCATGAAAGGAATGAGGCCGTCGAAACTGATCTTGATTTTTTTGGTAATTCCTGCGTATTTCAGGTCTTTATTAAATTCCTTATGGCAACCATTATAGATATAGTCCAGTGCTTCTTCCGGAACATCTTTCATCGGCGTAGCCATGCTCAGCCCAAAGATCTCCAGGATATTTTTAATTTGAGCAATAATCCATTTATTGGATTTCAGATCTTCCAGCGGCAATAAACCTCCCTGATTGATCGAAAGTTTCGGATTGTCTACAAAATAATCCGTATTGATCTTTTTGATTGTTCCTAATCCTTTACAGCTCGGGCAGCTTCCTTTCGGAGAATTGAACGAAAACGTATTCGGTTCCGGCAGAGCTAATGAATGCCCGGTTTCGGCGTCCATTAGGTTTTTGGAAAAATATTCAATCTCCGTGCTTCCGAGTTTCTGGATCCCGATCAGGCCTTCCCCCATTTCCATGGCCGTACGCAGCGATTTTTCCATCCTGGCTTCGGAAGCCGATTCGCCGATGATCCAACGGTCGATCACGATATCGATATCGTGGGTTTTATAACGGTCAAGTTTCAGATCATATTCAATATCCTGCAGTTCGCCGTCGATTCTTGCCTGTCCGTACCCTTTCTTGGCCATCTGTACGAAAAGTTCATGGTAATGCCCTTTTCTGGCTCTTACTACCGGAGCCATGAGCATGATCTTTTCGCCTTTGTAATTTTCTTTAATGGTTTGCAGGATCTGATCTTCCGTATAACTTACCAGTTTTTTTCCGGTCGTTTGTGAATAGGCATCGGATACCCTTGCAAACAAAAGACGAAGGAAATCGTAAAGTTCCGTAACGGTTCCTACCGTTGAACGCGGGTTTTTATTGGTGGTTTTCTGCTCGATGGCAATTACCGGAGACAGTCCTTCGATCTTATCGACATCGGGACGTTCCAGCCCGCCAAGAAACTGTCTTGCATAGGCAGAAAAGGTTTCAATGTAACGGCGCTGGCCTTCTGCAAAAATAGTGTCGAAAGCCAGAGATGATTTTCCGCTTCCGGAAAGTCCGGTGATGACGACCAATTCATTGCGTGGTATCTTGACGTTGATGTTTTTAAGGTTGTGTTCACGGGCTCCGTAAACTTCAATATATTCTGTTGATTTACTCATAATTTGGAGTGATTTTACCAGAAAATCACGATGTGCAAAATTACGGAATTTTATGGAATTTCCGATGTTAAAAAGTGTTAGGAATTTCTCTTGAAGTAAAGAGAGCGATCCTGTACTATCTAAATCTCAAAACCACATTGCACAACGATTACCGGCAAATATGTTACGCCAGTTTTATGCCATAAAAATGAAAACCATCAAGAAGCATTGAAAGTTGTTGTTCTAAGTTAAAATAATCTTTATGCTCAACGCAGGCCCACCTCAACCTTTGGAATTTTCCCACGAAATCTTATTGGTTTAAAAAAAGATCAATTAAAATCCAGATCTTCATTGGTAACTTTAACCCGGTATTCGATTCCGTCGATGGCTTTTGAGACAATCTGGTTCCTGAGAACATTGGCCATATTTTCCCAGTATGCCCTTCCGTAGAAAGAATAGTTCTGCGGAACGATCTCCACGTCTACAGTCCGGATGAAACCTTCTTTCGGTTTGTTGCTGATCATGGTGCCACGGGTAACCCTTACCTCTTTCAGCTCATCTTTTAAAACCATCCTGCAGTAGTTTTTCACATCTTCCAGGGAAATGATTTTATCTCTGGTTGTCAAAGCATATTTATAGGCCTGAATACTGTCGGTTCCTTTTTGCTCTTCCGCGCCGCCGATACTTTCCGTAAGCAATACCAATGTCTGGGATTTCAACTGATTGGAAAGCTCCGTTCCCGGGCGAAGATGATTGGCAAGGGTGGCATGGGTAATCCAAAATGCCGCGTACGTATGATCTGTTTTATCTACGGGCTCCATGATAACGTAATTCAATTCCTGTTTTGCGTTCCTTTTAGCATTGTTGACCTTCTGCACCATCGATTTCATCTTGTCGGACATTTCACTGAGGACACCTTTTACATTATCCCTGTTCAAAAGTGAAAATGCTGCGATTTCATCCCTCGTAAGTTCCAGCACATTCGCGATCATATCCACCGCATTCCGGTTGGTGAATCGTTCCATTCCTCCTTTTCTCACAGTGTACAGCCCTTTTCTAAGATCATCATTTGGAGTAAAAGGAATTTCAGTGTATCGTCGCCCTTCCCCATCCTGCACCTCGTCCACATAAAGGAAGTGTTCGCCTTCATCCGTAACCAGCGGAATATTATTGCCCATAATGTCCAGGCTGTATTCCGTTTTTTTCCATCCCCGGTTGTAAATGGGAAAAGCATTCAGCACAAAAGAAAAGTTATCTAAAATCTCTGCTGAGAACTGGGGCGGAAACTCCAGGGTCAGCCACAGGTACTTTTTTCCATCGATGTACTTTGTGATCTCCTCTTTATAATCAACAAAATCAAGATTATCCGGAAGCTTTCCCGGCTTGGAAAACAAGGATGCTGAAATACCGGAGATCTCGATAAATTTATGATGGTAAATGCTTTTAACGTCTTCAATGATTTTATTCTGAATGGATTGTTCCCGGAACATCTGCTCATAGCCGTCGGGCTGGGTGCTTTTGTAATAGGTCAGCCCTTCTTTTACAAATAAAGGATTTCCATTGCTTGACACCGCGATGTAGGGCAAAAGGTTGTAAGTAAAATCGAGATGTTCAAAAGCGGGATTCGAGCAGTATACGCTTACATTTTTAGGAAAGGTTTCGTGGGTATATTTTGAAACATCGATTCCAATGGTGACTTTCCTGTAATCTTCCGGCCTTCCCTGAAACCTGGCGATCGGGATCTTATTGAGACGGTCGTCTATTCCATAACAGGTATTCCCGACAAACATAATGGAAGTCTGTGCCTTATTGATACGCACGTTTCCGATGGGTGTAAACGGGATATTGATCTGTTTATCGGATTCCGATTTTATAGTAGAGGTCATCTGCTTTTTGAAAAAGAATTCGGTATGGTCCAGCAGCATCTCCGAAGATTCATATGGCTGCGTAAAAGCAATGGCATGAGACGGGATCGGATGGGTATAAATGGATGGTGTCAGCAGCTTGGCCAGCTTTTCGAGGATCCTGGCATTTACGGTCTGTATCTCGTTATTGGCTTTAAAAATTTCCGTGCTGAAGGCATCGATCAGTAATTTCACAAACGGGTCCAGCGACTGCGGGCTTTTCAGTCCCCAGACTTTGGTGGCATTCTGAAGCATTCTCGCTTTTACCGATTCTTTGGAATATATATTCTGGTCTAAATTCATAAATGGTGTGATTGTGGTGTAAAGAATTAATCGATCGACATCGGGCTCAGGAAAAGTTCCGTGGAAAAACTGAACCGTTCCCCGGAATGTTCCATTTTTGCGTTGATGGCAATTTTTACTTTCTTCTTGATTTCAGTGTGTTCTTTGGTATCGTAGCTGTGTTCTACTATCTGAATATGGGCATCGATCTGCGGCTGTACGATGCGGGGTTCGTATTCCTGGATCTGCCTTTTTAAGCTTTTAATGAAAACCGCTTCCCATACGGCGCTGGTAATCCCGTTATCGAACTCAAGGTTCCAGACGTCGTTTCCGTAATTTTCATCATATCTGTTTTCACCTTTTTTGGTGGTGATCAGCAGCATAATGTTATGGGCAATGCTTTCACCCATATCGCAGGTATCAATGCTTCCCCCTTCCGTCATGAGTGCTGCCGGAACAAAAGGCATTCTGTAATTTGGTGTATCCATGATATCAACTTCTTTGTTTTTCCTTTATCATTCAATTACCTGAAAAGGAAATACCAATTTAATCATTTTTCGTGAGAAAAGGAATGGCGGAAAGGAAAATTTCTTGGGGCAATGGTGAATTCTGCTGCGCAGGTTAATGGTCAATGGTGAATTTTGCTTTGCATATGAATGGTGAATTTTTATTGTGGGAAAAATTGACAAGTAAAGCAGGGTGACTATTTGTCATTTGTGATCCTGTCAATACGTTAATGATTAATGGTCAATAGTCAATGGTTAAAAATTGTTTTCGGTCATCCTAAAATTCACGAGCGAAGCGGATTGACTATTCACCATTCACTCTAAAGACCACCCCGTCAAAAATTCCTGTGGAATTTTTGACACCCCTCCGATTTCGGAGGGGAATTTCGGTTAAGGTATTTAATTATTGGTTTGATGATTGTTGGTGATGCGCGAGGATGCAAGAGAATAAGATTGTCATGCTACTGAAAGATGCCAGGAATTTGGCTGTCAAATCTTTATACCGCTAATACTTATCTTAAATTTTATTTTTTTAAATCAGCAGAACTCAATTTTATCGGAGATAAAATCTTTGCGTATTTCTATTCAATTTATTTTAGAAATGTTTTGCGCCCTAACGCTTTCCAACATTAATCAAAAAAGCTGCCCGGATCCGGACAGCTTTGAAATTATTGCGCTTTATTCGTTTTATTGATGAAGTAATAGACCGGCAGTCCCAGCAGAACCATCAGGAAGCCGGGCCAGGTATATTGCTGTTTGTAGATCAACAGTAAAATACAGAATCCTGTTCCGATCAAAAGGTAAATCATCGGGGTAACAGGATACAGCCATGTTTTATACGGCCTTTCCAGATTCGGCTGTTTGATTCTTAAATAAATAACCCCGAAAACCGTAATCATGTAAAATAAAACAATCACGAAAGAAATCATGTCCAACAGGTTTCCGTACTGTCCGCTCAGGCAGAGGAGCGAAGCCCAGACGCCCTGCATCCAGAGCGCATTGGCAGGAACTGCATTTTTGTTGTTCTGCTCAGCCTGTTTAAAGAACATTCCGTCTTTGGCCATCGTTTGGAACACCCGCGCTCCGGCAAGGATCAGCCCGTTATTACAGCCGAATGTGGAAACCATGACCAGAACCGCAATAATGGCTGTTCCTGCACTTCCGAAGATAAAGTGTGAAGCGGCTACCGCTACCCTGTCGTTTTCGGCAAATGCGATGGAATCCCGGTCCAGTGCATTCAGGTACACATAATTGACGGCAATATATAAAATCATTACGGCTGAAGTTCCGTAGATCATCGATTTTACGACATTTTTCTTTGGATTTTCTATTTCTCCTGATACGAAAGTCACGCTTTCCCAAGCCACAGAGCTGAATACGGAACCGACCATTGCAGCGGCAATACCGCCCAGCAGAGTCATTCCGCCGATGGGTTCCCAACCCTCTTTAAGGAAATTTCCCAACGGGTCTTTTTTAAGGTTGCTGAAAGACTCAAATCCGAAACTGAAATTTTCCGCAAGGTGGGAAAAATCGACCAAAATAAATCCGGCGGCAATAAGTCCCAGCAAAGCCGCAATTTTTGAACCCGTAAAAACATTCTGTAACAGTTTTCCGCTTTCAACACCTCTTGTGTTTATATAAGTGAGTAAAATAATAACGGCAATGGCCAGAATCTGAATCCAGGTAATCATGAATTCCCCGCTCTGGAAAATCGGGGCTGCGTTATTTAAAGAAGGAACCAGATAAGCGGTGAACTTCCCGAAGGCCATGGCTACGGCAGCAATGGTTCCTGTCTGGATCACAGTGAAGAGTCCCCAGCCATAAAGAAAACCCATTCTCCTTCCGAAGATCTCTTTGAGATAGGTATATTGCCCGCCTGCTTTGGGATATAGGGCTGAAAGTTCACCATAGCTGATGGCTGCTGCGACCGTCATCACTCCCGTGATTACCCACACGGCGATCATCCAGAGTCCTGAACCGAGGTTCCGCATCATGTCTGCGGACACAATAAAAATCCCGCTTCCGATCATAGAACCCATCACCAGCATAATGGCATCCCAAAGTTTTAGTTTTTTCTGCATATGTAATTATAGGTTCCAAATATAAATAATTATAGGATTGCTTTTCTGTTTTGTTGCAAAATAGGTTAAAAGACGAAGGTTGGGTGCCAGAAGTTTTTCCTGTCAGGGCAAAGAAAATTAATATCATTTAAATTTGCATGCTAAAAGTCAGATAACTCCAAGTCTGTTTATAGCTTCAATATTAACGTGGGTTCGATGTAAAAGTATAATATCAATCGAAATAACTAATGTTATCCTGAGCCAGTTGAAAGGAACTCTTTACTATATGATATCTGATAATACGGCTTTAACCTAAACCTATCATAATTTTTGGCTAAAGCCGTTTTTGCGTGTGCGTTAATAAAGCGGACTAAAGTCCGCTCCTATTGATAAATATAATAGTTTAAATATCAAATTTTTAATCCTTTATTATATCGAAATCCCACTAACACTGAAGAATTAATAAGTATCCTCTCATTACTTTAATTTAAATCATGTATTGATTTTTTATTTTTTTTCAGCTCAATAAACTGAATTTCTTACTATTATGAATAAGATTTTTTATTTGGATAAACCATTAAGCAAGAGTCTGTAAAAAATTATCGAATAAATAGTAAACAACTCTTATCATTAATTTTTGCATTTTGAGATTCGGAATTTATTAGTACTTTTGGAAAAATATTAAAAATGAAATTCAAAGCGATATTATTTGCGATAGCCGTAAGTGCTTCATCATTAGCTTTTGCACAGGAAACACAAAAATTCGGTCCGCCTGCAGGGAATGCCGTGGTAGGTGACGTTTACGGAGGCGGTGTTGCTTCCAATACCGAATCCAAAGCGATCTCCGTTGATAAGCTTAGCAAGAAACTTAAAAAAGAAAATAAAAAAGTAGAGAATGTTGCGGTAAAAGGAAAAGTAACGGATGTCTGCGATAAAAAAGGATGCTGGCTGACGTTACAGACGGACGATAATTCCCAGTTCTTTGTAAAAATGAAGGATTACGGATTTTTCGTTCCAACCGCTTTGAAAGGTAAGACTGTTGTAATGGACGGAACTGCCGAAAGAAAAGTAACATCCGTAGAGGAACAGAAACACTATGCTGAGGACGCTAAAAAACCAAAGGCGGAAATCGATGCCATCACAAGCCCGAAGGAAGAAATCAGGTTTGTTGCGAACGGAATTAAGGTCGTGAACTAAGAATCAAAAAGAATTAACTTGCATAAAACAAAAGCGGAACCTGAGTTGGCTCCGCTTTTTTACTTAATCTTCAATAGTGAAATCTACTTTAGCATCCAGCTTCGGATATTTGTTCGGACAGACAAATGTCTTTCCTGTACAATCGATTTCCTTCCAGCCTTTTTTATGCTTCACGTCTCCTACTTCAACCACAAAAGGGACAAAAGAAATTTCATCCTTGCCTTCCTCAAAAATTTCCCTGTACTGAACCGCTATATCGAGAATACATTCGTGTCCGGTATTCAGTTTTACATTCCGGTAAATAATATCGTAGTGCGTTTCCCTGTTTTCAGGAATTTCCAAATACGATTCCCAACCTTTGGTTCCGGAATTTGATTCTGAAATTGCTTTTAATGCATAATACAGAGCGACCGTGTAATATTTCCGGGTTTCTTTTCTCGTGTAATCATTTACAAAGTGTCCGCCTTCAAATAATATGGTCGGCATTCCGGCTTTAATAAAATTATCGCCTGTCGAGGTCGGATAAAATTCATCGGAATATCTTCCGATCTGATTCGGGATTAATGCTTTTAAATGATGGTATACTTCCGCAATTACAGCCATACATTTCTTCCGGTTTTCAGTTATCGTTCTTTCAACGTTTTCAGAAGGTGCCAGAAAGGACAAGGTTGCCGGATGGATTCCGTCTGTAGTAAAAATAGTTCTTTGCTCATGAAGATTCAGGGCATAATCATATTTTTCAGAGGCTACGATATTTTTCAGATATTTAATTTCGGTACTGGCTTCGTTATGGAAGTCACGGTTGAGATCTATTTCAGCAGCATTAAGCCGGGTCCATTTTTCGGAACCGTCAGGATTCAGCATAAAAATAAAATCAAGTGTGATCTTACCGAATAGATCTTCTCTCAATTCCGGAGCCTTATTGAGTGTCGTTAGCAAGTCAAGCATCGCATGCGTTGCGTTCGACTCATTACCGTGCATTTGTGACCAGGCAAGCACATGGATACTTCCGGTTCCGATCGTCACTTTATAAATAGGTTTTTCTAAATACGACTTTCCGATCTCCTGAATATAATCGCTGAGATTTGCCTGCAGATAAGAAAATAATTTTTCAGGAGAAATATACCGATTAGGAAAATTTGTATTCGGAAGATAGATCTGTTCAAAATTCATTATAGGCTAGTTTACAATAGTCAAATTTACTTAAATTTTATGATAAAAATATAATTTACATTTGTGATTTAATTAAACAATACATACTGTCAAAATGTCTGTTGATAAAATTGTGAATTGATTAAAATTTAATATCTAATATTTAATTGAATGAAATTCAAAAACTTAAAGACTTTATCTAGATCAGTTATTAAATATTACTTTAAGTCTGTAAATTAGTGTTTATAAAGAAATATGGAGAAATTATTTAAATAATTCCAATGTGGAAAACTGCTTGTTTACTTTTGTATACAAATGTAAATTCATGTAATCTATATTCAATTTTTCTATAACCGTTTACAGATTTTAAAAAGTTTAAAAATGTAAAGTTGCTTATTTGTATACAGAGATCCAACGGTCATATAATTTATACAAAAAGAGGCCCAAATGATGTTTGAAAGTTACTTTTAATCTACTTTTACAATCGTAAATAGCATATATATGCATTATAAGAAGGTTTATTTATCTCTTCTATCACTATTATATCAAAGTTCCGAATCAGCAGTTTAAACCGCAGCAAAATTACCATGATTCTGTAGACTTAGGGGTTTATTTATAAAGAACTTATCCATAAGTTATCGACGATCTATATGATTTAACTGCTTATTTTTGAAATGTATTATTGGTAGACTAATGTAAATTACTGAACAAAAAATTAAATTATTTCATAAAACACTGATTATTAGAAGTATTTATATGTTTACAAATGTATTTATGAGTGATTTACATTTGTATTTAATAGCAATTTGCATTTGTAATTTTATTTATTTACATTTGTAACATCATATTAATCCGAATGTATGAACTTAAATGAGAGAATTTCAAAAGTAATAGAGTATTCCAGGCTTACTCCTTCTGAATTTGCAGATGAGATCGATGTTCAGCGATCTTCTATTTCGCATATTACATCAGGCAGGAACAAGCCGTCTCTTGAGTTTATTATAAAAATAAAATCACGATTCCCGGAGATTCTATGGGACTGGCTCGTCACCGGTGAAGGGGAAATGCTGAAACCGGATCTACCGGAAGAAAAAGCAGCAATCGAACCTGAGAAAAATATCGGATCCGATCAACCGAAGCCTACTTCTCTCCCCGACCTTTTCACCATGATGAATAAGGATGAAAATTTCGGGGCCGAAGAACCTGTAATTACGGAAGCGGAAACGGGTCAACGAGAATCGCATCTACTGCATCAGACTACAGCTCAGGAAAAAATAACGGATTCTCAGCCATTAGGGAAATCCAATGATCAGATTATAAATCAAGTTATTGAAAGTCAACAAAGTAAAATAAAACGTATTGTCATTTTTTACGATAACGGAAAATTTGAAAGTTTTGAGCCATAAAAATACCTGATCATTAAAATATGATCAGGTCAAAAAATATTTGAAGAAGAAAACTACAGCTTGTGCTTTAAGTTTTATGGTATCCACGGAGCCGTTTATTTATCTAAAGTTAAACTTAAAGCGCCCGTTTAATAATTTCGTTTTACTGTTGTCTATCAAATATATAAATTTAAAATTAATTTTTCAATAAAACGTTTATTATTTTAACATATCATTAAAACAATTATCATATGAATTGATTATTATAAAATTTAAGTGAATTATAAAATTTAAAAGCCCCACAAATACTTGCAGGGCTTTATTTCATGTAGGTAATTACTCCTATCTGTTGCTTTTTCTGCGTTTCAGCTCTTTCTCAATAAGCCCCAGTTCGCGTCCGGTCTGTCCTGCTACTGAGGTGTTTTCCTGAGCTCTTCTGGTAAGATAAGGCACAACATCTTTCACTGGCCCGTATGGAAGGTATTTTGCCGCATTATAGCCTTTATCGGAAAGGTAAAATGTAATATTGTCGCTCATCCCGTAAAGCTGTCCGAAATAGATATGAGGATTACCGTTCTCAAGGCCTTTGGCTTTCATTTTGTCCATCACCAGTTCGGAAGAAATTTCATTATGCGTTCCGAAAAATGCGGATACTTTATCCAGGTTATTCATCACAAAATCGATTCCAGCATTGTAATTTCTGTCGGATGCTTCCTTGTTAGGCTGGATCGGATCCGGATAGCCTTTTTCCGCTGCCCGTGATCTTTCCTTTTCCATATAAGCACCACGAACAATTTTATAACCTATAAAATAGCCCTTTTCCTTTGCCCTCTGCAGATGAGCTTCCATGTATTCCAGCCTACCGGTTCTGTACATCTGGATGGTATTCCAAACAATCGGTTTTTCACGATTATATTTTTCCATCATTTCTTCACAAAGATGATCCGCTGCATCCTGCATCCAGGTTTCTTCAGCATCTATCATTACTTTTTTGTCATGCTGATGGCAAAGGCTGCATACCTCATCAAATCTTTTAACCACCCTTTCCCATTCTTCTTTCTGGCTTGAAGTCAGTTCCGTTTTCTTACCGACCGCCTCATACAGATCGATCCTTCCGAAAGCAGTAGGTTTGAATACGATAAAAGGAATCGCCGGATTGCCTACGGAGAATTTTACAATATCCTTGATCTCTTTGCATACCGCATCAAAAGTGGCCTCATCTTCTTTTCCTTCAATGGAATAATCAAAGATACTGCCCACGCCTCTTTTGAAAAGCTGCTTTACCACTTTCATACTTTCCTCACGGGTTTCACCGCCGCAGAATTGTTCAAACAACGTGTTTTTCACGATTCCCGTAACGAAAGGAAAATTATTATGAACGGTAAAGTTGAGAACGGAGGTTCCGACTTTTGTAAGGGAAGGCTGTTCAATCATCTTGAACATCCAATACGCTTTTCTTAACTGTGCATCAGATTTGTCTGCAAATGCGACTTTGGTATCGTTAAAAATGGGCATTACTTGTATATAAATTTAGATTCTGCAAAGGTACTAAAAGGATAAGGGATTAGGAAGAAATTTTTCTACAATTTACCTTCCAGTCCGTTCAGAAGCATGGCAATAATTCCCATAAAAACCCAGATCCTTAAAATATTTAGGGTAATAAAGTTGCTTTTCGTGGTATGTTTCAATAAAAGGTATACGCAAAGAATAAAAACAAAGAGGCCGGCTGTAAAATAATAGGCCATAAACCCTGAAATCCCAGTCCTTAGGATCAGTTTCATTGATACGGCCATGGTAATGATTAGCAGCGATACAATAATGATCTTGGTATTTTTACTTTTGAAATAATTGGGAATGGTAATATACCCGAAGGCTTTATCTACGCTTTTTGTCAACGTATCCTTTACGATATCGATACACAGCAGGATCAGAAATAAAAATACAGCCATCAGCAGCACCTTTTTTGAAAAAGTCTCGTAATACACCATCATCCCGAAAAACGGATACAGGGTAAGGCTGACAAAAGTGATATTATTGATAATCAGCATCCTGCTCAGCTTATGACTGTAAAACCACATAAAAAACTGGTAAATGATAAAAAACAGGAAAACCCGATGCGAAATCATCCAGGCTACGCCCAAAGAAAACACACTTAAAACCAGATAAACATATAAAAAATATTTCTGCTTGATAAAGCTCTGAAGCCTGGTGCGGAAGGGTTTTACGATATGGTCCTTTTCAAAATCATAAAACTGGTTGATAATGCCCCCTGCCAGAATGGTAAGTACCGTGCAGAAAATAATACCGTGCACTTTAAAGTCGAATACGAATTTCCTGAAATTTTCGTCCTGGTTGAAAAGGAAAAATGTGGAAACATATAGGGCAAGGGTAAGCAGAAGAGCAACAAAAAAGCGAGCTCCCAGAAGAAAGCCCACGAATTGTGAAAATCTGTAAAATAAAGATTTCGGAATATTGGATTTCTGTTGGAAGGTTTCTTTTTCAGAATTCATTCACAACGTTTTTTAGAATCGGTAAATCACTTCTTTATGGAAGCCGTCAAGCATTTTTTCCGCTTTATCGTAATCTTTGGTGAAACCTAAAATATAACCGCCGCCGCCGCTACCGCACAGCTTTAAATAATATGCATTTGAGTCGAGCCCTTTCTTCCAGACATTGAATAAACTTTCCGGAATCATCGGACGGAAATGTTCATATGCCCAATGGGAAAGCTTTTTAAGATTTCTGAAAAACGGATTCATATCTTTTTTCAAAAATGCATCAATACAGGCATTGTTATAGCGGATAAATTCTTCCTTAAGAGTTTTGCGGAATCCTTCGGTTTTCATTTTTTCAAAGAAAATCTGAACCATTGGCCCCGTTTCGCCCGTCATTCCTGAGTCAATTAAAAATATTGCCCCTTTTCCTGCTTCGCTGGCGGGTATTGATACGCGGTCTACACTTTCTTTACTTTCGATCAGAATCGGAAGGTTCATATAACAGATCAGTGGATCTATCCCGGAACTTTTACCATGAAAATAACTCTCCATTAATCCAAAAACCTTTCTGAGGTTTTTAAGTTCATCTTTTGAAATATTTTCGGGATCATGTTTTGATATGGAATATCTTTCAAAAATCGCTGCTACCAAAGCACCTGAGCTTCCTACACCATATCCCTGCGGAATATTGCTGTCGAAAAATAATCCTGCAGCAATTTCATCCTTAAACTTTGATACGTTTAACTCAAATGTTTCGGGAAGCTCCAGATTCTGCAGGTATTCTGCGTATTTTATAAGATGCTGATTGGACTTTTTTTCAAATTCCGAATCCAGTGATGAGAACTTCAGGGTACCTTTATAAAAACTATAAGGCAATGTCAAACCTTGGGAATCTTCTATGATTCCGTATTCTCCGAACAAAAGAATTTTTGCGTAAAATAGTGGGTTTGTCATTTATGTAAAATAATTTTTTTGCAAATTTAGAACTATTCTTCTGAATACAAGCAAATCCTGAGCCGAATTCTAACAAATTTTAACAGCGAAAACCATTTAAAATTTTAATGAAATCATAAACAGCTGTTTTCTATTATAAATTTACTAAAAAAGCCTGACATAATCAGGCTTTTACTATTAAATGTATAATGATTACTGTTTAATCAGCTTTTTAGTTGCTTTCTGTTTTTCGGTTTCAACCGTTACCACATAATTACCGGTCTGCATAGAGGAAATATTTACCTCCACCCTGCTTCCTTTCAGAGCAGATTCTGATTTGATAAGCCTTCCCGCTTCATCGTAAATTCTGAATGATTTCAGGGCTTCTTTTGAGGAAATGGTAATGCTGTTTTTTGCCGGATTCGGATAAATGTTCACGGAATTATCTTTTGTGCTTACATCTTCTATAGCCAGTACTGCACAAGAGAAATTGGCTTTCCAGCCGAGATCATTTTCTGCCGGGTCAGAAACAAAGCGAACGGTAATAGCTCCTGAAGGGTGTGTTGAAGTGAATGTTCCCGGCAAGGTCGTTCCGGTTAATCCATTTCCATTAGGGAACATCGGTGAACTTGTGGACGGACCGTTGTAGATGTACATAAAATCATATCCCTGCTCCAAAGCAAATTCCGTAAAGCCCATGGTTAAACTTCCCGAGCTTGGATAGAATGTTTTTACAATGGCCTGGTTATCACCGTAATTCCCTATTGTTCCGCCCGTATCGGTGAACGATGCGCCACCGCACCAATCGGCATCAGTTAAAAACAGCTGTGTTCTCTGGTATCCTGCCGAACAGTCGGTCCCGATGGATAAAAGATAATAGGTGGCTGGCTGAAGGTTTGACAGGCTTAGTGACTGCGTCGATGTAGTTCCGCTGCTCACGGGTGTCCCATCAAATTTCGTCAATTTATATTTCCATGAAGTGGCTGTGGCATCCGTAAAGGTGGCATTGGCTGAAATCTGGGTAATATTGGAAACCGATAATCCTGTAACGGTAGTCGCACAGGCAGTCGTACAGTTTTTGCCAAGACAGGCTTTGGATTCCACGGTATTGCGGATTAAAGTGGCCGGCTGCGGCCCGAAGCCATTGGCGAAATTAATTCCTACACCTGAAACGAGGTGACAGTAGCTCATAATAGTTCCTTTTACCGAAGAAGAAGGAATCGGCCCGACCGGACAGTTCCCTTCCGGATAACCGGCCTGTGTACCGCATCCGTCGATGGCGGTGGAGTTCCCGTTCCAGGCGCAGGCATGGGTATGAGGAGAACCTAAGCTATGCCCCATCTCATGGGTCATGGCCTGGATGGTCCAAGAGTATACCGGAACATTATTGTATGTTTGGGAAGCTCCCGAATAAGCATGTCTGCTGTTGGTACAGAGCGAATTGACGTAAGCCACACTCGTCGTAGAAGGCTGGTTTACCAAATGTGCGAGATCACCGTTGAATACCTGCCTGTTGGTTCTGAAGCTTGATAAGTTAGCATTCGGTGTTCCCGTATACGGATCGGGAGTCGTCCAGATATAGATTTCGTTCAGTGCAATTCTAATATCGTCATTATTGTAAAGTGTGGAAATATTATTGTGAATTGCCGTCAGCCAATTCGTTGTCGTAGTAACATTGGAACCGTTGTTTACATAAGGGGTATTACAGATTTCATAGTAAATTCTTACACAGTTCTGGGTCAGAAGTTTTCCTGCATTATTTTTTGCCGCCGGATCGAAAGAAATTTTCTGCTTCTTATTTTCTGCCAGTTCATCCACTCCGCATACGAAAGGATTAAGGCCCGTCAGCTTTGCATCGGAATAGCTTACAAAATCCTCGGAATTCTTAACTTTTCCTACCACGATATTTCCCAGCTCCGGTGTGGAAGCGACTCCTACCACATCATTATCAAAGAAACTGAATGCCGCCACTGATTGGTTTTCGCCCTTCACAATTCCCTGATAATAGGCTCCGGGTATATAGTTTACTATTTCGCCTTTGCTGGTCGCTACTTTAAAATCGCTGGTGAAAATCTGATTTTTATAAAGCTCCATCGTGATCTGCTTTCCATCGAAAGGAAAGGAAATTTCCACGTATTCGGGCTTTTCGTAAACCAGTCTTTTCAATTGTTTCAGGTCGATATGCAACACGGAAATATCAGTGGCCGCCCTTTTGTATTCAGCTAATTTTTCTGAATTTTTATTTGGGCTGAATAAATCATATTTTTCAAAATTTTTCTTCTGGGCGTGGAATTCCGAAATATTCTGCGCCACGCGCCTTGCAGCTTGGGAAAACCCCCAGACAACAAATTGCAGCATGCAGAGCACTAGAAACTTTTTTATCATTTTTTCATTACATTTTAAAATTCACAAATTAAGCAAAAAAAATCTAAATCAAATAATAAATCATTATACTTTTCACGAATTAAAAAACAAAACAACAATAAAGAAACTCAATTCACTTAAAAACTGATAAAATGAGTTCAATATGAACGCGGGATAGAAATAAGATTAAAGGGCAGAAAGGTAGACTGGAAGCAGAGAATTTTCCTCAATAAAACAAATAATGTAGAATTCATTTTTAATTTATGAAACAGGAATAAAAAAAAGACGCCGGATCGGCGTCTTGGAATTTTATAATTGGCTTTATTTTTTATTCTTCTCTATTCAGTTTATTGAGTTTTAAAAAACGGATCAGAATTAATCCAACAAAGAAAAACAATGCCATGGAGAATGCTGCAAACCTCATCCCTGAAGCTGAAGGAAGCACGATGTCGATCTTCGCAAAAATTCCCCGTAAAGCATCGTATTTGTCAATGAACAAGGCAAAAACAAAGGTTCCGACAATAATGGCAATTTTTTCAAGTACATCATAAAAGCTGAAAAATGTGGTGTTTTCCATAGAGTTTTCCGGTAAAAGCTTGGAATACGTGGATCTGGACATCGCCTGAAGTCCTCCCATTACCAATCCGACTACGGCTGCTACGCCATAAAACTGATATTCGACCGTCGGGTTTTCCTTATTAAGGAAAAACGCCCAGATACAGGCTACAATCCAGAGAATAATGGCAATGGTAATCACGTTTTTGTTTCCTATTTTTCGGGACAGTCTGGAAAAAATAACCGCTCCGATGATCGCCTCGATCTGAATCACCAACAGCGTTCCGATGAGTTTGTCCTGGGGAAGATTGATCTCACTTTTCCCGAATAAGGTTGCCATCAGGAAAATGGTCTGCATTCCCACACTATAAAAGAAAAAGCTTGACAGGAAATATTTCAGGTTGCGGTCTTTGAAAAGGCCTTTTCCTGCTTTAAACAGTTCGTGAAAGCTTTCTTTGGCGATATCTTTATAAAAGCTTAGGTTGTCTTTCAAAACTTCAAAAAAGCCTCCCTGCTCTTCATGTTTTTTAAATATATTTTTGTAGTTCAGCAATACGAGGTCTTTCGGAAGCTTTTCCTTAACATCCCCAAACTGCGGCAAATGCTTGAAGGTATATTGGGAAAACCCAAACCACCAGGCTCCCGTAAGCAGGAAGCTGATTCTTGTAAACAGCAATTGTTTTTCCGGGCTACCTTTACCTACTACCTGGATCAGTACCAGACAGATAATCACAAGAACCACGGAGCCAATGTATCCGTACACATAACCTTTGGCCGAAAGTGCATCCTGCTTGTCCCTTGTCGCAATATCCGGCAAGAAAGAGTTATAAAACACGAGACTTCCCCAGAATCCGACACTTGCCGTGATGCTGAAAAGCAATCCCAAAAATACATTATGCATTCCCGTAAACATTGCCAATCCCATACAGGAAGTCGCTCCCAGATAACAGAAAAACTGCAGAAAGGATTTTTTATTTCCTATCGTATCTGCCAGCGAAGATAAAAAAGGCGACAATAAAACGACGATGAAGAAAGAGATCGTGAGGGAATATCCGTAGACCGCATCCGGCTGATATTCTTTCCCGAAGATCCTGATCATGTGCCGTACAGGAACATCGATCCACGATTTCGTTTCTTCCACATATTCTTTCTTTTCATACGCGGTGGTAAGAATTGAATAATAGATTGGGAAAATGGTAGAGGTGATTACCAGAGAATACACCGAATTGGCCCAGTCATAAACGGCCCATGCCTTCATGATCTTAGGGTTGTTCTTTATGTTTTGAGTTTGTAGATTGTCAGTTTCAGACATTTCAAATAATTATTAATAAACACAAAAATAGGAAAACGATCGTATATTCGGCGGTTTTTATTTTGTTTCGGAAAAATTTTATTATTCCGTTAAAATTCGGGGTTTGTCAAGTGAGGATTTTAATTTTTTAGGAAGCCGGAGACTGACAGTTTTTGAGATTATTGTGTTTTTTTAAACACATTAGGCACATCAGCATTTAGGATATAAGTGCTGAAAATATTTTAGAACTCATAAGATTGAAAATCAAAGATTTTCTGCGAGGCAGAATTTATATTACTCATTTTGGTGGTTACCTGATGAGAGGTTATGATGGTAGGTAATTGATGTTCTTGTTACACCGGGTTTCACCCGGTGCAATGGTTGTTGTGCCCCTGCGGGGCTTCGAGATTCACTCTTACCATTTATCCAGCCTGTTTGTCATCCTGTTAAAATCTAAAAAAAAATCAGCGCAAACATCTGTGAAAATCTGAACAAGCCTGAGATTTATAAAAATTTTACTCCAAACGTTCCAATCAGCTCTGCCGCCTAGCCCCGATTGCAGTGGAAATCCTTTTTTGCAAAAAAAGATTGCAACGGAAAGCGGGAAATAGCTCCAAAAAAATTGCTTTATTAAAAAACAAAATCCGGGAGTTCACACTTCCGGATTTTGAATCTATGATAATTAAATTACTGCATGTTTTCGATGACCATCGCAGAAGCGCCTCCGCCTCCGTTACAGATCGCAGCGGCACCGTATTTTCCGTTGTTCTGTTTCAGAACGTTGATCAAAGTAACAAGAATTCTGGACCCTGAACTTCCCAGCGGGTGGCCAATGGCTACTGCACCTCCGTTGACATTGACTTTAGAAGCATCAAGACCTAAAATTTTGTTATTGGCCAGGCCTACTACTGAAAAAGCCTCGTTGAACTCGAAGAAATCGATGTCTGAAACTTCCAGACCTGCTTTTTTCAGCGCAATCGGCAATGCTTTTGCAGGAGCTGTCGTAAAGTCTTCCGGAGCCTGGGCTGCGTCGGCATAAGAAACGATTTTTGCCAATGGTTTAAGACCCAGTTCTTCCATTTTCTCTTTGGAAACCAGAATCAGTGCAGATGCTCCGTCATTTAGAGTAGAAGCATTGGCTGCTGTCACGGTTCCTTCTTCCTTTTTGAAAACGGTAGGAAGGGTTGGAATTCTGTCGAAGTTTACGGTTTTGTATTCTTCGTCTTCGGCAAAAACGATTGGCTCCCCTTTTCTCTGAGGGATTTCTACCGGCACCACCTCATCGGCGAATTTGCCTTCGCTCCAGGCTTTTGCCGCTCTTTTATAGGATTCGATGGCGAAATTATCCTGCTCTTCTCTTGAAATGCTGTAATCTGTTGCACATTTTTCGGCACAAACGCCCATGTGCACTTTGTTGTATACATCGGTAAGTCCGTCCAGCACCATTCCGTCCTGCATTTTTACATCGCCTAATTTGGCAGCATTTCTGGCGTTGTAATAGTGAGGCACTGAAGACATATTTTCCATACCTCCGGCCACGATAACATCCGCATCTCCTGCCTTAATCGCCTGTGCTGCCATAGAAACGGCTTTCATTCCCGAAGCGCAGACTTTATTTACTGTTGTGGAAGGAGTCTCATTTGAAAGTCCTGCTCCTAAGGCCACCTGGCGTGCAGGAGCCTGTCCTTCCCCTGCCTGTAAAACGTTCCCCATGTAGATTTCCTGAACCAGTTTCGGATCAAGGCCAATTTTGTCCAATGCTCCTTTTACGGCAACAGCCCCAAGCTTTGTGGCCGGTACGGTTGATAAGCTTCCCATAAAACTTCCCATCGGAGTTCTTACTGCGGAGACGATGAATACTTCTTTCATTTTATAATTCTATTTTTATATTAATTATGACCGATTTACGGCTACAGTTATTTATGATCTGCTTTATTGCTCTTCGTAAAAATGATTATGAATGCACTCAAGAATTCCACAATCCAGCCCCATCTCAGCTTTACGATCCCCGCCAGCTTATCCTGCCATGACTTGAAAGGCATAAAACTGAAATACTGAGAAGCCTGAAATTTCACAGCAAATAAAGTGAAAAGGAAAAGAAGTACTAAAAGAAGAGCAGAAATCCTTGTCATTTTTACACTGTTGTTCACGATCCCGAAAAGTGTTGCAGCGCAGAGCAGCCAACACATGACGGCTAACGAATGATCGAGCTTCCAGTAGTTCCAGTTTCCGATAACGGGGACATGAACCAACGGCAGGAAACTTCCTACAATCACCAATAATAATCCTAATATCTGAATGTTTTTCATATTTCTTAAACTGCCAAAATACAAAAAAAAACACACTCCAAAAAGTGTGTTTTTATAAGATGTACATTAACATTAAAAATTGATATATAACAGCTCTAATCCTATCTGAAAGCCGTATTTGTTATTAATTTTTGCGAGATCGTTAAAATTCGGTGTAAAATCCTTTTTTATGTAAATATTTATCGGACCGTAGCCTACTGCCAATTTCCCCCCGAAAATAAACCGTTCTGCCGCTTCCTGAACATTTTCCCTGTACTTCACCCGGTTGTTGTCCTCATTTTTAAAAATAACATAGTTCTGTGTAAGAAAACGTACTCCGCCATAAATGCCTGCTGTTAGCCTGAGGTTAGTTCGTGAATTATCCAGCATCTTTTCATTATTTTCAATGGTATATTTGGGATTTAAGACCCAAACTATATCCGCCGGAACTACGAAGTAATGATTTCTAAGATACGATTTCTTTAGGGTGCCTGTTGTAAGGTCATTAAAATCGGCCAAGTAAATCTCATTCAGGTCCTGTACAAAGACATTTGGTTTTTCAGGGTTGAAAGTGTCCTGGCGATAACCTAATCCGAGACGATAGAAAACAGGAGATACCAGAGATCCGATCTGTCTTGTCATTCTTATATCCATTTGTGATGAAAGCGAACTTCTTATCCCTGATTCATTATTTCCGATATCCAATGATGAAGAGGATTTTGTAAGGTTGATAAAACCGTATCCTATATTGAAATCAAAGGTTTTCAGAAGCTCTTTTTTCGTTTTTTTAATGCCGGTATTTAAAACGAGAACTGCATTATTCTGCGCCAATAACTGCAGCGACTGCTTTTTTGGATCTCCCATCACGGCATCTTTCACCATTTCCCGGGTAGCTGTTTCCAGTTGATCTTTCTCTGCCGTTACTTTTCCGTTGATAATTTCTTCATATCGTTCCGCGATTTCCGTCTTTTTCTCACGTTTTTCATCAGCTGTTATTTTGTTGTCTAGGTAAGACCTTTCCAGATCATCGAGCTCTTTATTCATCTTGGACTTTTCGGAGAAAACGATGCTGTCGACTTTTTGAGAATATACTTTCAGCTTAGGATTTATTTCCTGGGAAAAAGCGTAAGAGAAAGCCAGCAGAGCAGTCATCAATGCAAACTTGGTTTTCATATATTTTTTCTTTTATTTTTAGACATTATATGGTTGCTGTTAGTGGTATCTGAACAGTTATTTTATTTAAAAAGGATGATTATTTTGGATCACTGTACACGGTAACCCCAAGAACCGTAACGTTATCAACTTTCTGAAAAACTTTCCCGATATTGAATACTCCGAATCTGCGTTCTTCTATTCTTAAATTTTCCCGGCTCTTATCGAATTCCCTACCCAAAAGCAGTTCATTTGCACTGACGTAGGTCGTTTTTACATTCTTTGTTTCCGCCAGAACCGGAAGATTGTTAATTGCATTTTCAGTTTTTAAGGCCTCGGCAGGAATAGTAAGTGATGGTTTTATCGCAATCGGCAGCACTTCAGCTTCCTGAATTTCCGGACTTTTATTTTTAATTTCTTTTATATTGCCTGATTTTGGATTGTCGACAATTTTTTCGGTTTTACTTTCCGGGATTACTTCGGCAATTGAACGGTCCGATTGGTCATTGATTTCAGGATGTGAGTGAGGAACCGCTTTTTCCGCTTCTTTTTTCGCAATATGATTAACTTTATTAAAATCAAAATTCTTTTTATAATTAAAATACGATATTGTTCCGATGGATATGAACAGCAAAACTACAGCGGCATATTTCCACCATTGGAAAGATGCTTTCGGCTTAATTTCAGTCTTTTCATCCAGTTTTTGGTCCAGACTGTCCCATAAGCCTGCCGATGGCTGAATTTCCATCTCTTCATAGCCGGCTTTCAGTTTATTTAGCATATTGTTTTTCATCTTTCTTTCGTTTTAAAAAATCGGTGATCCATTTTTTAGATTTGCTCAGCTGGCTTTTGCTGGTGCCTTCGGAAATATTTAATATGTCCGCAATTTCATGATGCTTTTTTTCTTCAAAGACGTACAGGTTAAATACGAGCCTGTAACCATCCGGCATTGATGCAAAGATTTCTTCCATGTTTATTTCTTCCATTTCATTATTCCACTCATCATCGGCACTTTCCAAACCATTGATTTCTATATCGGAATACAGAATATTCTTGTTTTTCCTGATAAAGTTTATGGAATTGTTTACCACAATTTTTCTCAGCCAGAACGGGAAGCTTCTCCAATCCCTGCAATCCCTGATCTTTGAGAAGCAGTTAAAAAAGGAATCCATCAGAATATCTTCGGCATCATGAAGGTTATTTACATAAGAATTTGCGATGGCCAGCATTTTTGCCGAATACATATCGTAAAGGGCTTTCTGCGCCTTCCGATCATGCTTTTCTGCCAATTTAAAATTCTGTTCAAGGTTCTTCATGTATCTGTTTCTGTATATAAGACGGAAAATTTTCCAAAGGGTTGCCTGAAAATAAAAAAAAATTGCACTTAAAAAAAAGTGCAATTTAGTATTTTAATAATCAGCTAGATAAAATTAATGTTTTACTTCTGAAATTTCGTTAGGATTGTGTTTGTGTTTAAATAATATGGCAAACAAAACCGCCAGAATCAAGGCATAAGCGGCAAAGGAAAGCCAGATATTATGCCAGTCTTTTACCATAACTACTGAGGATAGCGATCCGTCCGGATTCACCACCGCATTGAAACTTTTCTTTAAAATTTCCAGGAATGTAGGATTATCCGGTGTCGTTTCCAGATAGACTGACAACGAAGAAACGTTCGTAAATTTATGCGTGAAAAATTTATCGATCGCCCATCCCGCAGCATAGCTTCCGAATACAGCTCCAAACCCGTTGGTCATCATCATGAACAGCCCCTGCGCTGAAGAGCGGATTTTCTTATCTGTTGTGGTTTCCACGAAAAGAGATCCTGAGATATTAAAGAAATCAAATGCCATCCCGTAAACGATACAGGAAAGAATAATCAGTCCCAATCCGAATCCTTCGGGAACTCCATACGCAAAGAAACCAAATCTGAGCACCCAGGCAATCATCGACATCAGCATTACTTTTTTAATCCCAAATTTTTTCAGGAAAAACGGAATCGCCAAAATGAATAAGGTTTCCGAGACCTGAGAGATAGACATAATGATGGTAGACCGCTGTACCACAAATGAATCAGCATATTTCGGAAAATGTTCAAATTCACTTAGAAAGACGTCTCCATACGCATTGGTAAGCTGCAATGCTGCTCCCAATAACATAGAAAATAAAAAGAACAGTGCCGTTTTGTAATCTTTAAATAGTTTGAAAGCATCAAGCCCCAATTGTCTTGACAGAGGTGCATCTTTATCGATTAATTTCTGAGGAGGGCATTTCGGTAAGGTTAATGCATAAATTCCAAGGAAAACCGCTACGCCTCCTGCGATATAAAATTGCCCTTCCGTTGCTTTATTACCGGTAAGGTTGGTAATCCACATGGCAACGATAAATCCGATGGTTCCCCAGACCCGGATCGGCGGAAAGTCTTTTACAACATCCAGATCGCTGTTTTTAAGGATCGTGTAGGAAATTGAATTGGCCAGGGCAATGGTCGGCATATAGAAACACATCGCAACAAGCATTACTGAAAAAAATGAGCCGGGATCTGCAGAATGCGGCAAAACGAAAAGGACGATGCCGTAAAGAATATGTAACACCGCAAAAATCCTCTCGGCATTCACCCAACGATCGGCGATGATTCCGGTAATGGTCGGCATAAAGATAGAGGCTATCCCCATAGTTCCGAAAACAGCGCCAAACTGCGCTCCGTCCCAATGTTTTGTGCCAAACCAGAAATTAGCCATCGTTATCAGCCAAGCTCCCCAAACGAAGAACTGCAGGAAGCTGAGGATGGTCAAACGTAATTTTAAATTCATTGTATAGTTGTAATATCTCTTTTAGTCGATTTTCTTTTTCCTGCGTTTGATCTCTTCCTGAATTTCCAGTGCGGTGTCGTAATCTTCTTCTTTTACGGCCTCGTCCAGAAGTTTCTGAAGCTCTTCCATGGAAACAGATTTTAAGTTATCTTCTTCCTGTACGGTTTCCGAAAAATGTTCCTCTTCTTTAGAAACGTCTTCAAGTTCCAGAAGGATTCCGGCTTCGTTCAGCACCTGCTGGGTGGTAAAGATCGGCGCATCAAAACGGACGGCCATGGCTACGGCATCGGAAGTCCTAGCATCCAGGATCATTTCTTCTTCGGTAGTTTTGTTTTTAAAGTTAATGTTTGAGAAGAAAACCCCGTCTACAATCTGATAAATGATCACCGAAAGGAGTTCGTAATTGGCAGAAACGATAAATTTTGTAAACAGGTCATGCGTAAGAGGGCGAGGCGGATGAATGTCTTTTTCCAGACCCAGAGAGATGGATTGTGCCTCGAAATTCCCTATAACAACAGGTAATTTTATATGTGTTTCTTCATGTTCCAATAATAATGCGTACGCCCCGGATTGTGTCTGGCTGTACGATATTCCGCGAATAATTAACTGTTTATAATCCATAGCTACAAATATAGATTAATTTTTCAAAGTTTTTTTTACTTTTTAGACAAAAATAAAAGCCCGGAATGGGCTTTTATGGGTGAATTATTATGATTGGTAAATGGTGAATTTTATTTTATAAGTCAGTTTTGCCCTGCAAGTAAATTTTTCCATTTAAATAATACCAAAATTGACAAGCAAAGCGAATTGACCATTCACCATTAACCTTTCTTATCCTTTAAGCGCTTTAATTTTCTCCGTTAATGCAGGGATGATCTGGAAAGAGTCTCCTACAACTCCGTAATCGGCTGATTTGAAGAATGGCGCTTCCGGATCGCTGTTAATCACCACAATGGTTTTAGAAGAGTTAACACCCGCAAGATGCTGAATAGCTCCGGAAATTCCCACCGCGATGTAAAGATTCGGTGCAATAGCTTTCCCCGTCTGTCCAACGTGCTCCGTATGAGGTCTCCATCCGATATCGGAAACCGGTTTTGAACAGGCCGTTGCTGCTCCCAAAACACTGGCCAGATCTTCGATCATTCCCCAATTTTCAGGACCTTTCATTCCTCTTCCCGCAGAAACTACGATTTCCGCTTCTTTAAGATCCAGTTTTCCTGAGCTTTGCTCGTGGGAAATTACTTTGGTATCTTCATTGGCAACCGACAGGTTTTTTACTTCTTCAGAACCTGAAACGGCATTTTCCTTAACACCGAAAGCATTCTGAGAAACCGTAACGATTACTCCGCTGCCTTCTGCTTTAGCGTGCATGAAACCTTTTCCGGAGAAAGCTTTTCTTTTTACCTGAAACGGTGAAAGGCTTTCCGGGGCTTCCAATGCATTGGTGATTAAAGAATATCCGTTCATTACCGCCAGCATCGGTGCAACAGACGATGCATCCGTTGTATGAGGGAAAACTATGATATTTCCGTTAGCCACTTCACTTACGGCCTGCGCATAAGCCTTAGCGGAGAAATTTTTAAGACCTTCGTCTTTAATGTTGATCACATTTGATGCTCCATATTTATATAACAAATCTGAAGAATCGGTAGGGTTTACAGAGACTGCCGTTACGGTATCACCAGCCTGGTCTGCTACTGCTTTAGCATAAGAAACCGCTTCAAAAGCCGCTTTTTTGTAAACTCCGTTTATATTTTCTGCGTATACGAATACTGCCATTTTAATTGTTGTTTAAAGTTTAAGGTTTAATGTTCAAAGATTTGAGATTCTTCCGTTTGATATTTTAGTGTTAAAATCTGAAAATGCGAATCCAGCCTCTTGAATCTTTTTACTTTTTACTTGGCTCTTTAGATTACTTTTGCTTCTTCGTGAAGTAATCTTACCAATTCATCCAGGTTATCTGGAGAAACCATTTTCACCGCTGCTCTCGGCGGCACGCTGTCATAGGATACCCCCTGAACTTTTACTTCAGAAGAAGCCGGTTCTACCACCTGCAAAGGTTTTGTTCTTGCCGACATAATTCCTCTCATATTCGGAATGATCAGGTCTTTTTCATCAACCAATCCTTTCTGTCCTGCGATTACGGCCGGTAATTTAACGGAGATTGTCTCTTTTCCGCCTTCGATTTCCCTTACGGCAGTCGCTTCGCTTCCGTTTACATCCAATCCTACGGATGCATTTACGAACGGCTGGTTTAACAGCTGGGCAACCATTCCCGGAACGGACCCGCCATTGTAATCGATGGATTCTTTACCGCAAAGGATCAGATCATATCCTCCGTTCTGTGCTACGGCAGCAATTTCCTTCGCTGTGGAAAAGCTGTCTTTGGGATCCAGGTTTACTCTTACCGCATCATTTGCCCCGATAGCCAGTGCTTTTCTGATTACAGGCTCCGTTACCGCATCTCCTACGTTAATTACCGTTACAGTAGCACCCTGAGACTCCTGCAATTTAATAGCTTTCGTCAGTGCAAATTCATCAAGCGGGTTGATTACCCACTGGATCCCGTTTTTGTCGAATGCAGACTTATCTGCTGTAAAGTTGATCTTGGAAGTAGTATCCGGAACACTACTGATGCAAACTAATATTTTCATACGTTGTTTAATTTTTATTTGCCTTATGTCGCCTTAAGGTTCCATACGTGCTTTATTATTCTCTTTGGTATAAAAGTTAATGGTTTTATACCGGGATTTTTATTAAATTATGTTTTGCTAATATAAATAAAATATATATTATGCATGCATAATACTTATTAATTTATTATTCAGCGCATTAGATGTTTTCAGTTGGCTGGTTTGGTTGCCCTAAACTCAATCTTGCTCGGCAAAACCCGCGGATTCATTTTTAAAATATCCAGTACCAGATTCCCCATATCTTCCGGCTGAATTTTCCATGCATCCTTTTCCGAAGGAACATTTCCATTGAAATTCGTGGCTACGGAACCCGGCATGATCACTGTAGACTTGATGTTGTATTTCCGCAGATCAATCATCGCTGCTTGGGTAAAGCCTACGACCCCGAATTTTGAGGCGTTGTATCCGGCTCCGTTTTCAAAGAAATTCGCTCCTGCCAGACTTGCAATCGTGATGTAATAGCCTTCCGTCTTTTTCAATTCTTCTACTGAAGCTTTCAGGGTGTAGAAAACACCGGTCAGATTGGTCTCGATCATATCATTCCATTCTTCGGCGGAAAGCTGGTCTACCGGCTTAAATACCCCTAATCCGGCATTGGCAATCACAAAATCCAGTTTTCCGAATTTTTCTTTGATACCTTTCACCGCTTCCTCTTCGCTTTCAAGACTTTTAACATCGGAAACAATCCCCAGAACGTTTCCGGAATATTGTTTCAACTCCTGTTCAGCTTTTTCCACATCTTCCTTTTTTCTTCCCGAAAATGCAACGGATACTCCGTTTTCCAGCAATATTTTAGCGATCCCGAAACCGATTCCTTTGGTCCCGCCCGTGATATAAGCTACTTTATTTTCTAACATTCTATTTTGGATTTAGTTCCTAAAAATAACGTGAACTCGGGTAAAAATCATGAGGTGATT